>JAWOHG010000162.1:0-10141 GCA_046485245.1 bacterium
TCGTGCGTCAGCGCCACGTCATGGATGAACACGTCCAACGAGTCGCCGTTGGGGTAGATTCGGTGGTCGGACACCGACCCGCCTGAGTCAAACGTCACGGTCGCAGCGACCAGGGTGTTCATCACGGTGTCCAGTCCAACGCCTGCGGCGACAGCTCTCCCATCGGGCATCTGCAGTACGGCGCCCCCTGAAATGCCAAGCGAGTCTTCGACCCCGATTCGGAACCAGAGCTCGCGACCGGCCGAGTCCAGCCCGGCCGCGAAGAACTGCCATCGTCCAATCGAGTCTTCGTGCGAGCCGACCATCAAGTACCCGCCGTTGCGCGTCTGGTGGATGCTGCGCGACTCGGCGGTGTAGGTCGGGCCGACCCGCGTGCTCCACTGGACCTGCCCAACGGCATCCAGCTTGGTGACCGTGCCGCGCATCATCCAGGTGCCGATGACCACGCCGCTGTCCCGCGTGGGCGCCATGCACGTCATTGCGGCGATGTCGAGCGGCAGCCGGGAGTAGAGCACGGTGTCGTTGGTCAGGCTGATGCGGTTGAGCCCGAGATAGGAGTGACCCGAGTCGCGCTGCGTGCCCACTGTAGTGATGTACCCGCCTCCGGTCGGGCTGGCGTAGCCGTCGTAGTACCCGGTGAGCTCACGTGTCCAAGTAGTGTCGCCCAGTGAGTCTGTCCGAATGAGGATAACTAACGGGGTGTTCGGTTGTCGCGAACCCCTGCCGCAGACGATGTAGCCGCCGTCGGCCAGTCGATAGAGTGAGCGCGGGTTGCCGCCGATGGGCGGCGGCCAGCGGACCTCAAAGGTGACAGCCCAGCCGAGGACCGCCAGAAGCATCGTAGCTACAACCATCCGAGTGACGCCCATCGTCCGATTATAAGGCGCGTCGGAGAAGTGTAAAGGGCCCGGGCCGGCCAATTGACTTGGCGGGGCGGGCGGATATAGTTTGCGCCGATGGCAGAATCTCCACAACACGAACCCACCCAGCAAAGCGGCAACGACCGGGAAATCCGCCTCGGCAAGCTCGCGAAGCTGCGCGAGGCGGGCATTGGCACGTACCTCGCGTCGTGGCCGCGCACGCACTCGACGGCGCAGGCAATCGAGCAGTTCGAGGCGCTGTCGGCCGCCGGGACCGAGGTGCGCGTGGCCGGCCGGCTGATGTCGCGGCGCGAGCACGGCAAGACCCAGTTCGGCCACATCCAGGACGACTCGGGCCGGATCCAGCTCTACCTGCGCAAGGACGCGCTGGGCGAGGAGGCGTTCGCTCGCCTGGGCCTGTTGGACCTCGGCGACTTCGTCGGGGCGCGCGGCACGCTCTTTCGCACCAAGACCGGTGAAATGACCGTGCAGGTGCAGGAACTGGTCCTCTTGGCCAAGTCGCTGCGGCCCCTGCCCGAGAAATTCCACGGGCTGAAGGACGTGGAGACGCGCTACCGCCAGCGCTACGTCGACCTCTTGGTCAACGCCGACGCGAAGAGAGTCCTGCTGGCGCGCACGCGCATCGTCAGCCTGGTGCGCCGGTTCCTCGACAGCCGCGGGTTCGTCGAGGTCGAGACGCCGACGCTGCAGCCGATTTACGGCGGGGCCGCGGCCCAGCCGTTCGAGACCCACTACAACGTGCTGGAGCAGAAGATGTTCCTGCGCATCTCCGACGAGCTGTACCTGAAGCGGCTGATCGTCGGCGGGCTGGACAAGGTGTACGAGATCGGCAAGGACTTCCGCAACGAGGGGCTGGACCGCACCCACAACCCCGAGTTCACCCAGATGGAGCTGTACTGGGCCTACGCCGACTACAACGATGTGATGGCGCTGGTCGAGGAGCTGTTCCGCCACCTCGCGATGGAGCTGCACGGCACGACCGAGGTCGAGTTCGGCGACCACAAGGTCGACCTCGGGCACTGGCGCCGGCTGAAGTTCGTCGACACGCTGGCCGAGCGAATCGAGGCCGACCCGATGAAGCTGTCGCTGCCGATGCTGAAGAAGGTCGCGGCCCGGTTCAACGTGCAGTTCGCCGACGACATCTCGCAGTCGAAACTCCTGGACAAGCTGTTCTCGGAGCTGATACAGGACCACATCATCGACCCGACCTTCGTGATGGACCACCCGAAGGTGACGACACCCCTGGCCAAGACTCATCGCGACAACCCCGAACTGGTCGAGCGGTTCGAGCCGGTGGTCTGCGGGATGGAACTGGGCAACGCTTTCTCGGAGCTCAACGACCCCCTGGAGCAGCGCTCTCGGTTCGAGGACGGCGTGAAGGCGAACGAGGAGTTCGCGACGGTGGACGAGGACTTCTGCGCGGCGCTGGAGTACGGGATGCCGCCGACCGGCGGACTGGGCCTGGGCATCGACCGGATGGTGATGCTCCTCACCGGCAGCCAGACCATCCGCGACGTCATCTTCTTCCCGCAACTGCGGCCGACGAGCGAGGGCGGGGCGTAGACCGGGATGCGCCGGTCGATGATTGCCGATTGTCGAATGCCGATTGTCGATAGCCCGACCGGCCACGGCAGATCGGGAATCGCAAATCGGCGATCGGAGATTCTCTTTCGTGCGCTTTGAGTTGTTCATGGCCCGGCGCTACCTGCGCGGCCGGAGCCGGCGCAGCCTGTCCGGCATCTCGGCGATAGCCATCGGCGGCGTGTTCGTCGGGGTCGCCGCCATCATCATCGTGCTGTCGGTCGAGAACGGCTTCCACAAGGAACTGCGCGACCGGATACTCGGCTCGACCCCGCACGTCGTGGTGACGCAATACTCCTACGCCGCGCTGGGCTATGCCGGGCCGGCCGACACTCTCGAGGCGCTGCTCGCCGCGGTGCCGGGCGTGCAGAGCGTGGCGCCGTTCGCCTACGCCAAGACCCTGGTGAAGACCGAGAACGGCGTCGAGGGCGTGGTCATCCGCGGCATCGACCCCGAGCGCGAACGGCAGGTGACCGACATCGCCGCAAGCGTGGTCGAGGGCGAGTTCGGCTTCGATTCGTCGGGCGTGGTGCTGGGCATCGAACTGGCCCGGGTTTTGGGCCTGAGCGTGGGCGACGCGGTGACCCTGGCCTCGCCGTTCGGCGGCACCGCGACGCCGCTGGGTTACTACCCGCGCACGCGCTCCTACCGCGTGAACGGCATCTTCGACGCCGGGATGTACGAGTACAACGCGTCGTTCATCTACCTGTCGCTTAGCGAAATCCAGCGGTTCCTCGGGATGCCGGGGATGATAACCGGGTTTGAGGTGCGGGTGCGCGACGTCTACGCCGCGCAGCGCATCTCCCGGCGCATCAACGCCGAACTGGGCTACCCGTACCGCGCGACCGACTGGGTGGCGCAGAACCGCAACCTGTTCACCGCGCTCAAGCTGGAGAAAGTCGTGACCTTCATCGTGCTGGTGCTGATCGTGCTGGTCGCGGCGTTCAACATCATCGGGATGCTGACGATGATGGTGATGCGCAAGACCCGGGAAATCGGCATCCTCAAGGCCATCGGCTGCGCGCCCGCGGCGGTCACCCGCATCTTCATCTACACCGGCGGCATCATCGGACTGACCGGCACGGGCCTCGGCGCGCTGTTCGGGTTCACCGTGTCGTGGCTGTTGAACAAGTACCGGCTGATTTCCCTGCCCGGTGACGTCTACTTCGTCAAGAACCTGCCGGTCGAGATGATGTGGAGCGACTTCGTTTTGGTCTGCGCCGCGGCGCTGGTGATATCCTTCGTGGCGACGATCTACCCGGCGCGGCACGCGGCCCGGCTCGAGCCGGTCGAGGCGATAAGATATGAGTGAGCCGGGCAAGGGTAAAGGGGAAAGGGCAACGGGTGCCGGGCCCGAACCCGTGACCCGTGACCCGGGACCCCAGACCCTGCCCGGGTCCGGCAATGTGCTGGTCGGCGAGGGGCTGTGGCGCGTGTTCGAGACCGGGTCGGAGCGGCTCGAGGTCCTGCGCGGGGCCGACATCGCGGTACGAGCGGGCGAAATGGTCGCCATCGTCGGGCCGTCGGGCACGGGCAAATCGACGCTGCTGCACATCCTCGGCGGCCTGGACCGGCCGACGCGCGGCCGGGTGCTGCTTGATTCCATTGACATCTTCGGCTATCCTGATGAGCAATTGCCGGGCCTGCGCAACCGCAAAGTCGGGTTCGTGTTCCAGTTCCACCACCTGCTCTCCGAGTTCGACGTGCTGGAGAACGCCGCGATGCCGCTGCTCATCAACGGGATGGGGCGGGCCGAGGCGCTGGAGAAGGCGCACGAGACCCTGCGCGACGTCGGGTTCACGACCCGGCTGAAGCACCGGCCGGCCGAGCTGTCCGGCGGCGAGAAGGCCCGCGTGGCGCTCGCCCGCGCGCTGGTGATGCGGCCGGCGGTCATACTGGCCGACGAGCCGACCGGCAACCTCGACGCCGCGTCCGGTGCCCACATGGTCGACGTCTTCGTCCGGATGAGCGCGGAGCGCGGCATGACGACGGTGGTAGTGACCCACAACCCGGGCGTGGCCGAACGGGCGACGCGCCGGCTGCGGCTGACCGAGGGCAAACTCCAAGATGAAGCCGTGTGACATCTGCGGCAGGAACGACGCGGTGATGAAAGTCCGGCAACTGGCCAAGGACGGTACCGCCAGCGAAATCGAGGTCTGCTCCGCCTGCGCGCAGGCGCGCGGCCTGGCCGAGGCGCGGGAAATCCGCTCCGACGCGACCGCGGTGCTAGCCGACCTGCGCGAGCGGGTCGAGGAGTCGGACGAGGCCGCGAAGTGCCCGGCCTGCGGCCTGAGTTTCGCCGACTTCAAGCGCAAAGGACAACTGGGCTGCGCCGACTGCTACGCCGCGTTCCGCGAGCGGCTGCTGCCCATCGTCCGGCGGCTGCACGGCGCGGTCCAGCACGTCGGCAAGACGCCGAGCGCCGGGCGCAAGCTCGCCCAGCAGAAGCTGAACCTCCTGCAGCTGAAGGACGCGCTGTCGGTCGCGGTGACCACCGAAGATTACGAGAAGGCGGCGGCGCTGCGCGACCAGCTCAAGCGGGCCGAGGATGAAACCGGCGACTGAAGTCGGCCGCTGGCTCGACGGCACCGGTCCGGAATCCGACGCGGTCGTGTCGTCGCGGGTCCGGTTCGCGCGCAACCTCGCTGACCTGCCGTTCACGGCGCACGCCGACGCGCGCGGCCAGGAACGGGTCGTCGAGGCGGCGCGCTGGGCCCTGGAGAACTCGGGCGCGGGCGGCCGGTTCGTCGACGACGAACTGCTCACCCCGGAGCGCTGCACCTACCTGGTCGAGCGCCACCTCGCCTCGCCCGACTTCTGCGCGTCGAGCGCGCGGCGTGGACTGTGGGTTTCCGACGACGAATCGTTCAGCCTGATGGTCAACGAGGAGGACCACCTGCGGTTCGGCGCGCTGGCGTCGGGCCTGGACTTCCCGGCCGCGTTCGGCGCGGCCGCGGCGATGGACGAGCGGCTCGAGGCCGAACTGCAGTACGCCTTCTCCCCTGCGTTCGGGTTCCTCACCGCCTGCCTGTCGAACCTGGGAACGGCGATGCGCGCCTCGGCGCTGGTGCACCTGCCGGCGCTGGTGCTCACCCGCGACATCGAGAAGACCCTGCGCGGCGCGGTGAACGTCGGGCTCGTGGTGCGCGGGCTGCACGGCGAGGGCTCGGAGACGCGGGGCAACTTCTTCCAGGTCTCCAACCAGAGGACGGTCGGCGTGACCGAGAGCGAGGTCGTCGAGACCGTGAGCGCGGCGGTGCGCGAGATGATCGGCCACGAGCGCGGGGCGCGCGAGTACCTGATGCACAACGCCCGGGTCGAGGTCGAAGACAAGGTGTTCCGCTCGCTGGCGCTGCTGCGCGGCGCGCGCGTGCTCACGTCGCACGAGGCGGTCAACCTGCTGGCGACGGTGCGGCTGGGCATCGCGCTCGGCATCGTCAACGAACTGACATTGGCGCGGGTCTCGCGGCTGCTGGTGCTCATCCGGCCGGCGAACCTGCAGGCGGTGCTGGGCGAGACGCTCGGCGCGCACGACCGGGACGAGCGGCGGGCGACCTTTGTCCGAGAGCAGCTCTGCCATTGAGCCTTGGATGACCACAGAGACGTGAAAGACACCAAGGCGCCCAAGCCGGAGACGGACCGGCAGGCGAAGCTGCGCGAGCTGCCCTCGGTCGACCGGCTGCTCTCGGACGAACGGCTGGCCTCATCGCTCGCCTCGGTGCACCGGCGGATGGCGACGCGCGCTGTCCGGCGCTACCTCGACGACGTGCGCGCGCGGCTCGAGCGCGGCGGCGAGGGGTTCGACATCGCCGAACTGAAACTGCGGCTCGCGCGCGAGGCGCGGCCGACCCTGGCCCGGGCAATCAACGGTCTGGGCGTGGTCCTGCACACCGGGCTCGGGCGGGTGCCGCTGTCGGACGCGGCGCACGAGGCCCTGGCCGAGGTCGGCGAGAACTTCTGCAGCCTGGAGATCGACCTCGAAACCGGCCGGCGGGGCAACCGCTACAGCCACATCGAGCCGCTGCTCTGCGAGCTGACCGGGGCCGAGGCGGCGCTGGTCGTCAACAACAACTGCGCCGCGACGATGCTCATCCTGAGCACGCTGGCCAAGGGCCGCGAGGTCATCGTGTCGCGCGGCCAGCTCATCGAAATCGGCGGCAGTTTCCGCATCCCGGACGTGATGCTGCAGAGCGGCTGCCGGATGGTCGAGGTCGGCACCACCAACCGGACGCACCTGCGCGACTACCGCGGTGCGATAACCGCCGACACCGCGCTGCTGCTGCGCGTGCACACCTCCAACTACCGCATCGCCGGGTTCACCAAGGAAGTCGGCCTGGAAGGGCTCGTCGCGCTGGCGCGGGAGTTCAAGCTCCCCGTCGTGGACGACCTCGGGTCCGGGGCGCTCGTCGACCTGGCCAGGTACGGCCTGCCGCGCGAGCCGCTGGTGCAGGAGTCCATCGCGGCCGGGGCCGACGTCGCCTGCTTCTCCGGCGACAAGCTCATCGGCGGCCCCCAGGACGGCATCATCGTCGGCAAGAAGCAGTCCGTCGATGCGATGAAGAAGCACCCGCTGACCCGCGTCCTGCGCTGCGGCAAGCTGACCTACGCCGTGCTGGAGCGCACGCTGATGCTGTTCCTCGACGAGGAGCGGGCGGTGCGCGAGCACGCGCTCTTCAGGATAATGCTCAAGCCCGTGGCGGTGATGCAGCGTGAGGCCCGGTCGCTCGTGCGCCGGGTGAAAGACAAGCTCGCCGGCAAGGCCGAATTCGAGGTGCGCGCCGGCAAGTCGGAAATCGGCGGCGGGTCATTGGCCACCGAGAGCATCGAGTCGCGGGTCGTGGCGGTGCGACCCAGACACATCAGCGTCGACGAGCTGGCCCGCAGGATGCGGCACAACCGGCCGAGCGTGTTCGGCCGGGTCGAGCACGACTGCTACGTGCTCGACTTCCGCACGCTGCGCTCGGACGAATTGCGCATCGTCGCCGACGCGCTCATCAAGGCGCTAACAGTGGAGGCACATTGAGGCTTGCCGATTACGTCCGGCCCGACCACACCTACGAACTGCCGGCCGCCGGGTCCCACCGCGAGGTATTCGAGTTCGTGGCCCGCAAGTTCGCCGAGCGGCGGGTCGTACCCGATGCCGCGGCGCTCGTCGCCGAGCTGGAGCGGCGCGAGGCCCAGGGCTCGACCGGGGTCGGCCACGGGCTCGCCCTGCCCCACGCCCTGGTCGAGAGCATCGCCGAGCCGGCGGTCGCCGTAGTCCGCCTGGGCAAGGGGCTGGACTGGGGCGGGGTTGACGAGGAGCCGGTGCGGTTGGTGGTCTTCATCGTCGCGCCCAAGGCGCACCGCGACCGCTACATCGAACTGCTGGCCGAGCTGGCCCGGTCGCTGAACCAGCCCGAGGTGCAGAAGGCGGCGCTCGCGGCGCGCGGCCCGGCCGGCATCGCCCACGCCATCGTCAACCCGCACTACGCCAACTTCTTCGACCGCAACGCCCGGCTGTTCCTGTTCGGCGCGGCGCTGTTCTTCCTCTTCGCGCTGGCGTCGAGGCTGCTGCCGAGCGTCGTCCTGCCGTCGACCGGGGCCTACGCGGGCGAGGAGTACGCACGGTTCTCGGAGCCGAAATGGCTGTTCCGCCAGGAGCTTACAGTGACGCTGTTCCTCGGTATGGTGCTCGGGACGCTGCTGTTCTGGCGGTTCCGGGTGGCGATAGCGGCGGCGGCGCTGGGCATCCTGCTCTTCGCCGGCGTGATGGACCTCGAGACGACGGTCCGGTTCATGTCCATCCCGACCATTCTCTTCATAATGTCGATGATGGTCATCGTGCGGTGGCTGGAGAGCATCGGCGTGTTCCGCTACCTCGTGACCAAGGCGATCCAGCAGGTGCGCGGCATCCCGTGGCTGCTGCTGCTGGTGCTGATGGGTTTCTCGGTGCTGATGGGCGGGTTCGCCGACGAGGTGTCGGCGATACTGGTGACCTTCGGCCTGGCGCTGGAGGTGTCGCGCCGGACCAGCACGCCGCTGGTGCCGTACCTGCTGTGCCTGGTGTTCGCGACCAACGTCGGCAGCGCCATCACGCTCGTCGGCAACCCCATCGGCGTGTACATCGCGTTCGCCGGCGGCCTGAGCTTCGAGGACTTCCTGCGCTGGGCCACGCCGGTCTCGGCCGTCGCGGCGGTCATCACGGCCGGCATCTGCCTGCTGCTGTACCGCAAGCAGTTCTTCGGCAAACGCTACCAGCTCGACCTGCGCGACCTCGAGCGCTCGGCCGAGAACATCGACTTCGGCCGCCTGCGCACCGGCGTCATCACCTTCATCATCACCGTCGGGCTCATCGCGCTGCACCGCCGGCTCGAGGTCCTGCTGCACCTGCACGAAGGCACCGTGCTCGTGGCGGTCGCCCTGATGGTCGTCGGCTTCATCGTCTTCTTCGAGCAGGAAAAGGGCCGGCTGCTCATCGAGCGTGGCATCGACTGGTGGACCCTGCTCTTCTTCATGTTCCTGTTCGCCAACGCGGCCTGCCTCGAGTACACCGGCGTGACCGCCAAGCTCGGTTACGTGATGCTCAACCTGTCGCGGGGTTTGGCCGGCGCCAACGCGACACCGACCGGCGTGACGAGCGTCACCGCGGTGCTGATGCTATGGTTCAGCGGCATCACGTCGGGGTTCGTCGACAACCTGCCCATCGTCGCGGCGCTGGTGCCGGTGGTGAAGGACCTCGCCCGGGCCGGCCTGCCCCATACGTCGATACTGTGGTGGGCGCTCTTGTTCGGCGGCTGCTTCGGCGGCAACCTGACGGCCATCGGCTCCACCGCCAACCTCGTCGCGGTCGGCGTCTACGAAAAGGCGGCGGGCAAGTCGGTGAAGTTCGGCCAATGGCTCGCGTACGGCTCGATAGTCACGGCGGTGTCGCTGGCGGTGGCCACGGTGGCGCTGCTCCTGCAGGTGAAACTGGCCCCCTAAACGGAGTTCTGAAGCATGTTCAACAAGATTCTCTACATCGTCAGCGACAACCAGGAAGAGAAACACCTGGTCATGGACCTCGCCCTCAAGGTCGACGGCAGCGTGCTGCTGGGCGCGTTATTCGCCATCGGCTGCGGCACGTCCGTGCGCACCGAGGGCCGGACCCACGACCGCGTCGTGCGCGAGGACCGCGAGCGCAAGTGCTGGCACGACCTCTACCGTCTCGAGGAGGAGTTCAAGACGGCCGGCATCCGCTCGTCGGTGATGGCACGTGAGGGCGGCGTGAGCGACATCCAGACGCTGGCGCACAACACGGGCAGCGACGTCATCGTCCTCAGCGCGGCGAGCCTGGCCGCGACGAACTACCGGCTGCCCGACGAGTTCCTCGCCTCCCTGCCCTGCCCGATAATCATCGTCAACGCCGTGGGCTAGGCCGGTGGCGGGGCCGCGTTTAGCAGTCGACGGCTACAACCTCGTCCACAAGCTCCCCGAGCTGAAGGCGTTGGTCGAGCGCGACCTCGAGCTGGCCCGCGACCGGCTGGTCGGCCTGCTCGCCGGGTACGCGGCCGGCCGGCGCGTCGCGGTCACCGTCGTGTTCGACGGCCGGCGCGGATTCGCCGGCACGCGCGGCGACAGCCGGTCGGGCGTGAAGGTCGTGTTCGCGCGCTCCGACGCCGACAGCTACATCAAGCAGATGCTCGAGCGCGAGCGCAGCC
>JAWOHG010000198.1:0-4481 GCA_046485245.1 bacterium
CCGGCCCGCGAAGCGGCGCGCCGACTCGTCCGGCTCGCCCGCCGCCGTCGCGTCGAACACCACCACCGACAGGTCGGCGTCGGCCAGTGCCGACTCGATCTCGCGCGCCATGTGTTCCTGCAGCGGGTACTTCGGGTCGAGCAGGCCGGGCGTGTCCAAGAGCAGCGCCTGGTAGGTAGGCGAGGAGATGATGCCGAGTATGCGGTGCCGGGTCGTCTGCGGCCGGGGTGCGACGATCGACACCCGCAGGCCGACGAGCGCGTTGGTCAGGGTCGACTTGCCGACGTTGGGTTTTCCGACGATCGCGACGTAGCCGCAGCGGAACTGCCCGCCGCCGGGATCGAGCGCGGAGGGTTCGGTCACGAGCCGAGGACGCCGATGCGCCCGAATCGCTCGACGCGCGTCCGGACGAGGTCCTCGGCGCTCATCGTCTTCAAATCGCGCAGTTGGTCGATGACGGCTGCCTGGAGCAGCCCGGCCGCCTCGGCCCAATCGTGGTGGGCGCCGCCGACCGGTTCGGGCACGACCGCCTCGATGACGCCGAAGCTCAGTATCTCGGCCGCGGTCATCCGCATCACCTTGGCCGCCTCGGCCGCCTTGGAGCCGTCCCGCCACAGGATGGACGCGCAGCCCTCGGGCGTGATGACCGAGTAGACCGCGTTCTCCTGCATCAGCACTCGGTTGCCGACCGCGATGGCCAGCGCCCCGCCCGAGCCGCCCTCGCCGGTGATGACCGATATGACCGGCACCGGCAGCACCGCCATCTCGCGCAGGTTCCGGGCGATCGCCTCGCCCTGTCCCCGCTCCTCGGCGCCGACGCCCGGGTACGCGCCGGGCGTGTCGACCAGCGCCAGTATCGGCAGCCCGAAACGGCCGGCCAGTTCCATCACCCGCAGCGCCTTGCGGTAGCCCTCGGGATGGGGCATCCCGAAGTTGCGCTGCAGCTTGTCCTTGGTGTCGCGGCCCTTCTGGTGCCCGACGATGGCGAACCCGACCCCGTCAATCCGGCCGAGGCCCGCGATTATCGCCGGGTCGTCGGCAAAGCCACGGTCGCCGTGGAGTTCGGTGAAGTCGGTCACCATCCGCGCGATGTAATCGGCGGTGTAGGGCCGGCGCGGGTGACGCGCGAGCTGAACCCGCTGCCAGGGCGTGAGGTCGGAGTAGAGCCTGGCCTTGAGCTTCTGAATCTGCTCCTGGACCTTCTGGGCCTCTTCGGTCGAACCGAGCGCGACGAGCTCGTCGCGGCGGTCGTGCAGTTGCGCCAGCGGTTCTTCGAAGTCGAGCCAGCCCTCGGCCATCAGGGTGGTGTCCCGGCGTCAGTAGCCGAAGCCCAGCGACAGCCGGTGCCCGACCCCGAGGTCGCGCCGCAGCGGCGCGAGGCCGTAGTCGAAGCGGAACCGGCCGAGCTTCAGGCCCAGCCCGGCGCTCAGCCGCTGTCCGTCGCCGAGGAAATCGTAGCCGGCCCGCACAAGAACAAGCTCGTCCCAGGCGGCTTCAATGCCCGCCGTGACGCCGGGCTCGCCGGAGTAGAAGTAGTATTCGCCGTCGACCGCGGCGGTCACGCGCAGGCGGTCCAGCGGCGTCAGGTCGTAGCCGACCCCGAGCCGGCCGCGCGTCGGCAGCCAGAACACCTCGCGCTCGTAGGTCAGCGTCTGGCCGAAGTCGACCACCGACGCGCCCAGCGACAGCGCGCGCCACGGCCGCACCCGCACGCCGCCGTCCAGGCCCAGCCCGGTCGCGGCGTCGGCCATTATCCGGGAGTAGAAGTAGCGGACGGTAATCCCGGCGTCCACGCGCTCGACCACGCGGCGCGCCAGGTTCAGGTAAAACGTCATCTCGACCGGCTCGAACGTGCCGATCGGCTCCGCGGTCGGGTCGGTACGGTACTCGAACTGCCCGGCCGAGAAACTCACCGCGCCCAGCCCGACGTTGAGCACCGGCGTGCTGCGCGCGACGAACACCGACTGCTGGTGCATGTCCAGCAGCCAGTTCGTGTAGTGGACCGTCGCGGAGAAACCCTCCGCGCCGGCATTGGCCGACGGGTTCCAGGCGATGGCCTGCGGCCCGAACGCCGCCGCGCCGCCGGCCCCGCCCATCCCGGCCTCGCGCACGCCCGGCTCGACCCGCAGGCTGGAGAACCCGAGCACGCGCGTGCCGTCGGCGGCCGTCAGCATCAGCAATGCAGCCAGCAATGTAGTCAAGTGTCAGCCCTCGATGATCTCTACGTTTGCCCGCGGCAGCCGGACCCGCCCGACCCCGTCCACCTCGACCTCGAGCACGCGGCACTTGGCCTCGGTCTCGATCGTCTCGAGGTCGACCGGCAGCCCGACGACCTTGCCGATGGCGCCGAAGTGGGGCTGACGGATGATGCGCACGAGCATGCCGAGGCTGAGCCCGGCCTCGGCGTCGCTGCCCACGACCTCGGGCACGTCGTCGCCCAGCGGGACGATCACCTCCGGCCGGATGACGCCGGCCCGGATCTGGGTCGCGCCGTTGACCGATGCCATCTTGCCCTCGAGCGACTTCAGCAGGTCAAATGTCTTCTGGGCCATGTTCATCTGGCCGAAGCCCTCGGTGGCCACGACCGTGAGCCCCTTCTTCTCCTGGCCGGTGATGGCGACGCCGATGTCGTAGCCGAGGAACTTGCGCAGGGTCGCGTCCTCGATGCCGCCGCCGATGAGCGCCTTGGCGCCCTGCTTGACGGCCTCCTCGATTGCGCTGTACTCGACCAGCGACCCGCCGACGACGACCTTGCCGCGGCACTCGGGCGTTATGTGCTTGGCGGTCAGCACCGTGTCCGACGACTGGACCGCCATGTGGACGACGCCGCGCACCTCGCCGCCGACGCCGAAGATGCCCTGCACGAGGCTCGCCATCGTCTCGACGACAACGCCCTCGCGCGGCAGCACCTCGCTGACCACGCCCTCGATGTACGCGTCGACCTGGACCGGCTCCGGCGGCTCGCGCATTATGACCTGGCCGGTGACGTGCGAAACGCTCTCGATCGTGCCCGCGACCGGCGCCTTGACCTCGGTCTTGAACAGGCCGAGGAAGCCCTTGGACAGCGCGATGACCTCGCCCTTCGAGATGGCGTCGCCCGCCTGCTTCATCATCATCCCCGGTACGTCCTCGGGCGGGACGCCGAGCAGGCCGCCGACGTTGACCGTCGTCACGTTACCCGGCAGGTCGGTGTGGGCGACGACGTCGTCGCCCTTTACGCGCTGGCCCTGCTGGACCCGGGTCTCGCCCGGCAACGGCAACCGGCGCTGCTTCTTGACCAGTGTTCGGGCAGTGACTTTCAAACCTGGTGTGTACGCATGTGCCATGGAGATTTAGCTTAGGGGAACTGCTCGCGCCTGTCAACAATGCGGCCGGCGCGCCAGGTCCAGCGCCAGCACCGCGGCCCGGTCGAGGCACCCGCCGGGCCCCAGGCGGCGACGGACCTCGGCCAGGTCCCTGCGCATCGCCGCCGCGCGCTCTTGCCCGCGCAGCAGCCCGAACAGGCAGTCGGCGAGTTGTGCATCGGTCGGGTCCAGCATCTCGGGCACGATCGGCCGGCCGGCGATGATGTTGGGCAGCGCGAACTGCGGCGTCCGGACCAGCAGCCGGGCGATGGCCCGTGACGCACACGACAGGTGGTAACTGACGGCCATCGGCACGCCCGCGACCGCCGCCTCCAGCGTCACCGTGCCAGAAGCGAGAACCGCGCACGCCGCGTCGCGCATCAGGGCGTAGCGGTGCTCGTGGACAGCCACCAACCCGGCGCCCGCCGCCTCGCCCTGCGGCAGCGAGATGAGACCGAGGAGGCCGGGGTCGGCCTGCCTGAGCCGGGCAAAGGTGCGCTCGAACAGCGGCACGTGAAACGCCCGCTCGGCCGGTCGCGAGCCGGGCAGGAAGGCGAGATAGCGGGACCGGGCAGCCTCGTGCGCCGGCTCGGTTGCCAGCCGCTCTACGACTGAATCCAGCAGCGGGTAACCCAGGCACACGGCATTGACGCCTGCCGACCGCAACAGCCGCTCCTCGAAGCTGAACAGGCAGACGACCGCGTCAGCGGCACGGCGCAGGACGGCCGTGCGCGCCCTGCCCCACGCCCACACCTGCGGCGGCGACACGTAGAGCGTGGGAACGCCCAGCCTGCGGCAGTGCTGGCCGAACGGGAGGTTGAAGCCGGAGTAGGCGACGAGGACCACGAGGTCCGGCCGGTGCAGCCTGGCCTGCCGCACCGCATCGTGCAGCGTCCTGCCGAGCGCAGGCGCGGCCAGCAGGCCCTCGGCGAAGCCCATCACCGGCCGCGGGCCGATTCGAACCCAGTCAGTACTCGCGCCGGGTTCGGCCCGCTCGATCGCCTGCCCGAGCAGGCGCCCGAGCAGAACACCGGAGGGTTCGCCGGCCGAAATCAAGACTCGCACGACTCGCACAAGCTAGCGGTCGACGCCGGGTTGTCAACGCGCCGCGGGGGCTTGACTCAATGCCGGTGCGGG
>JAWOHG010000262.1:0-5158 GCA_046485245.1 bacterium
TCGGCTATACACGGTGCCGACCGGCGGCTCGGCGTTCTGGAACGAGACCCAGACTGTCCGTCCGAAGTCCGGGCTGTTCTCGCTCCTATTGGGTTCGGTCACGCCTATCGGGTCGATGCCTGATGCGGGTGCGGTCTATCTCGGGATGGCGGTTGCAGGCGGGGCTGAGCTGACTCCGCGCCTGCGCATCGCCAGCGCCGCCTACGCCTACCTTACCGAGCGTGCGGCGAACGCCGACCTCCTGCAAGGCCGGGACACGACGACCTTCTCGCGCTCGAATCATCTCCACGATGCGACGTACGTGAATGAGGGCCAAGCCAGCTCGGTCACCAGCACGATGATAACCGATGCGACAGTCGCGGCGGCCGACCTCAACCAGATGGGCGCAGGCACGGGCCAAGTGCTGAAATGGACCGGTTCAACCTGGGCGCCGCGCAACGACAGCGTGGGTGGCAGCGGCGGTGGCGGCACGGTGACCAGCGTGTCGCAGTCGACCGGTGTGGTCTGTACTCCCAACCCGATAACGACGACCGGGACGGTCGGTCTGAATACGGGCTACACCGACGGCCTGTACGTCAACGCTACCGGCGATTCGATGAGCGGAATGCTGCGCATCGGAGCTCAACTCAGGACGCACGACAAGGCGGCGCTCGGCTTCTCCTGTTACAACAGCGGTTTCGCTGCCTTCTGCGCTGGCTACGGCAATAGCGCCGCGGGAGACCGCGCGTCAATCACCGGCGGCGAGGACAACTCGGCGAACGGGCAATTCTCGCACATCGGCGGCGGGTCGGAGAATCGGGCCACGGCGCGCTGGACCACGGTTGGTGGCGGCAACCTCAACGAGGTAATCGATACGGCAGCCACGGTCGCCGGCGGAATGGAGAACTACGCCATCGCGCCCTATACCGCGGTCGGCGGCGGAGCGGGCAATTCGGCGTCGGAGAACTACGCGACTGTCAGCGGCGGGCGCATCAACGAAGCGTCAGAGTACGGGGCGACCGTGGGCGGCGGCTACGACAATGCCGCGACGTCGCAGTACGCCATGGTCGCGGGCGGGCGAACTAATCGGGCCGACTCCTTCTACGCTGTGGTCGGCGGCGGAGAGGGTAATCAGGCAGTCGGCCCCTACTCGGCAATCGGCGGCGGCAGCGCCAACCGCACTCACGGCCGGTGCGCAGCCATTGGTGGGGGGCACTACAACCAGACGGCAAGTCCGTTTGCCACAGTCGCAGGTGGCGACTCCAATGTCGCCGGTGGCCCCGGCTCTGCCGTGTGCGGAGGCAGGAGGAACGTCGCCAACTTCGACTATGGCACGGTCGCCGGCGGGTATCACAACAGTGCCGCCTACTACGGTGTGGTCGGCGGTGGTTACGGCAATGACGCGTCATTCCAGTACGCAACGGTCGGCGGTGGCCGGAGCAATGATGCCGGGATGACATACGCCACGATTGCCGGGGGCAATGCAAACGACGCGAACGGAGAAGCTGCCGCAGTCGGCGGCGGGCAGGCCAACATTGCCTCTGGTTGGTACAGCGCAGTCGCCGGGGGGCAGCTTAACCGTTCGACTCATTATTTCAGCTCCGTCGGCGGCGGTATCAGCAATGAAGCCTCGGACAGCTGTGCGACGATTGCCGGCGGCTGGGACAACACCGCAGATGGGAGGTTTTCCACTGTCGCCGGTGGCTACGGCAACGAAGCCGAAAGCACCGGTGCCATAGTCGCCGGCGGGTATGAGAACACGGCCCGCGGTCCGTACTCGACCATCGCCGGCGGCAACCACAACACGGCAACCGGTGACTACGCATTCATCGGGGGCGGACGCCTGCAGTCGGCTTCCAATGACCACGCATCAGTATCTGGTGGCTACAACAATGTCGCTTCCGGCGAGTATGCCGCAGTCGGGGGCGGCGGCGACCACATCGCCAGCGGCGCTTCGGCGACAATCGGCGGCGGCTGGCACAACGACGCAACCGGCAGGGCCAGTACGGTGCCGGGCGGCGAGTCTAACCTGGCCCGTGGTGCCTTCAGCTTCGCGGCGGGTCGCTACGCCCGCGCGCGACACGCCGGTTCGTTCGTCTGGAGTGATTCCTCCACCTACGCGGCCGATTCGGTCTACACAACCGGCACAGACCAGTTCCGGGTTCGGGCGCGGGGCGGCACGTGGTTCTTCTCCAATGCTGGGATGACGACCGGCGCCTACCTCGCGCCCGGGTCCAACTCCTGGGCTTCGGCGTGCGACTCGGCGACCAAGGAAGACTTCCGTCCGGTAGACCGACAGGAGTTACTGGAGAAGGTCGCGGCGTTGAGGGTGCGCAACTACAAGATGCGCGACCAGGACGACGGCACGCGCCACATCGGCCCGGTGGCCCAGGACTTCGCGGCCGCGTTCGGGGTCGGGGAGAACGAGAAGAGCATCAACATGGCCGATGCCGACGGCGTGCTATTGGCCGCGGTGCAGGCGCTGTATGACGAGTTGAGGGCGGACCGGGATCGAATCGCGCAACTCGAAGCCGAGCTGGCGCAACTGAACAAGTAACAGGAGGCGTGTGTGAAGACTGGGACGACTTTCGCAATTCTGGCGGTGCTGTGTTGCGTTGCCTGGGCCGCATCGGACGCAATCAACAATCGGCAATCGACAATCGCAGATGGCCCTGACGCGGTGACAATACCGCGGATGTTCTCCTACCAGGGCAGGCTGACCGATAGTTCAGGTGACCCGGTCCGGGATTCAAGCTACTCCGTCACCTTCCGGCTGTTCACGCAATCCTCCGGCGGCATAGCGTTCTGGAGCGAGAACCGCACGATACAGACGCGCAGCGGTCTGTTCAGCATCATTCTCGGCCACGCCAATGCCATCACGCAGGTGCCCGAGAACGGCGTTTGCTTCATTGAATTGCAGGTGAACCCGGACCCGCCCCTGTCGCCTCGTTCGCTAATCGTATCGAACGCGTACAGCTACCTTGCCCGCAAGGCAGACACGGCCAACTATGCGTTGAACGCTGTCGGAGTGGCCTGGGTGAGCGGCGGAGACAGCGTGCTCTATACCTCTAGCCCGCTGGGTGTTGCCCGGGGCGGGGCGGCGAACATGCTTCACGGCGGCAACCGCTACACCCACGTCAACCTCGGCATTGCCTGCACGACCGGGACGTCCGGCGGCAGTTCGTCGTGGAATTCCGTGCTCGGCTACAAGAACGTCGCGAGCGGCAGCGGCGGCGTCACCGTGGCCGGCGGCCAGTACAACCGCGCCGGTGGTTTTGCGTCGTTTGTCGGCGGCGGCTACAATCACCTTGTCGATGGTCGTACCGGTGTGGTCGCCGGCGGCCGGGCCGACACGGTCCAGGCCGAGTACGGCGCGGTGCTGGGCGGGTGGAAGAACCGGGCGGGAAACCAGACAAGTGATACGGGTGCGGCTGTCGTCGGCGGTTTCTTCAACCGGGTGACCAACAAGTACGGGTTCATCGGCGGCGGCAGCGGCAACGTCGCCGAAGGGATGTGGAGCACCGTGGGGGGCGGCGGGAACAACCGCGCGTCGAACTACTACTCGACCATCGGTGGCGGATTCGGCAACCGGACCAACGACTACTATGCGTCCGTCCTCGGCGGTTACGGCGACACTGCGACCGGCAACTCCTCGGTCGTTGCAGGCGGTGCGCAGAACGTGGTCAGCGGCGATTACTCGGCGATAGTGGGGGGCACCAACAACCGCATAACCGGCACGTATTCCTTCGCCTTCGGCAGGAGTGTCGCCCACAACCAGTCCTACACCGCTACCTTCTTTGACGGGGCGCACTACGGCAACTTCCTCATAAACCGGAGCGGGTACTCCAACTCGGGGCGCACCATCGAGGTGGGTACTGAACGGACCAACGGCAACGCCGCTTACCTGTGGTACACCGGGATGTGGACCGACGTGGGGAAGCGGTCAGACTGGGAGGCTTCGGTGCCTCTCGACGGACAGCGGGTGCTCGAGCGCATCGACGGCCTCGACATCGGCCTGCGTCGATTCAAGGACGATGGCGGCGAGTGCATCGCACCGGACGGCGACGAGTTCAGCAGCGCTTTCGCTTTCCGGCCGGGCGGCGCGACCCCGGGCAGCGGCGCGATATCACCGCTCGACGTGGCCAGCGTCGCGCTGGTGGCAATCAAGGAACTGAACCGCAAGCTGGCAGTCCAGCAGGCCGAAATAGAAGCATTGAAGGCCGCGCTGGCCGGAACGAAGTGAGGTGAACCCGTGAGAACCACATTTGTCTGTGTCCTTTGTGCGCTTTGTGTCCTTTGTGGTGAGTCGGTTCTTGCCCAGCCCTACCGCTGTGACTGGGCCGTGGTCGGCGCGGGCGGCGGGGAGATGAGCGGGACCGCGTACCGGTGCGGCGCGACCGCGGGCCAGACCGCGACCGGGCAGCTCACCGGCACGACGTACGCCGCGCTCATCGGGTTCTGGCAGCCGGACTTCACAGTCGGCATCAGGGAGGCGGCTGCACCTGTGCCGGCAGTCCTGCGCACGGAACTTAAAGCCGCCCAGCCGAGCGTGTTCCGGTCGAGGACCGCGCTGCGCTTCACGCTGGACGCTGAACGCCCGGTGAGCCTGCAGGTGCACGATCTGACCGGCAGGGTCGTGCGCACCGTCTGTGCGTCGAGCCTGAAGCGTGGAGCGTACAGCTTCACTTGGAATGCGACCGACGCGCAGGGCCGGAGCCTGTCCGAAGGCGTGTACCTTGTCCGGCTGGTCGCGGGCGACTACTCGGCTACGGGCAAGCTCACGCTGTTGCGCTAGGCTCGTTCGATACAGAAAAGCGGGGCGGGTCAAGGACCCGCCCCGCGCGATCCCGCGGCCTGTCGGTCCGGCCTATCTCACTACTGTGAGCCGGCTGACGCGGGTAAGGCCGCCGGCTGTGAGGCGGACAAGATAGACACCAGCCCCGACGTTGCGTCCAAGCTGGTCCGTACCGTCCCATGTTGCCGTGTGGACACCGGCGGGTTGGGGGCCGCTGGTCAGTGTCTTCACAGTGCGGCCCGAACCATCGTAGATGGCGAGCCGGGCTTCTGTGGCTGCGGGAATGGTGTAGCGAATGGTCGCGCCGCCGCGGGTCAGGTTGGGGCCGGGCGCGAGCGTGATGGCCGGGCGCGAGCCGGGCCGGGTGGGCTCGGCCAGCGCCAG
>JAWOHG010000178.1:0-16618 GCA_046485245.1 bacterium
GCGGCCCAGGCCGCGGTGTCGGCAAGCCAGGTGACACCGAGCGGGAAGAACACGAGCCAGACCGACCAGCCCTGCGCGGCCGCGAGCGAGCGCAGCATCACGAGGTGCGCGGGCAGGAACCCGAGGTACAGGACGACGAACGCGCCGTAGACCGGGGTGCGCGGTCTGGTGTCGCGCGCGGCGACCGAGTAGAGCCAGACCGCGCCGACCGCGCCGATGAGCGCACCGGGCAGCAGGCCGAACCAGGCGGCGGCCACGACGAGCACGTTGACCGAGAGGAGCAGCCACCGGTTGAGGGGCAGCTCGGCGCGGCGCAGGAGCGCGACGAATTCGAGCGTGGCGAGCGCGGCCCAGGCCGCGGCCAGCAGAGCGATGACTATCGGCGGGGCGAAGAGCGCGGCCGTGACCGCGACGCCGAGCCCGAGCCCGACGGCCAGCCGGCCGACGAAATCAGTCTTCATCGATGCGGCCGAACCGCCGGCGGCGATGGCGGTAGTCGGCCAGGGCTTCCTTGATGCCCTTGACGCGGAAGTCGGGCCAGAGCGTGTCGGTGAAGTAGAGTTCGGTGTAGGCGCATTGCCAGAGCAGGTAGTTGGAGATGCGCCGCTCGCCGCCGGTGCGCACCAAAAGGTCGGGGTCGGGCAGGTCCGGCTCATATAGCAGGCGGCCGAACGCGGCGTCGTCCTTCGGCGCGCGGCCCGACTCGACCGCGCGGCGGCAGGCGTCGAGTATCTCGGCGCGGCCGCCGTAGGAGATGGCCAGCGTCAGGGTCAGGCCGGTGTTGTGGCGGGTGAGCTCGACCAGGCCGGCCATCGCGTCGCGCAGGCGCGCGGGCAGGTCCTGGGGCCTCCCGATGGAGCGGACCCGGACGTTGTTGCGCATCAGGCCGGCGCTCTCGTCGGTGATGGTCGCGGCCATCAGCTTCATCAGCAGCTCGACCTCGGTCTTGGGCCGCAGCCAGTTCTCGGTCGAGAAGCTGTAGGCGGTGAGGTAGCGGACCGGCGTGTCCTTCAAGTGCTCGACGACGTCGTGCAGCGCCTTGACGCCCTCGCGGTGGCCCACGCCGCGGGGCAGGCCGCGCTTTCTCGCCCAGCGGCCGTTGCCGTCCATTATGACGGCGATGTGGTTGGGTACCGGGTTGAGTTTGGCCAAGTGGCGTGCCCCCGGCCCGTGGCCGGAGTAGGACCGACCGCGGGCGCGGCCGGGCTACTTCTCCATTATCTCGGCTTCCTTGCGGTGCAGGAGCTCGTCGAGCTTCTTGATGAAGTCGTCGGTCAGTTCCTGCACTTTCTTGGTGCCGACCTTGGAGTCGTCTTCCGAAATCCTCTTGTCTTTTTCGAGTTTCTTGACCGAGTCGTTGGCCTCGCGCCGGATGTTGCGCACGGCGACCCGGGCGTCCTCGGTGAGCTTGCCGCAGAGCTTGGCGAGCTCGCGGCGGCGGTCCTCGGTGAGCGCCGGAATCGGGACGCGGATGAGGTTGGCCTCGACCTTGGGGGTGAGGCCGAGCTCGGCGCGCTGGATGGCCTTCTCGATTTCGGGCAAGAGCGACCGGTCCCAGGGCTGGACCGTGAGCTGGCGCGGCTCGGGCGCGGAGACGCTCGCGACCTGCTTCAAGGGGGTCGGTGTGTCGTAGTAGTTGACGCGGACGCCGTCGAGGATGGCCGGGTTGGCGCGGGCGGTGCGGATGCGGGCGAACTCGGCCTCGAGCACCTCGAGCGACTTGGTCATCTTGGCACGGATGTCGGCGTAGAGTTTGTCTAGCATATCAGGCTCCCAATCCTTTTGCCTTTCAGAATGTCGGTAATCGCGCCGGGCCGGCCGACGTCGAAGACGACGACGGGGATGCGCCGGTCCATCAGGAGCGCGAAAGCGGTCAGGTCCATCACGTTGAGCTTGGCGGCGAGGGCCGCTTCGTAGCTGATGCGGCGGTAGCGCTTCGCCGCGGGGTCCTTTTCAGGGTCGGCGGAGTAGACTCCCGCGACGCGCGTGCCCTTCAAGAGGACGTCCATCTCGAGTTCGGCGGCGCGCAGGGCCGCGGCCGAGTCGGTGGAGAAGAACGGGTTGCCGGTGCCCCCCGAGAGCACGAGCACCGCTCCGCGCTCGAGCTCGGCGCGGGCGCGCCAGATGTCGTATGAGGCGACCGTGCCCGGGATGCCGACCGCGGAGAGGTGGACGACGGGCAGACGCCGGCCGAGCAGCTCGGCCAGGCGCAGGCCGTTGATGACGGTGGCGAGCATCCCGGCCTTGTCGGAAGCGGCGCGGTCGGAGCCGGCCGAGTCCCTGCCGCGCAGGATGTTGCCGCCGCCCATCACAATGCCGAACCGCACGCCTGCTCGGCGTGCGGCGGCAATCTGGCGAATGATGCGGTCGAGCAGGTCCTCTTGCTCGAAGCAGTTGCCCGAGAGCTTGAGGAGGACCCGGTTGTAGCGGCGGCTACTCACCCAGCTTGAAGCGGGAGAAGCGCCGGATGACGGCGTTCTCGCCGAACTTGGCGATGGTTTCCTTCAGGTAGTCGCCGACGGTCTTCTCCGGCGTCTTGACAAAGGGCTGCTCGAGCAGGCACACGTCGGCGTAGAACTTCTCGACCTTGCCCTGGACGATTTTCTCGATGAGGTTGGCCGGCTTGCCCGACTGGGCGACCTGCTCTTCGTAGATGCGCTTCTCGCGGTCGATGATGTCCTGGGCGATGCCGGCGCGGTCGATGGCGAGCGGGTCGGACGCGGCGATGTGCATCGCGATGTCGCGGACGAAGCGGCGGAACTCCTGGTTCCGGGCAACGAAGTCGGTTTCGACGTCGATCTCGATGAGCACGCCCAGGCGCTCGCCCGGGTGGATGTAGGCGTCGACGACGCCGGCCGCGGTCGGCCGCTCGGCCCGCTTGGCCGCCTTGGCGACGCCGCGGGTGCGCAGGAGCTCGATTGCCTTCTCGATGTCGCCGTCGGCGTCCTGCAGGGCGTTCTTGCAGTCCATCATCCCGGCGCCGGTGCGGCGCCTGAGGTCGGCAACGGTCGAGGCGGACAGGCTCACTGGGCCTCCTCGGATTCGGTCTCGAACTGCTTGCGGCCTTCCATCACCGCTTCGGCGATGGTGCTCGCGACGAGCCGGATGGAACGCAGGGCGTCGTCGTTGCCGGGGATGGGGAAGTCGATGTCGGTCGGGTCGCCGTTGGTGTCGATGAGGGCGAGGACCGGGATGCGGACGCGCTTGGCCTCGGCCACGGCGGTCGCTTCGCGCACCGGGTCGACCACGAACAGGGCGCCGGGCAGGCGGTCAAGGTTCTTGAGGCCGTTGAACACGTGGCCCAGCTTCTTGTGCTCGCGCTGGAGCAGAAGCGATTCCTTCTTGGTCGAGCCGGCGTAGTTGTTGTCGACGACCATCCGTTCGAGCTCGGCCAGCCGCGCGATGCGCGTCGAGACGATGTCGAAGTTGGTCAGCAGGCCGCCGATCCAGCGCTCGGTGACGTAGGGCGCGCCGCAGCGCTGGGCCTCTTCGCTGATGATGGGCCGCGCCTGCTGCTTGGTGCCGACGAACAGGATGTCCTTGCCCGCCTCGGTCAGGTTGCGGGCGGCGTCGTAGGCCAGCCGGATGCGCTCGAGGCTCTTCTCGAGGTCGATGATGAAGATGCCCTGGCGCTTGCCGAAGATGAAGGGCTTCATCTTCGGGTTCCACCGCCGGGAATGGTGCCCGAAGTGGACGCCGGCCTCGAGCAGATTCTTTATCGTTAACGTTTGACCCACTGGAACCTCTTCCTCCGTTTGGCGAGGCCGTACTTCATCCGCTCTTTCTCGCGCGGGTCGCGCTTGAGCAGGTCGGCGCTCTTGAGTGTCTTGCGCAGGTCGGCGTTCTGGGCGACCAGCGCGCGCGCCGCGCCCAGGGCGACTGCGGCCGCCTGGGCCGCCAGCCCGCCGCCCGCGACCTGGCAGGTCATGCCGTACTGGCCGGCAAGGCCGGTGGTCTTGAGCGGGGAGAGCGCGGTGCTGACCAGGTCAGCCCTGCCGAAGTACTCCTCGAACGGCCGGCCGTTGACCGTCGTGTCGGAGCCGCCCGGGACCATCCACACTTTGGCGGTGGCGGTCTTGCGGCTGCCGGTGGCGAATAGCTTGTTCTCCATAGGTTATTTCTTGACCGGCACCGGCGACTGGGCCTGGTGCTCGTGCTCGGAGCCGGTGTAGATGTGCAGCCGGTTCATCCGGCGGTCCTGCAGGCGGTTCTTGGGGAGCATCCGCTTGACCGCCAGTTCGAGGGGCCGGGTCGGGAAGCGCTCGACGACCTGCCGGTAGGTGAAGGTCTTCAAGCCGCCCGGGTAGAACGAATGCCGGTGGTAAAGCTTCTCTTCGAACTTGTTGCCGGTGACCTTGATGTCAGCGGCGTTGACGACGACGACGTGGTCGCCGGCGTCGATGTGGGGGGTGTAGTTCGGGCGGTGCTTGCCCATCAGCAATACGGCGATGCGCGTGGCAAGCCGCCCGAGGACCTGGCCCTTCGCGTCAAGCAGGTACCAGTCTCCCGGGAAATCGGACTTCTTTGCGACAGTCGTCTTCATCGTAACGTTCCTTATACCAAAGTTATAACAGCTGTCAAGGTTGCACGGGCTGATTGACAGGCCGAGGCGAGTATCATACCGAAACCGGCAGAGGAATCAATAGCGGCTTTGCGTCCGGGCCGGGCCCGGGTCCGAGCACGTAACTCGCGCAATCAAAAGCAGTTAGGACAGCCGGCGGTCGGCCGCGGGGCTAGTCGCGCTCGGGCAAAATGAAGTAGACCCCGCCGGGCAGTCGCGATGAGGGCGCCATCCGGCGACCCAGCGGGTCCAGCGCCACCCTGCCGGAACAGGCTGAGGTCCGCAACCCGCGCGCGGATATGACCTTGCGGACGCCCGGGCGGTACGCGGCCGGCGCGGGCAGCGGCGCGGGTTCGGCGACCGCGGCGATTGACGTGTCGTCGAGCGTGACGCTGTCGACGTAGGCGGCGGCGCCGAGGATGGCCGCGAAGTTGATCGACAGCAGGGAGGCAGAGTCCGGTGCGGTGACCCAGCGCGCGTACTCGCGGTAGGAGTTGCCCGAGTAGTAGGCGGGCAGCAGGATGGGTGAACCGACCACGCCGCCGGTGAGCGACAGGAATTGAAGCACGAACGAGCCGCCGAGCACCCCGGGCACGCGGGCAAACCCTGAGAAGCGGTAGCTGTAGCCGGGCCGGACAATCGTGACCGAAGAGACAAAGGCGGTCGTGTCGGCGCTGTTCAGCCTGACGCACCAGTTGCCGGCCAGTGCGTGGGAATCCTTCGCGGCGCTGCCCGGGTACAGCAACTCCGAACTCAGCCAACCAAGCGGCACCGAGCCGAGCCACGTCTCGAACGACGGGTTCAGGATGATGTTGGCGCCCAGGGCGGGCGCGGCCAGCACGGCGAGAGCCAGCAGAACTGCGAGTGACTTCACGGTTTCCTCCGGCATTCAACCATCGAGAGACTCTAGCGCCCGGCCGGTCGCGGGTCAATCGCGGGTATTGACAACAACCGGGCGGCGCAGAAGATGGCGGGATGAAGGGCGCTCTGCTTTGTGTCGCCGGGCTCGCCGTGGCCGCGCAGGCGATGCCATCGGGCCTGACTCTGCAGTACGGCGACCGGCCGCCGCGGCCGAGGCTGGCGGCCATCGCGGTCGAGACCGGCACCTCGCTCCTGGGCGGTGTACTGCTCGGCGGTGGAACGGCTGTGCTCGTGTTCGCCGGCATCGCAGCAGGGGAGGATCTCGGTCTCCATGAGGAACGGTTGATGGAGGCGATGGCGATCGCCTACACGACCGGGTTCGGCGGGGCGATAGTGGGCTCAGGCGTCGGCGCATGGGCCGGGGGCAGGATGCTGAAGGAAGATGGACGGTTCGGCGGAGCGATGCTCGGTGCCTTGTGCGGTTCCGTGGCCAGTCTGGGGTTGGTTTTCGCGGCTCCCGAGAACTCGCCGCTGGCCGGCATCATGTGGGCTACTGCAGCCGTCACACCGTTTGCCGGGTCGGTCATCGGCTACAACCTCAGCCGGCCCTGCACGGGTTGCGGGATGACCCGCAGGATGCTGCTCCCTGAGCTTGGCGTGGCGCTGACCGAGGACGCGGCGGGACGGCCGGCGGCCGCCCCGCGGCTGCAGTTGGTCGGGTTCGCGATTTAGGCCCGCAGCAGGACGTCAGTCACTTCTCCGACAAACATCCGGTGGTAGTCCTTGTTCGGGTAGTTCTCGTCGATGGCCGGGTCGAGGAACCGCTTCGGGTCGATGTCGGCGGTGTAGAGTTTGCGGCACTCCAGCACCAGCCGGGCCTGTTCGAAGTAGACGGTGCCGTCGCCGGGCACGGGAAGCAGACCGGTCGCGCGGGATTTGTCGACGTCGCGGCCTGATTTCGTGCCGCAGAGCATCAGCGCGTCGCGGTAGCGCTCCTCGAAGAAACTCAGGCTGAACCGTTCGGCCGAGTCGATGAAGCCAAACGTGTGGCGGGTCGGGCGCACGAAGCAGAACGCGACCGGCTTGTTCCAGAGCACGCCGAGTGTGCCCCAGCTCGCGGTCATCGTGTTCCACTTCTCAATCGTGCCGGCGGTCACCAGCATCCAATCCTTGCCGATGAGCTTGAAGACGTTATCCAGAATCGCCTCGGGCGGAATCTTGTGCATCTGCGACATTGCGGCTCCTTTCAGTCAGGTTAGCCTAGCCGCGGCGTGTGCCGGCTGTCAATTTGCGCGCGCGTCATACCACTTGACCCGGCGTGTTCCGATGCCTAGTTTTGGACATGGCCAAAGGCAACAACCTTACCCATGTGCTGACCAAAGTCGCCCTGCGCCGGTTGGCTTACGGCAGGTCGTACGACCGGGGCGAGCGCTACTTCCAGCAGGGCCGGGTTCAGAGCCTGAGCGAGTTCGGCGGCCGTCTCGTGGCGCGCGTGAGCGGGGCCGATGACTATCGTGTCGAGCTGTGGGCAGAGAAGGGTCTGGCGCACTCCTGCACCTGCCCGGTCGGTGAGGACGGGCTGCTGTGCAAGCACTGCGTGGCCGCCGGGCTGGAGTGGCTCGACCGCCGGGAAGCAGGCGACGCGCTGGACTCCGAGGATGCCGGGTATGAAGACGAGGAAATGAGCCGCGAGCGGCTGCGGGGCTACCTGGGAGGACTGGACAACCGGGTGCTCGCAGACCTGTTGATGCGCGAGGCCGTGCGCGACCCGGAACTGGCCGAGCGGCTGATGCTTCGCGCGCGCGCCGACCGACCCGGCGGGCTGAGCGCGGCGTACCTGCGCAAGAACATCACTGCCGCCACACGGGTCCACGGTCCATTGTGGGGCCGTGCAACCACGGGCTTCGTCGAGCGGATTCACACCGTGCTCGAGCCGGTCTGGGCTCTTGTCGACGCCGGTCAAGGGGCTGAGGGAATGGGACTGGCCGAGTATGCGCTTGAGCGGGTGCAGAAGGCCGCGATGCAGGCCGACGACTCGGATGACGGCTGCATGGCGGGTCTGCTGGACAAGGTCGCAGAACTGCATCTCGCCGCCTGCCGCGCGGCGCGGCCTGACCCGCGCGCACTGGCGCTGCGCCTCTTAGGGCTGGCGCAGCACTCGGAGTGGGAGCTGTTTTCCGACGCCGCGGAGCGTTACCGCGAGGTGCTGGGTGACGAGGGCGTCGCCGAGTTCCGGCGGCTGGCCGAGGCGGCGTGGCGGCGGATGAAGCCCGTGCTCAAGCCGGGCGTCAACCTCGACGAGCAGGCGGTCCGGCGCGACGCGCTCGGCCGATTGCTGGAGTCGGCGGCCCGCGCCGGCGGCGACATCGACGACCTCGCCAGCGTGATGGCACGCGACCTGTCCAGCCCGTCCCGCTACCTCGAGATTGCCGAAGTCTACCAGGGCGCGGGCGACGCCGACAAGGCGCTGGCGTGGGCAGAGAAGGGATACGCGAAGCGGGGCAAAGACTGGACGTACGACACGGGGCTGGCAGATTTCCTGTTTGGCGAGTACCTGCGCCGGGGCCGGACCAGCGACGCGATGAACGTCGCCTGGGGCGAGTTCACGGACGCGCCGTCGTCGTACGGGTACCGGATGCTCAGCGAGCGGGCAGGGCGCGCGGGCCAGTGGCCGACGTGGCGCGAGGAAGCGCTGGAGTTCCTGCGCGAGCGCGCCGCCGGCGAGCTCAAGCAGGGCAAGGCCTCCGCTGGCCCGTTGGGCTATGGTGGCGGCTGTGCCCGGACCCTGGTCGAGGTGCTGCTGTCCGAAGGCGCAGCGGACGAGGCCTGGACAGAGTCGGTCGGCGCCCGGCTTGATGCCGAGCTGTGGGTGAAGCTGGCCGAGGCCCGCGAGAAAGGGCACCCGGACGATGCGGTGAAGGTGTACCAGCGTCACGTGGAGTTCCTGATGGCAGGTCTTCAGGGTAAGCGGTACGAGGAGGCGGTGCGGTTCCTGCTGCGAATCGCCCGGCTGCTCGCGGCAATGGGGCGGCGGGCGCAGTTCGAGAAGTACCTCGAGGAGTTCCGCGCGAAGTACAAGCGCAAGTGGACCCTGATGCAACTGCTCGACTCGACAGCGTGGCCCGGGCAACGGGTCAAACGGCGCGGCAAGGCAGGTTGACACGCATCGGGCCGGGGGTATATTGGCGGTGGCTGAAAGGAGGCTCCCGTGAGGCTGGTAGTCTTCGGGCTTGTCCTGCTGTTTGCCGCGTGTACGCTGCCGCCGGTGGTGTTCCACGACGGCCTGCCGGCGCAGGTGCCGGGGCCGGACCGGCTCGCGTTGCGCGGCCAGATGAGCGTGATGTACTGGTCGGAGTCTGACGACGACCCGGCCGTCGTACCCGGTTTCATGACGCTCGGCGCGAGAATGGGCGGCGATGTGGGCCCGGTCGCGGTCGAGGGCGGCGCGGGACTGCTTGGTGTGAGCGTGCCCTACTTTCACCTCGGGGTCGGGTCCAGCCGCCCGGCAGTGATGATGCGCGGGTTGGTGTTCGCCGACGGCTGGTGGCAGGCGTCGTTTCTGGCCGGGCCGCCGCGCAGGTCGAGCGGGTTCAACTGGAGCGCCGGGCTTGGAGCGAGCAGGCTCGGGTTCGGGCCGAACCTGGTGCTTGAGAATCGCTGGGGCGACTTCACCCTGCGCGGGCAGGGCTCGGTCACGTGGCGCGCGCCGTGGGCGGATTCGATGGTGAAGGGAAGCGTCGTGTCATTGGGGCTTGGCGTCGAGCCGAGCATCGACCTGAAGCGCAAGGCGACAGCCGATACGACACAGCCGAAGCCGAGATAGGGCGCGAGAGCAAGGACGAAGTCACAAGGACAAGGGACTAAGCAAACGCGGAAGGGACAAAGCCTCAATCAGACTTGTGCCTTTGTCCTTGTTACTTGGTTAGTCCTTGGGCCTTGCCACTTTGTCCTTGGCCGCGGGGCGGTGCCGATGCGGGATTGACCGGCGCGGGGCAGGGGGTAGAATCTCACCGCCTGCGGAGGAGCCGCAGGCAGAACCAACACAGGGAATACAGGGCAGTTGCGCTATCACGACGCAGTCATTCTGAGCGCAGCGAAGAATCTCACGCGACCCACGGTTGTATCAGCGCGAGACCCTTCACTTTGTTCAGGGTGACGGCGGCGGGCGGCTGCCGATGCTGAGCGATACCAGGAGGTCCAGAGTGACGCGCTTTGTCCGCGTGCTTTTTCTTTTTCCGGCGCTGGCCATCGCCGCGACCGGGACCGCCAGCCGGACGTTTGAGTTCTCGCCCGGCGATTTCGTGTTCGACCGTGAGAACGGTTTTGACGTCGTGGCCTTGCCCGGGCAGTACTGGATTACGGAACCGGGCAAGCCGTCGCTGCCGCTGGCAACGTACAACATTCTCATTCCGCCCGACGCCGAAGTGGTCGGCGTCGCGGTCACTGCTCAATCGACCGCGGCCCTGCCGGGCGAGTTCCTGATGCACCCGGCGCAGCGGGCGCAGGCGCTGTCCCAGCCCAGGCTCGCGTTTGTCGAGCCTGACCCTGCGACCTACGGCGCGGACAAGCCTTACCCGGCCGAGCCGGTCAGCTTCACGCGTTCGGGTTCGATGAGCGGGTTTCGCATCGCGGGCGTGCAGGTCGCGCCGCTGTCCTACAACCCGGCCCGCAAGCAGCTTGAGCTCTCGACCCGCATCGAGGTGACGGTGACGTTCGAGCGCGGCCGGCACGCGGTGGCGGCGCTGGACGAGTCGCAGGTCGAGCTGTTTGAGGGTGCGGTGAGCCGGCTGGTCGTCAACCCCGAGGCGGCGAAGAGCTGGCGGCCGACAGCGCGGGTCACCGACGACCGGACGACCGACATGATGGTCATCACCACGAATGCGCTGGCCGCTAGCTTCCAGCCCTACGTCAACTGGAAGACGCGCGCCGGCATCAAGACAGTCGTCGTGAAGACCGAGTCCATCTACTCGACGTATCCCGGCCGCGACAACCAGGAACGCATCCGCAACTGCGTCATCGACTACTGGCAGAACCACGGCGTGAAGTGGGTGCTGGTGGGCGGCGACGCCGAGGTGGTGCCGGTGCGCACTGCGCGCATCACCTGCGAAGGCTACACCGAGGATATCGCCACCGACCTGTACTACGCCGACCTGCAGTACTCGTGGAACTCGGACGGCAACGCCTACTTCGGCGAGATGACCGACTCGGTCGACCTGTTCCACGACCTCTACATCGGCCGGACCCCCGCCGACAACGCGTCCGACGTTGACCTGTTCTTCCGCAAGTGCACGACATTCGCGCGCAACCCGGACCCGACCTTCATCAAGAAGGCGGTGATGGGTTCGACGATGCTGTTTTCGCCGTTCCACGGCCGGGTCATCAACCGGATGATGGACGAGCTGTTCGGGCCGGACTGGACATTCACCCACCTTGAGGACCCGGGCTCGGGCCAGTACGCGGCGCAGATAAGCTCGGGCAACGGGATTTCGCACGTGGCCGCGCACGGCAACCAGACGAGCTTCTCGGTGATGAGCGCGTCCGAGGCGCCGGGGCTGTCCAACGGCCTGCGCAAGCTGGCGTTCGTGAACTCGATTGCCTGCCAGTCGGGCTGGTTCGACGGGTACGAGTGCCTGGCCGAGGCGCTGGTCAAGGCCCCGAACGGCGGCTGCATCGCGGTCTGCCTGAACTCGCGCTACGGGTTCGGGTACCCGCCCGGGTACGGGCCGTCGGAGATGCTCGACCTGCAGTATTACCGCTATCTCGTGAACAAGGACGCGTTCCAGTTCGGGACCTTGAACGCGATGTCCAAGGACCACTTCCAGAGCCTGACCATGGGGCAGGAGGTCTGGCGCTGGTGCGTGTACGAGCTGAACCTGCTCGGCGACCCGTCGCTGGGGATGTGGACCGAGGCGCCGACTGCGCTCACGGTGACCGCGCCCTCGACCATCACGGCTGGGCCCCAGGTCGTGCGCGTGAGCGCAGAGAGCGGCGGCAACCCCGTGCGCGGGGCGCTGGCCTGCATCGCCAAGGGCAGTGAGACCTATGCCCGCGGCTGGACGAACTCCTCCGGCTGGGTTGACCTGTTTGTCAGCCCGACAACCGCGGGCAGCGCGACGCTGTCGGTGACCGGCGCTGACAAGACGCCGTACGACGCGGCCATCACGGTCAGCGGCACGTCGGCCAACCCGGCGCTGGTGTTCGCGGGCGTGCGGGTGGACGACTCGGACGGTAACGGCCGGCTCGACCCGGGCGAGAGCGCGGACCTGTACGTGAAGCTCGCCAACCTCGGTGCCGCGGCCGCTACCGGCGCGAACGCAGTCCTGCGCACGACTTCGACCTACATCACGCGGGTCGATTCGACCGCCAGCTTCGGCACCATCGCGGCCGGTGACACGGTCGAGGGCGACCGGCTGCGCGTGACCGCGTCGGGTGCGACGCCCAACGGCACGCTGGCCGAGTTTGTGCTCAACACCGTGACTGCTCAAGGCACGTGGTCGCCGTACTTCGACCTGCAGGTCGGGCCGACCCCGGCCGCGCGCAAGCTCTGGGCCGACCACGACACCGGCGACATGATTCTCTCGATGACCACGCTCGGGTCCATCGGCACGCTCGGGCCGTACCGCGAGGGCTCGGGCCTCAAGTACCCGCGCGACGCCGGTTACGGCTCGCTGTACTTCACTTCGCTGGCCTGCGGCAATTCGCCGTCCTACGTCGTGGACCGCTGGTACGGCCAGCCGACCACGACCTACAACACCGACTGGCGCGCGGTCGACACGCTGCACGCGGTCCTGCCGCCCATCGGCGCGCACGAGGAGTACGCGGCCGTGATTGACGACGGGGCGCACTCAAGCCCGAAGGGCCTGCGCGTGGCCCAGTGGTCGGGCGCGCTGTCCTCGCCCGGGTACCGCGACTTCGTCATCGTGGTCTACACGCTGGAGAATACCGGCGCGTCGAGCATCGACGGCCTGCACTGCGGTATCTTCTCCGACTTCGACATCAACAACACGACCTCGAACCGGGTGTTCTCGGATGCGAACCGCAGGCTGGTGTACATGGCCGGTTCGTCGAGTTACTCGAACTCGGCCGGCATCAAGCTGCTGTCGCCGGCCGCGGCCGCCAACCTGTCGGCCATCGACCACGCAATCTACGTGACACCGGGCGGGATGATGACCGAGGCGGTGAAGGACAGCTTCCTGCGCGGGGCGATTCACGTCGCCTCCTCCAACCGCGCGGCCAACTGGTCGTGCGTGGCCTCTGCCGGGCCGTTCAACCTCGCGCCGGGTGCGCGGCAGAAGGTCGCGTTCGCCCTGGTCGGGGGCGAGAGCGCCGTAGAGATGAACGAGCACGCCGACTCGGCCCAGTCGTGGTATGACCACCAGATGCCGGGCGGCATCACCTACCTGCGCGGTATCGTCGACGACCCGACCCCGGGCGGCAACGGCGACGGCATCATCAACCCGGGCGAGAGCTTCAACCTGCCGGTGTGGATTGCCAACCGCGCCGACCGCGGGATGAGCGGGGTGTGGGGCGTGCTGCGCAAGACCTCGGCCGACACGCTGGTGACCGTAACCGACTCGGTGCGCTACTTCGGCCCGCTCGGGGCCGGCGACTCGGCGTGGACCGGGTCCAACGGGTTCCGCCTGCGCGTGGCCGCGGCCTGCACCAACCGCTACGCCCTGCCCCTGAACCTGGTCTGCTATGACACGCTCGACTCGTCCTACACTTCGACGCCGACGCTCCTGGTCGGCGCGGCACAACTCGTCGCGGCCGGCACGCAATGCTGGGACCCGCGGCCGGGCGGCAACAACAACGGCCGGCTCGACCCGGGCGAGACCGTAGAGCTCGCATTGGGCCTTTCGAACATCGGGCTGGGCAACTGCGCGAACGTCACGGCGCGCCTGCGCTCGGGCGACGCCCGGCTGGTCGTGAACGATTCGGCCGGGACCTACGGTGCAATCGGGGCCGGCGCGACCGTGTTCAATTCCGCCGACCGGTTCGGCGTGAGCGCGAGCGGCGCGATACCGCCCGAGACCCAGGTATCCTGCACCCTGCGCATCACCGGCGACGGCTACAGCGCGACCCGCGTGGTCCTCATCGCGGTCGGCGCACTCACCTCGGCCGACCCGATACCCGACGGGCCGCGCCAGCCTGCGCTGTACTACGCCTACGACGACGTCGACACGTTCTACGTCGCCGCGCCCGAGTTCGAGTGGGTGGAGATAGCGGGCATCGGCACGCGGCTGACGCTGTCCGACGACCAGACCACGGTCGTGCCCCTGCCCAGCGGGTTCGGGGCTTTCCGCTACTACGGCCAGAACTACAACCAGCTTTCCATCTGCGGCAACGGCTGGGTCGGGTTCGGCTCGACCACGGCCTCGGCTTACTCCAACACCGCCCTGCCGGCCACGAGCCTGCCGCCCGCGGTGTTCCTCAACTGGGACGATTTGTACCCGCCGACCGGCGGCGGCGTGTGGTACTACCACGATGCGGCCAACCACCGCTTCATCGTCGAGTGGGACTCGGTCGCCTACTACTCCAGCCGGACAACGTTCGAGACCAACCAGCTGATTCTCTACGACTCGACGCTGGCGGCGGACGACGGCAACGGCATCTTCACGGTCCAGTACCTGACCAACGCGGGGATGAGCAGTTCGACCGCCGGCGCGCAGGACCCATCGCGCGCGGTGGCGATGCAGGTGCTGTTCAACGGCGCGTACCACCGCGCCGCGGCGCCGATAGTCGCAGGCCGGGCCATCCTGTACTCCACCGACTCGGTGCAGACCGGCGTGGCCGAAGGGCCGGTTTCGGCCAAGCTCGCGCTGCGCGTCGGGGTCAGCCCCAACCCGCTGCGCGGTCGCGCGACCGTGCGCTTCACCGTGCCGCTGGGCGGCCGCGTCAGCGTCGCGCTCTACGACCGGGCCGGGCGCAGGGTGCGCTCGCTCGCCGATTGCGAGATGGCGCCGGGCCGGCACGAGTTGAGCTGGGACGGCCGCGACGAGGCGGGCCGGAAGGTCGCGCAGGGCGTGTACTTCCTGCGGCTCGACGCGGCCGGGGACCGGCGCGTGGTCAAGACCGTTATGGTCGGATAGGCCTCATCAGACCTCTGCGGCGGGGGCTTCGGCCCCCGCCGCCTGTTCTGGTGCGGGATTCACTACAAAGGCACGAAAGACACGAAGTCCAGCGGCAAGCCATCCGTTGACAATCGGCGCGTGTGGGGCTACAACTAACTACCATGCTGACCAGCTACATCCGGGCCGCGATGCGCCGGGCCAAGTACGAGATACTGCCCGACGAGAAAGCGTACTACGGCGAGATCGCCGGATTCCAGGGCGTCTATTCCCGCGCCAACAATCTCGAAGCCTGCCGCGAGGAACTGGAGAGCGCACTGGAGGACTGGATACTCTTCCGTGTCTCCCGCGGCCTGGCCCTGCCGGTTGTCGACGGGCTCAAGCTCGAGGTAGCCGAAGTCGCCTGATGCCGCACTTCGGCCCGACCAAGCGGCGTGACCTCGTTCGGCGGCTGAAGGAACTGGGCTTCAGCGGTCCGTACACCGGTGGCAAACACCAGTTCATGCAGCGCGGCGACGTGACCCTGCTCCTGCCCAACCCGCACGAAGCCGACATCAGCGTCGAACTGCTGTCTCGGGTCCTGCGCCAAGCTGGCGTCTCCCGCGCCGACTGGGAGCGCGACTAGCCTCCCGTCCCCGTCTCACTCGCCTTCTCCTGACCCGCGCGGCACTCACCACAAAGGCACGAAAGACACGAAGGGTCGGATAGGCGGAGATGCCCTGCTAACAGGGTGGCCGACCGAGAATCGCATATCACCAGGCAGACCAGCTCGCTGAAGCGGTCGGGTGCGGGAGAGCAAGGCTGCGATGAAAGGGATTCTGCCAGCGGCCTTGCGAGCCGCGATGGAAGCCACGATGACAATTGCCGTGTCGAGGGCAGGCCCAGCGTAGCGACCTGCGTCGATGCCGGCGTCGCAACCGGCCGCGAGACCAGCCACAAGCACAGGGTAGAGCGTCGTCGCGTCAGTTGTCACCATAGTAACCAGAGGCAAAGCCGCGGTGAAAACCGCGGTGTGGACCGTAGCCAAAGCGGCGTTCGAGAGAATCCTGAAGATGGCCTGCAAGACCGCGGGGGAGACGGGAGGGGGGCTTTTGCGGTCACGGCCGCAACCCGCCGCAGCTTCAGGCTTTAACCCTGTTCTGCGGGCATCGGCCAATGTAGCCTGGTGGTATAACCACGGGTTCGGTATATCGCGATTAATAGACATTATGGCGCGTTCCGCCGGTCTCCCGGCGGCCGGTCTGTCGCCGGGCGCCGGGCGCGGGCAGGAATGCGACAGGGACTTGACAAGCGGCCGTTGTTACTTCACTATGAGTGGGCGGCCGCGGGCCGCCCGAGTGCTTAAGGGGCATGACGAATGCGTGGAGGACCTATGAGACGGATTGCCGTACTCAGCAGCCTGCTGGTCGCACTTGCCGCGGGGCAGTACATCGAGAAGTACATCCCGCTGCCGGATTCGTTCGGGAGCGCAACCGACCCGAGAAGCGTCGCGCACGACCCGGTCCGGAACCGGCTGTACGTTCCCGGTTACTACCGCGTGCTGGTCGTCGATGCGGCAACCGGGGCGCGAGTAGACACGCTGCCTGTGGACTTGAGCCTCGGGCCAATCTGCTTCGACACGGCCGGCAACAGGTTGTACGTGAGCAACAGCCCTGACCGGCAGGGCAACAATTGGGAGATACTGGTCTTTGACGGCACGACCGACTCGCTGCGCGCGCGCATCCCGACCGGCTCGGACTACGTCGTCGAATTCAGCCCCAACCCGGTTGCGGGCAAGCTGCTGTGCCTGTTGGGCGAAGAGAATTGGGTCCAAGACATGCTCGTGCTGAGCACGGCCGGCGACAGCGTCGTTGCGCTGGTCACCCCACGCACGGACCCGGTACCCTGTGCTGCGTTCAACCCACTCATGAACCGTCACTACATCGCGGGTGACCGGGAGGTGCTGGTTTTTGACGGTGTCTCCGACAGCCTGCGCGCGCCCGTGCTGGTGAACCTTGAGGTTGAGGAGGTGTGCTACAACCCGGTGGGCAACACGGTTTACTGCGGGACCGGAGACGATGGCGGCTGGGTGTACGTCATCGATTGCTCGCTCAACGTCGTGGTCGACTCCTTCTTGAGGCACGCGCGG
>JAWOHG010000057.1:0-4713 GCA_046485245.1 bacterium
TCCCACAGCACCTTCACGCTCCAGCCCTCCACGCAGTGCAGCGTCGTCACCTTGCTCACCGCGGGATAGGCCAGCACCTCGGCCAACGTCAGCGTCAGCGGCCGCGTCACCAGGCCCGATACCGTGAGCCGGTACTTGGCCGAATCCACCGCCTGCGGACCCTTGATGGAGTTCTCGCGGAACTCAGTTACCGACCCCAGCTTCTCGCCCTGGTACTCGCGGACTTCCACCGCCAGCGGCACGCTCGCCCTCGGTGCGGCGCAGGCAAGCAGGACGATAAGCGCGGCCATCACGGTTCGGCTCATACCCAATTGTACGCCCCTCCCCGCCTCAGCGCAACCCCGCGCCGGGGCGGAGCTCACCACAGAGGCAGCAAACCCGGGACTGTCCCTAGCGGACCTGGGCGACGGGACTGTACCGGGGTTTGCGGCCGGTGGAGGCGACTACGCCGGGCGGGATTCACCACAAAGGCTGCAAAGCGCACCAAGCCGGACGACACGAAGGCGGGGACGAATCAGAAGTCAGAAGGCAGAATGGCGAATGCAGAATGCCCTGCCGCGGGGCGGAGCGAACCCGGGACTGTCCCTAGCGGAACTGGGCGACGGGACTGTATCGAGGTTTGCGGCTCGCGGACGATTGCAGATTGCACATTGCAGACTGCAGATCGCAAATCGGGCCTGCGCCCTGCCGTTAGCTGTAAGCCGTGAGCCGTGAGCCGCTGGGCTTTGTCCTTGGCCTGCCAACGCGGTTGACACCCGGCAGGGCGGCTCTACACTCGTCTGAGGTGAAGCGCGTATGAGTTCAGTCAAGGACGAAGCTCGGAAGCTGATCGAGCAGTTGCCCGGTGACGCGACCTGGGACGACGTGATGTATGAGCTGTACGTGAAGAAGAAGCTCGCCACGGCGCTCAAGGAAGCGCAAGACGGCCGGCTCGTCGCCCACGACGCGGTTCACGGGCGCGCTAGAGTCAGTCAATGGAGGACGCGATGACGCGAACCGACATCCTTGAGGAAATCAGCAAGCTCCCGCCGGAGGAACGCCTGCAGATAGTCGAGGCGACGCTGCGCGGCCTGCGCGAGCAGATTCCCCTGGCCGACTCTGGTCGCGATCGCCGCCGCGAGATGAGCATCGCGGCCGAGCGGCTCAAGAGCGACTACGCCTCCGACAGCGACCTCACCGCCTTCACCACACTCGACGCCGACGACAACGATGCTGCGCGGTGAGGTCTGGTTCATCAACCTCGACCCGACCGTGGGCTCCGAGATTCGCAAGACCCGCCCGGCCGTGATAGTCAGCGACGACGGCGTCGGCGCCCTGCCTCTGCGGGTGGTCGTGCCGATAACCGAATGGAAGGACCGCTACGCCGGAGCGCCGTGGTTCGTGAAGCTGCTGCCCTCGGCCGAGAGCGGCCTCGCCAAACAGTCTGCCGCCGACGCTTTCCAGGTCCGTTCAGTCGCCTGCCAGCGATTCGTCCGACGCCTCGGTCTGCTCACCCCTGCCCAGATGGCTGACCTCGGCCGTGCCCTCGCCGACGTCCTCGCCATCGAGTCGTAGACACAACAGAGCCTCAATCAGGCAAACCACGGGACAGTCCCGTCGCCCAAGTCCGCTAGGGACAATCCCGGGTTTGCGGCGCGCCGTCAGCGCCAGATGCCCGACAACTGCTCACTGCTAACTGACAACTGCAAACTTGTTCTGGCTTACTTCTGCGGTGCGGGCGGGGCGTCGGGGCCGTGTCCGGGCGGACGGATCCAGTCAAACCACGCGCCCCACGGCTTGCCGTCGCGACTCATGAACTGCGGAATGCATGTGCCAGAGGTCAGTCCCACCTCAACTGCAGCCAGCTCACCCGCTATGTCGACCTCGACCAAGATAGAGATGGGGCGCCGCTCAATCTTCCTGAACGTCACGGCCGGGATGGCGGTGGCGCGCGCGGCGGAGTCGGGCGGCGGGACGCCGAGCGCGAGAGCTTTTGGACCCGGGTCGATGTGGAGCCGTGCTTGCCTGTCCAGCAGCGTCCACAGCACGGCTATCTTGGCGACAGCGGGAATCTCGGTCGTGTCAAATCTGTAGCCGCAGTCGACGAGGAATCTGTTGAGGGATTGCAGCCCGTAACGGCGGTCCTTGTAGACCGCGACGGACGAGTGGTAAGGTCCGTCCGGGTTGCTGTAAGTGTGATGTTCCTCGTGGAAGAACCGCACCCCAGGCAGCAAGCGCCGCACCCCGTCTGACACCGGAGCGGCCCACCACCTGAAGGCATCGCCTTTGGCGTTGATTACGGCGCCCGGGGCCTTTCTCCGCCTGAAGAGCGCAATAGTATCACTGTTGTCGGTGCCAGCTACGGTTCGCTTGAGCTCGCGGAGTTCGATTGAATCCACTTCGTGCCACCCAACCGCCGGGTATGACTCCGGCAGCGTGTCGGGTGGGGCCGAGGCGAAGGCCAGAGCCGGCAGGACCGCCAGCGCGGCTGTCAGGACGAGTATGGTCTGTCGCATCATCGACCTCGCCTACTTCTGCGGTGCGGGCGGGGCGGTTGGGCAGAGACTTGGGTGATTGAAGAACGGCCCCCACTGCTGCCCGTCAAGTGTCATGCCCTCCGGCATGTAGCCGCCCGGACGAACGCCGAGCTCGACCTCTGATGTCTTACCCGCGATGTCGACCTCGACCAAGATGGAGATGGGGCGCCGCTCTATCTTCCTGAACGTCACGGCCGGGATGGCGGTGGCGAGCGCGGCGGAGTCGGGAGCTCGGCCGCGGATGTCACCCACGTAATGGTGGAACGACGCCTGCTGCTCCATCAACGACCACAGCACGGCTATCTTGGCGATGGCGGGGACCTCTGATGTGTCGAACTTGAAGCCGCAGTCGACGAGGAGCTTGTTGAGGGAGCGTAGTTCGTACAGGCGACCGTCGTATAACGCAACAGCATTGAAGAAGCCGCCGCCCATCGAGGCGTTCAGCTTGTAGTGCTGCAGGTAGAAGCTCGCTCCGGGCAGCAACTGGCTGAGCGCGGGGTGCGCGGGGACCAGACGCCATCCGAATCCCACCCTGTCTGGCGGCTTCACGCTGAAGTCGCCCCGACGCCACCTTCTGTCGAACTCCTGCTTCAGGGATTCGCAGTCCACGCCGCCGCAGGCGATGCGGGTCAGGCGCTTCTGCTCGGCGTCATCCAGGGTCTGCCACCCAACCGCCGGGTAGGCTTCGTAGCGGGCGGCGCGCGGGGCAGAGGCGAAGGCCAGCGCCGGCAGGACCGCCAGGGCGGCAAGGGCCGCCAGAATCGTGCGCCTCATCGAAGCATCGTAGGAACAAACGCCGAAAGTGTCAAGGACGAGGATGGGGACGCGAGGTCAGATGGGTGATGTCAGAAACCAGATGTCAGAGGTGGCGGACAAGTACAGAGTGCGCTGTCGCAAACCACGGGACAGTCCCGTCGCCCAGGTCCGCTAGGGACAATCCCGGGTTTGCGGCTTGCTGTCAGCTGTTGGCTGGCTTGTCCGGATGCTGCGGCAGCGTCGCCTTGCGTTCATCAAACAACCGTTCGGCCAGTTCGGCCACGCGACGGGCGAGCGCCGGGTCGCGGCCGAGCTTCTCGTAGCGCGGGTCGCGCAGGTTGTTCTCGACCTGGGACCGACGTTCAGGGCTCTTCGGCCCGGCCCAGTAGCAGATGGCACAGACCTGGCGCACGACCGACTCGTACCGGCCGAGGCTGTCCTCAGCCACCCCGGCACAGAGTTCGCGCGCCTCGGTCCAGATACCGGCGGCCAGCTCTGCCATCGCTTTGTTGAATGCGTCGCGGCCCGCGCCCCGCTCGGCCCGCGCCTCGCGCCGGCGGGCAAGGTCCTCCCGGTTCATCAGGTCGACCTCGGAGTAGACCGCGTCGAGCCAGCCCTGCCGTTCCATATCCTCGAAGATGTCACGGCAGATGCGGGCGGCGTTGACCAGCGCGCTCCGGCTGAGGTTCTCCGAAGGCTCGTACTGCGCGATAGCCCGCTCCAGCTCCTGCTGTTTGTCTGATTCGTCTTTGAACCGGCAGCGGTTCAGCCCGGCCCAGTACTTCAGGCCGAAGTCGACCAGCAGCTTGAGCGCGACCCGGGTCACGGGCACGCCGATGTCCACCTCGCCCAGCTTCGTCATCAGCCGGCTGCGGAAAGTCGACCGCCGCGCCAATGCCGCCGCGACCTTGCGGCCCCGCAGGATGCGCTTCTCGTCCGGTTCGCGCCCCTTCCCGGCCCGCTTGCGCTGCAGCTCAGCCTTGAGGTCGTAGCGCAACGCACCCTCGACAACCCGGGGCCCGCCGATGCCGGCAGCGCTCGCCACGGCCTGCGTAACGAGGGCATCCTGCACCGGCAGGCGTGAGGTGTAAGCCTCCAATAGGTCACCAATGTCGGCAAAGCCGGCCCGGCAGGCCAAGCAAGAAGCTGACGGGACTCTGCGCGACATCTCGGCCGAGTCGGGCGTGGACTTCCTCGACCATTCCTCGTCCGCGCTGCTGCTCGACCTCGACGGCGACGGCGATCAGGATCTGGTCGTGGCGATGCGCGGCCTACTGCTCTTCGGCTTTTTCCCAGCTTAGCACCTCGTGGTCGGCGGTGCCGGGAATTTGCATATCAAGGTGAGCGTTGCCGACTGTCCACTGTCCGACTTTGAACAACCGAATATGGAACCGCAGAGGCCCGTACGGACCGCAGGCCAGCTGAATCACGCCGCCGGTCC
>JAWOHG010000086.1:0-3023 GCA_046485245.1 bacterium
GCAGGTCGGCGATGTCGGAGATGCTCGCCCGGCAGGCGCGCAGGTAATCGGCAATCAGGGCCAGTGCCGGGTTCGGGTACTTTCCCAGCTCCAGCCGACTGACCCAGACGTGCCAGCCCTTGCCCTGCCGGCCCATCGCCACGGCCAGCGCAAGCTGGGTCAGACCCACTCGCTCGCGCAGTCCCCGCAACCGCGCGCCAAGTGACGCGTCGAACCTGAACGTGTCGTACCTAGGCATGTGCATAGTCACTATAACCAAGGTTATAGTGACAGTCAAACGGGCTGTTGGTGCAAGTGCACGTCAGTCAGAGAGTTGTATGCCTGTGTTGGCTGAACCCTTCCGAGACTCCCCCACTCCCCGGGCGGTCTGGCCGGCCGCTTGACAGGCCATTCTTCAGGCCGCTCTGTGGGCCGATTCGCAGGCCCTTTGACCCGCCGTTTCGGCAATCGCTTGCCGCTTCGCTTGTCCCGTCGCTTTGCGGCCCGTTGCACCCGCCGCGCTGCTCTCCGCCTCCGCGACCGTCTGCCCGACCGCTTTGCACCCCGTCTGCGCGGCCGCTTTCGGGCCCGCTCGACAGGCCGCCCTGCGGACCGCTTTCAGGGTCGCCGGTCGGACTGCTCGGCAATCCGCCTCGTAGTCCGCTTGTCCATTCGTGTGCCCGACTCTCTCCGTAGTCCGCACTGCCGCCACGTATCGGCGTCCGGCGGCCGCGACTGCTCGCGGAACTGCCAAAGAAGCGTCGGCCCGCGCAGCGCGCGGGCCGATGGAGAACTTCGTCAGTCTACCGCTCGCAGGTCGGGCCGTCCTGCGGCGCTTCGTAGTTAGGCGCTTCCTTGATGATGGTGACGTCGTGCGGGTGGCTCTCGCGCAGGCCCGCCCCGGTCACGCGTACGAACTTCGCCTTGCGCTGGAACTCGCTCACCGTGCGCGCCCCGCAGAAGCCCATCGCGGCGCGGATGCCGCCCTCGAGCTGGAACAGCACGTCACGCACCGCGCCCCGGTAAGGCACGCGGCCGACGATGCCCTCGGGCACGAGCTTGCCCTGGCCTTCCTGGAAGTACCGGTCGGCCGAGCCACTCTTCATCGCGTCGAGCGAACCCATCCCGCGGTAGACCTTGTAGCGCCGACCCTCGAGCAGGACGTCCTCGCCCGGGCTCTCGTCGGTGCCGGCGAGCAGATTGCCCATCATCACGGTGCCGGCCCCGCCGGCCAGCGCCTTGGCCGCGTCGCCCGAGTAGCGCACGCCGCCGTCGGCGATGACCGGGACGCCTCTGCGCTTGAGCGCCGCGGCGCACTCCTGCACCGCGGAGAACTGGGGCACGCCCACGCCGGCCACGACCCGCGTCGTGCAGATCGAGCCGGGCCCGACCCCGACCTTGACCCCGGTCGCGCCCGCGGCGACCGCGGCCAGCGCGCCCTCGGCCGTGGCGACGTTGCCCACGACGAGTTCAAGTTTCGGGAACAGCTTGCGCAGCCGGCGCGCGGTCTCGAGCACCTTGCGCGCGTGGCCGTGGGCCGTGTCGATGACGACCGCGTCGACCTCGACCGCCACCAGCGCCCGGGCCCGCTCTTCGGCATCGGCGCCGACCCCGACCGCGGCCGCGACGATGAGCCTGCGCCGCTTGTCGACCGTCGCGTTAGGATACTCGACCTGGCGGATGATGTCCTTGGTGGTCATCAGGCCGCGCAGGACGCCCTTGCGGTCGACGATGGGCAGCTTCTCGATGCGGTGCGCGCGCAGTATCTCGCGCGCCTGCTTGAGCGTCGTGCCGACCGGGGCGGTGACGACCTTGGCGGTCATCACGTCGCGCACCCGGCGCCGCAGGTTGTCCTCGAACAGGAGGTCGCGCTTGGTGACGATGCCGACCACGCGGCCGGACGAATCGGTAACCGGCAGGCCGGACACGCCGGTCCGGTTCATCAGCTCGCGCACGTCGGCCACGTTCGACTCAACCTTGATGGACACCGGGTCGACGATGAGAGAGGACTCGGTGCGCTTGACCTTGGCGACCTCGGCGGCCTGGTCGGCCACCGGCAGGTTCTTGTGCACGACCCCGATGCCGCCGGCTCGGGCCATCGCGATGGCCATCCGCGCCTCGGTCACGGTGTCCATCGCCGCGCTCGCCAGGGGCACGGCCAGCCGGATGCCGGCGGTGAAATGCGAGTGCAGGTCGGCCTCGTGGGGCAGCACGGCCGAACGGCCCGGCACGAGCAGGACATCGTCAAACGTCAGCGACTCTCTCACTGCCACGGCAGTCTCCCTTCGGGCCGCAGCGGCCCGCAAAACCGACCGGCCTCCGCGCGGTTGGCTGTGCACCACGGGAGGCCGGTGAAAATGCTCAACTAGAACTTCTTCTTCTGGGCCTCGATGAATGCGAGCTGGAGCTTGACCAGTTCGGCGTTCTCGCCGGTCGGCTTGCCGTCGAGCAGTTCCCGGTACACCGCCTCGGCCTTGTCCATCGCGCCGCCGTTGCGGTAGGCCCGGGCCGCCGCCATCTCGGCCTCGAACACCAGCGGCGACTTGGGCCAGCGCCGCTTGACCGCGCGGTAGGCCTCGGCCGCGGCCGGCGCATTGCCCAGCTGCTCCTCGCAGTTGCCGATGCCCATCTGGGCCGCGGGCGAGAGCAGCGGGTCCTTCTTGACCTTGCCGAGGAACCGGCCGAACTCGGTCTTGGCCTCGGCGTAGCGCTGCGTGTTGTAGTAGATGTTGCCGAGGTAGTAGCGGGCCTTGGTGCCGACGAAGTCGCCCCCGAAACGCGACGCGATGTCGGTGAACGCCTGCTCGGCCTGCTGCATGTTGCCGGTTGAGTAGATGCCGACCGCCTCGGTGAACCGCAACTGGGCCTCGGTGTTGACCGCCTTGTTCCCCCCGTACAGGACCCGACCGGGTACGACGTGCCGCTCGATCAGCGGCGCATCATCCGCTGGACCATCTACATCGGCTACGCTGCACTGGTCGCCGGTGTCTTCCACGGGCTGGCCCAGTCTCTCGCCTACGCGAAGATCGACATCCTGCAGTTCT
>JAWOHG010000009.1:0-5471 GCA_046485245.1 bacterium
CGGACCGCGGACTTGATGTCGGTCGTGAAGTGCAGCCGGCCGGCCGCGACCGTCTCTCGGATGATTTCGTGCAGGCCCGGCTCATAGATGGGCATTCCGCCCCTGTTGAGGACGTCAATCTTCTCCTGGTCGTTGTCGACGCAGGTCACGTCGTGACCGATCTTGGCCAGGCAGGGGCCGGACGTGAGCCCGACGTAGCCGGTCCCGATCATCGTTATCTTCATGATGTCGAACTATACTTGTGCGCCCCCGAGGGTCAAGGATACCGAGAGAGCGCGCGATACGCCGGACGCGTTACGCCTCACGCCGAGGCAGCGCCGGGCGTACTGCGTTGAGCGTGATGCGTGGAGCTCGGGGCGACGTCAGGCGTCGGGCTTCGTGCTCTCCCGCGCCGCGCGCTGAAGCCGGGCGAGCAGGTTCAGCGCCTCGAGCGGGGACAGCTTGTCGAGGTCGAGGTCGCGCAATTCCGAGCGCACCGGGTCCTCGGGGTCGCGGTCCGCGGCGAGGGGCAGGCCCGGCGGGGTGACGCCGGACAGGCGCAGCACGCCGTCGGCCTCGCACCGCTCGAAGTCGGCCAGGACCTGCCGGGCCCGGCGGATGACAGATGAGGGCAGGCCGGCGAGCTTGGCCACGGCGATGCCGTAGCTGTGGTCGGCCGGGCCGGGCCTGAGCTTGCGCAAAAACAGCACGGTGTCGCGCGTCTCGCGTACCGAGAAGCTGAAGTTCGCGGCGTGGGCCAGGGTCTGCGTGATGTCGGCCAGCTCGTGGTAGTGGGTGGCGAACAAAGTCTTGGGGCGAGCCGTTGCCATTGTCGAATGTCGATTGTCGATTGTCGATTGCAGATTCGAGTTTGCAGATTCCCCGGCCGGTGCACTTGGGGTTTGGGGTTTGGGATTTGGGGTTTCCATGGCGGCGTCCGGGCCGCCGTGGAGGTGCTCGACCGCGGCCCAGGCGATGGCGAGGCCGTCGCCCGTGGCGGTGCCGCGGCCGACCTCGTCGAGTATGACGAGGCTGCGGTCGGTCGCGTTGTTGAGGATATTGACGGGCTCGGTCACCTCGGCCATGAACGTGGACACGCCGCGGGCGAGGTCGTCGGACGCGCCGATGCGGGTGAAGACCTTGTCGACGACGCCGACCCGGGCGCGCTCGGCGGGCACGAACGAACCGGCCTGGGCCATTATCGCCGTGAGCGCGACCTGGCGCAGGTAGGTCGACTTGCCGGCCATGTTGGGCCCGGTGATTATCATCACCTGCACCGCGGCCGGGTCGAGCGCGGCGTCGTTGGCGATGAACTCGCCGTCGAGCAGGGTTTCGACGACCGGGTGGCGGCCGCCGGTTATCTCCAGGCGCAGCGAGTCGTCGATTGCCGGGCGGACGTAGCGGTTCTCGCGCGCGACGCGGGCCAGCGCGGCCAGCGCGTCGAGCCGGGCGAGGATGCCGGCGAGGCGGATGATGCGGCCGGCGTGCTCGCCGACCCGGCGGCGCAGGGCCGTGAACAGCTCCCCCTCGAGCGCCTTGATGCGGTCCTCGGCGTTGAGCACGCGCGTCTCGTAGTCTTTGAGCTCGGGCGTGATGTAGCGCTCGCCGCTGGCCACGGTCTGCTTGCGCAGGTAGTTTTTGGGCACCTGCGCGAGGTAGGACTTCGTGACCTCGATGTAGTAGCCGAACACCGAGTTGAAGCGCACCTTCAGGTTGGCGATGCCGGTGCGCACGCGCTCGTCTTCCTGCAGGCGGGCGATGTACTCGCGGGCGCCCGCGGCGAGCGAGCGCAGCTCGTCCAGCTCCGGGCTGGCGCCGGGCCGGATGATGCCGCCCTCGGTCCAGGCCGCGGGCGGGTCGTCGACCAGGGCGGCGGTGATGTCGGCGACGAGTTCGGAGAAGTCCTCGATGCCGTCCCGTGTCTCGGCCAGCAGGCTGCAGCCGGCAGGCTCCAGCGCGGTCTTCACGGCCGGGACCGCCGCGAGCCAGGCCGCAACCGCAGCGACCTCGCGCGGGGTGGCGCGCTCGAGCGCGATGCGCGAGGCCAGCCGTTCGAGGTCGCCGATGGGTGCGAGCGCCGCGGCGACGCCCTCGCCGAGCGCGCCGGCGAGCAACTCCGCGACCGCGTCGTGGCGGGCGGTGATGGCCGTCACGTCGACCGAGGGCGCGAGCAGCCAGCGGCGCAGCAGGCGCGAGCCGGCCGGCGTGACCGTGCGGTCGAGCACGCCCAGCAGGGTGCCGTGCAGGGGGCCGGCGCGTTCGTCGGGGTGGATGCGCTCGACCAGCTCGAGGTTGCGGCGCGTGGCCCGGTCGACGAGCATGAAGCTGGCCGACACGTAGGGCGCGGGGCGGCGCAGGTGGCCGAGGCGCGCGCGCTGGGTCTCCTCGAGGTAGTGCAGGACCGCACCGGCCGCGCAGACGCCCTCGGTCATCTCGCCGATGCCGAACCCGTCCAGCCCGGCGACACCGAAGTGGTGGGACAGCTTGTCGAAGGCGTAATCCTGCGTGAAGTAGTAGTCGTCGAGCCGGGTGACGCTCAGGCGGCCGGCATCGAGCTCGGGCAGGGCGGCGCCGGCGGGCAGGAGCAGCTCGCGCGGGTCGATGCGCTGGACTTCCTCGACCAGCGCGTCGGCGGCGAACTCGGCGACGAGGAACTCGCCGGTCGACACGTCGGCGAACGCGACCCCGCAGCGGTCGCCGGCCGGGGACAGGGCGCAGAGGAAGTTGTTGCGCTTCGCGTCGAGCAGGCTGACCGAGGTCAGGGTGCCGGGCGTGATGACCTCGACCACGTCGCGCCGCACCACCGGCTTGTTCGCGGCGGGCGCCTCGAGCTGGTCGCAGAGCGCGACGCGGAAGCCCTGGCTGACCAGGCGCGCGACGTAGGTGTCGACCGCGCGGGCCGGCACGCCGGCCAGGGGCACGCGGTTGTCCGGGCCGTGGGGGCGGGAGGTCAGGGTCAGGCCGAGCGCCTGCGCGCCGATGGCGGCGTCCTCGTAGAACATCTCGTAGAAGTCGCCGACGCGGAACAGCAGCAGCGTATCCTTGTGACGCTCCTTGATGCGCCGGTACTGCGCAAGGAGCGGGGTCAGCTTTTCGGGCACGCGCAGCGCAGGCCGGCCCGGTCAGTCCTTGCGGCCGGAGCGGAGCCGGCCGAGCGCGGCCTCGAGCAGGGCGCGGGCGCGCTGCGGCTCGCCCTGTTCCAGGTAACACTGGGCCAGCACGAGGCCGGGCATCGGTTCGTCGCCTTTGGCCAGCGGTTCGAGCAGGCGAATCGCGCTGTCGAGGTCGCCCTTCTTGCGGTAGATGCCGGCGAGCGCGACCGCCAGGCCGGTGTCCGAAGGCACGCGGCGCAGCAGCCGTTCGTAGAGCTGGGTCACGTCCTCGAACCGGCCGACGTCGAAGTAGGCCCGCTCCAGTCGCTCGCGTACGAGCCCGTTGCGCTCCGGGGCCGCGGTGATGACCTCGGTCCAGGTCTTGATTGCGGCCTCGGTGTCGCCCTTGGCGAGCTGGTGGTCGCCGAGCGCGAGCCGGGCCTCGACCGACTCCGGGTCGGCGCGCAGGGCGTCCTCGAATGCGGCCCGGGCGGCGGCAGGCTCGTTGTAGCGGGCCCGGCCCAGCCGTACGAGCAGGCGGGCGGCGCGGGCGCGCAGCTCGGGCCGGCGGCGGAACTCCTTGAGCAGCTCGTCGCACTTGTCCCAGGAGGCGGTGTCGACGTATAGCTCGATGAGCTTCTCGCGGCAGGTCCAGTCGTGCTTGTCGACGCGGGCCAGCTCCTCGTACATCGCGATGGCCTTGACCCGGCGGTCGGTCTTGATGTAGTCGCGGGCGAGCGCGGCGTAGACCTTTCTCTGGTCGCGCGGCTCGAGGTTGCGGCGCAGGCCGAGGTTCTCGTGCAGGCGCAGGGCGCGCTCGGTGTCGCCCTTGGCCATGTAGATGTCGCCGAGGCGGATGTAGGCGTCGACGTTTTCGGTGTCGGTCTCGACCGCTTCCTTGAGCGACTTGAGCGCGGCTTCGGGCCGTGCGTCGAGCATCGCCTGCAGGCCGTCGACGTAGGCCGGCTGGCTGCGGCGGCGCTGGCGCAGGAAGTCGCGCACCACGGGGTAGAGCGCCACGACGAGCACGGTGAGGATGACGATTATCAGCCAGGTCACTGCACACCTCCCTCGTCGTCATAGAGCGCGGGCGAAACCGGCTCCTCGCTTGAGTCCAGCGGCGCGTTGCGCAGGGCGCGCAGTTCGTCCATCAGCGCGTCCATCTCCTTGCGCTGGCGGTGGAGCCGCGTGCGCAACTGGATTTCCGACACGACCGAGAAGATGCCGATGACAATCGCGCCGAAGGCGAACGAGTACAGCATCACCAGCGCGACCGGCACGTAATCGTAGCTGCGGCCGAACACGTTCACCGCGTCGGCGTGCCCGCCGGCGTTGGACACGCCCAGTATCAGCAGCAGCACGAACGCGAGCAGTATCAGGGCCACTCGGACAATCACCATTATCGCCTCCTCATCAGTTCACCTTTGCCGGCAGCGCGGCCTCGGCCACCGGGGTCCAGCCCTGGACGGCGGTGACGCGGCAGCGGACAAGTTCGCCGGGCCGCGCGCCGCCGCGCAGTATCACAATCCTGTTGGTCGCGGTGCGGCCGATGGCGTCGGCGCCCCGCGGGCTCGGCCCTTCGACGAGCAATTCGAACTCGCCGCCGACCATCGCGCCGTTAAGCTCGCGCGTGATGCGGTTCTGCACCTCGATTAAGCGGGCGAGGCGGCGGCCGCCGTCCGATTCGGACACGCGGGGTGTCATCGTGGCGGCCGGGGTGCCGGCGCGGGCCGAGAAACGGAACATGTAAGCATAGTCAAACCGCACGTCGCGCACGACGCGCAGGGTCGAATGGAAGTCATCCTCGGTCTCGGACGGGAAACCGACTATCAGGTCGGTGGTCAGGCCGAGTGAGGGCAGGATGCGGCGGGCCAGCTCGACCCGGGAGAGGTAGTCCTCCAGCGTGTAGCCGCGGTTCATCAGCCCGAGCAGGCGGTTCGAGCCGGACTGCAGGGGCAGGTGCAGGGCCGGGCAGACGTTGGGCAGGCGGGCCATCGTCTCGAGCAGCGCCGAATCGACGTCGCGCGGGTGCGAGGTGAGAAACCGGACGCGCACGCCGGGCACGGACAGGGCCACGGCCTCGAGCAGGCCCGGGAACCGCTGCTCGCCCTCTTGCCAGGCCAGCACGTTCTGCCCGAGCAGCGTGATGTCGCGCACGCCGCGCTCGGCCAGCTCGCGCGCCTCGGACAGCACCGTGGCCAGGGGCCGCGAGCGTTCCCGGCCCTTCACGTGAGGCACGATGCAATAGGTGCAGTAGTTGTCGCAGCCGCGCATCACCGTGACGAACGAGGTCAGGGCCCGGCCGGGCAGGGGGGAGACGCGCTCGTAGCACTCGCCGGTCTGTTCGACCGCGACCGCGCCGCCGTTGGAGCGGGCCTGCTCGATGAGCTCGGGCAGGCG
>JAWOHG010000031.1:0-6580 GCA_046485245.1 bacterium
CGAGGGGCCGGTCGAGCTGCTGCTCTACCTCGTGCGCAAGACCGAGCTGGACGTGTGCGACGTGCCCATCGGCCGGCTGACCGACGACTACCTCGAGTGGGTGAAGGGCGCGCGCGAGCTGAACATGGAAGCAGCGTCGGATTTCCTCGTGATGGCGGCGGTGCTGATGCGGCTTAAGGTGCGGTCGCTTCTGCCGCGGATGAAGGACGAGGAGCTGGACACGCCGACCCTGACGCTCGAGCAGATACTGGACGAGTTCCGCAAGTACAAGCAGGTGGCGCAGGTGCTCTCCGAGAAAGAGGCCGGGATGCGCCGGCTCTGGCCGCGGCCGGGCGAGACCCCGCGCGCGCGGGCCGCGGAGAGCGAGGACCTGCTGGTGCTGACCGCGGCGCTGAAGCGGGTGCTCTCGCGCCTGGAGCCGGGCAAGGTGGCGCAGATAGCGCCGCCCAAGGTGCGGCTCGAAGACCGCATCGCGGCCCTGCGCCGGGTGCTGCACGAGCGGCGGTCCCTTGACTTCGAGGAAGCGGTCACGGGCGGCACCGTGGCCGAGGTCATCGTGACGTTCATCGCGGTGCTCGAGCTGGTGCGGCTCGGGGAAATCCGCGTGCGGCAGGAGGCCGAGTTCGGCACCATCAGGCTGGAACTGCGCGAGGACCCGCAGGTCACCGTGGCGCCGGCCGACGGCGGGCAGGCGCTGTGAGAGTCTTCACGCTCGGCACCGACCACCGGCACCAGTTCGACTTCGCCCGGATACTGCTGAAGTACGGGGTCGAGGTCGTGTTCGACGTGCGGCGCACGCCCGAGTCCCAGGAGCCGCACTTCCGGCGCGACGGGCTGCAGGCGCTCTGCGCGGGCCAGGGTATCGACTACGTGTACCTGGGCAACGAGCTGGGCGGGCCGCGCGAGGGCGACTGGCAGGGCTGGACCGGCACCGAGGAGTACACGCGCGGGCTGGGCATCATCCGCAAGAAGGCGGAGAAGCGCGTCTGCTGCGTCCTGTGCGCCGAACGGACCCCTGACTACTGCCACCGGCTGACAATCGCCGCGGACATCGTGAAGGCGGGCATCGAGGTCGTGCACCTGCTGGATGAAACCACCATCTGGCAGGCGCCACCGAGGAGGCCCGCGCCGCCGCCTTCTCGGCCCGCGGGCAGGCCGATGCACCGCGGCCGGCCGGGCAGGGGCCGGCGGTGAACGCGCTCATCGACGAGGTCCGGCGGCTGAAGGCCGAGACCGGGGCGCTGGTGCTCTGCCACAACTACCAACGGCCCGAGGTGTACGACGCGGCCGACTTCATCGGCGACTCGCTGGAGCTGGCGCGGCAGGCCCAGGGCACCGACGCTGAGTTCATCGTGTTCTGCGGCGTGCGGTTCATGGCCGAGACCGCGAAGCTCTTGAACCCGGGCGCGCGCGTGGTGCTGGCCGAGCCGCGGGCCGGGTGCCAGATGGCAGACATGATATCGGCCGAGGCACTGCGCCTGCGGCGCGAGGAACTCGCGCCGGTGCAGGTCGTGGCCTATGTCAACACGCCGGTCGAGGTCAAGGCCGAGTCGGACATCTGCTGCACGTCGGCCAACGCGGTCGCGGTGGTGCAATCGCTCGGGCCCGGGCCGGTGCTGTTCGTGCCGGACCGCAACCTTGCCGCCTACGTCGCGCGCCTGACCGGGCGCGAAATCATCCCGTGGGAGGGGTTCTGCTACGTCCACGCGACGTTCACCGTCGCGGACGTGGCGCGGGCGCGCTCCGAGCACCCCCAGGCGCGCGTCATCGCCCACCCGGAATGCCCGCTCGACGTCATCGACGCGGCCGACGACGTCGCGTCGACGTCGGGGATGGCGCGGCTGGCCGGGACAGTCCCCGAGGTCGTGCTGGCGACCGAGGTCGGGATGTGCGAGCGCATCCGGCGGCTGCATCCCGCGTCCCGCTGCTGGCCGCTGCGGCGCAGCGCGGTCTGCCGGAACATGAAGCTCACGCGGCTCGAGGCGGTGCGCGCGGCGCTGGCCGGGACGGGCGGCGAGGAAATCGCGGTCAGCCCGGGCGTGGCCGAGCGGGCGCGGCGCGCGCTGGAGCGGATGACCCAACTGGGTTGACTCCTGCCTTGACACGCGCGGGCCGGCACCTAGATTCTCTCGATGGTTTCACTGCTTATTAGCCTCGCGCTGGTGTCCGGGTTCGACGCGGGCGGCCGCATCGGTGCCGCGTTTCCCACCTCCGGCCTGGCCCGCAGCCACGAGTTCGCCGGCCTCTTCGGGGCGTATGCCGGGTACGGCTTCGGGCCGAGCCGGGTCGAGCTGAACTACGGGTTCAGTGAGTTCGTCGCGCCGCAGGCCGGGAACTACAAGATGGCCCTGCACGACGTCGGCCTGGAGTACGGGCTGGAGTTCGTGCACAAGCCGGGCTGGGGCATCGAGGCGTCGGCCGGGGGCAGTTACGGCCTGGCGCGGCGCAGCGCGGGTGACGCGACCGAGAGCGGTGGTGCGCCGGCCGCGCACTTGGGCGTCGGGTTTGTCCAGCGGCAGGGCAAGAGCCGGCTCTCACTCGGGCTGGACAACCGCGTGTACTTCGAGCAGGGCGAGGCCGGCATCAAGACGACTTACATCTTCGGCCTGCGCGTGGGGGTGGGCTATGCGTTCTAGGCTGGCGGTCGCGGCCGCGCTGCTGACACTGGCCTGCAGCGACATGGTTCTTTTCCGCGCGGGGCAGGACTACTTCCCGCTGGTGAGCGGGACCTTCTGGGGCTACACCGAGGGCGGGTTCGCGTCTTACGACTCGGTCGCCGGCGACACCGCCGTGCTGGGTCGGACCGCGGTCGTGGTCCTGCGCGATTTCGCGCCCGAGTTCTGGCTGAGTTCGCCGGCCGAGCTGCGCCGCTACGTCCGGCGCACCGTCACGCTGGGCGGGCAGGAGTACGTGCTCGAGGAACGATTCGGTCTGGAGTACCAACTGCCGCTGGTCGCCGGGGCGGGCTGGGCCGAGGCGTTCCACGACACGGTCGCGGTCCTGGGCAATGATTCGATAGCAGTGCGCGATTCGGTGGCGGCGCGAGTTACCGCCATCGAGGACGTCGAGACGCCGGCGGGCAGCTTCTTTGACTGCTACCGGGTCGAGTTCTACCGCAGCTTCGCCGGGTCGGACACGCTCACCGAGCAGTACACCGAGTGGCTGGCGCCGGGTGTCGGCGTGGTGCGCCGGACCGGCGTTGCCGACCGCGTGCTGACCGGGTACCGCATCGGGCCGTAGGTCCCACACCGCAACACGAGCCGACGGCCTGGTGCGAGGACCGGATTTCCGCACGCGTGAGCCCGGGGCGCCCGGGACTCGACCGGACGAGTGTCCGAGTTTTCATCAACCTGCCCGTCGGGTCGTGAGCCGGGCGGATTGACACCCCGCCAGCCGGGCATATCATTGACTGCGGTCCGTCTGAGCGAGCCGCACGAATTGACCGAAGGCAATTCCATCAGGAGGCAAAGACCGATGAAAGTAAGGCTCATGCTACTGTGCCTGGCCGTCGCCACGGCGGCGCTGGCATATCCCGCAATCCGGCCGGTGGTGAAGGCCACGGACGGGGCGGAGTTCGCCGCCGGACAGCTGATGCTGATGCTCGACATCAGCCAGCGCGGCAAGGTCAGCATTTCGACCGAGGACGGCGTCGCGCTGTTCGGCATCCCGGCGCTGGACGCGGTCAACCGGCGCCTGCGCGTCGACGACGTCAGCCCGGTGGTGCGCCACCCGCGCGCCCTGGAAGTCGTGCCCTCCATCAAGGGCGACCTGATATACTGCGTCCAGTTCGACGCGGAGACCGACGTGTACGCGGCCGCGGCCGAGTACGGCCGGCTCGATGAGGTCGCCAGCGCCTCCCCGAACCATTACATGCGCTTCGACGAGACGCCCGACGACCCGTTCCTCGCGAGCCAGTGGCACATCCCCAAGATAATGGCGCCCCAGGCCTGGGACGCGGCCCACGGCGACACCGGCGTCGTCAACATGGTCATCGACCAGGGCGTCGACTACCTGCACCCGGACATCGAGGCCAACCTCTGGATCAATCACCCCGAGGACATCAACGGCAACGGCAGATTCGACCCGTCGCCGGCGCCGGGCGGCGACCTCGACAACATAGACCAGGACGGCAACGGCTACAACGACGACGTCATCGGCTTCGACTTCGTCGCCTACGACGCCGACCCGATGCCCGAACCGGCCGACGACCACGGCACGCACTGCCACGGCATCATCAACGCCGTGACCAACAACGCGACCGGCGTGGCGGGCGTGACCTGGAACAGCCGCTCGATGGACGTGCGCTGCGGTTCGGGCGGCGGCATCTACATCTATCAGGCGGTTTCGGCGATCTACTACGGCGTGCTGAAGGGCGCGTTCTGCTACTCGATGAGCTTCGGTTCGTCGAGCCCGAACCCGACGCTGAACCAGGCCTGCATCGACGCGTCCGGCGCCGGCGCCGTGCTGTTCGGCTCGGCCGGCAACGAGGGCGTCGAGATACTGCGCTACCCGGGCTGCAACGACAGCACGGTGAACACCGCCGCCTCGTCGTCGAACGACTACAAGGCGTCGTTCTCCAACTACGGCACCTGGGTCGACGTGACCGCGCCCGGCGACGGCATCTACGCGACAGTCAACCGCGCGATGGGCTCCTACGCCGTGATGTCGGGCACGTCGATGTCCTGCCCGCTCGCGGCGGGCGTGGCCTGCTGGATCAAGTCGTTCAACCCGGCCCTGACCAACGGCCAGGTCCTGCAGATGATGTACGACGCCTGCGACCCGATGCCCGACCCGCTCTACACGCAGGGCAAGCTGGGCGCGGGCCGCGTCAACATGGCCAACGCCGTGCTGCCGCTGTACTACTCCGACCTGAAGATGACCAACTGGCGGTTCAACGATGCCGCGGGCAACAACAACGGCCGGCCCGACCCGGGCGAGACCGTCAGCCTCATCGTCACCTACGCCAACACCGCCGGCTTCCGCAACGCGACCGAGGTCAAGGCGGCGCTGACCACGACCGGCCGCGGCGTCCAGATCGTCAAGGACACGGCGCGGTTCCCGGACATCCCGGCCGGCGGTTCGGGTAACTGCTCGTCGGACTCGTTCGTCATCACCATACCACCGACCGCGCCGCCACAGAACGTGCGGTTCAACCTGCACGTGATGTGCCAGCCGCAGGTCGTGCGCCCGGATACTTTCTTCGGGACCCGGTCGGGCGACCCGCGGACCCTGATCGTCGACGACGACCTCGGCTCGGACTACGAGAAGTACTTCAAGGCGGCCTGCGACTCCAACGGCATCGTCTACAACGTGCACTCCGTGCAGTCGGCGGGTTCGCCGCCGGCCGACACGCTGCTGCGTTACCAGGTCGTCATCTGGAACACCGGCAACGACGAGGCGACGACGCTGACTACGGCCGACCAGGACGCGCTGACCGCGTACCTGAACGCCGGGCGCCGGCTGCTCCTCTGCGGCAAGAACATCGCGTCGGACATCGACGGCACGACGTTCCTCTCGGACTACCTGCACGCGAGCCTGGCCGAAGACTCGGTCGGCAAGCAGTACCTCGTCGGGCTGCCCGGTGACCCGATTGCCGACGGCGACACGATGGTCATTGCCGGGGCCGGCGGCGCCAACAACGGCGCCAGCTCGGACGGCATCAGGCCGCTCGGCGGCGCCATCGGCGGGGCGTACTACAAGGACTTTCCCGACACGACGGTGCAGGCGTTCATCCACTACAGCGGTTCCTACAAGCTGGTGTTCTTCTCGGGCGCCTTCGAGGCCATCAACCACTCGGCCACGCGCTACCTGCAGCGCTGGACCCTGATGGGCCGCATCTACACCTTCTTCGGCGAGGCGACGCCCGGCGTCATCGAGGAAGCGACCCTGCCGCTCGAAGCGCGCAGCGGCGCGGTGACCGTGACGCCCAACCCGTTCGCGCGCAGCGCGCGGGTGCAGTTCACCAGCCCGGTCGCCGGGCCGGTCGAGCTGCGGGTGTACTCGACCTCGGGCCAGCTCGTGCACACCGAGACGCGGCAGGCCGCGCGCGGCGGGCAGGTCGGGTTCGACCTGTCGGGCGAGAAGCTCGGGAGCGGCGTGTACCTGTTGAAGGTCGCGACCGCGGCCGGTACCTTCGGCGCCAAGACCGCGGTGTTGAAGTAAGCCGAGCCAGTCAGTTCAGGAAGGGCGGAGGCAACTCCGCCCTTCCGTCTTCTTGAGCGCGGGATTCACCACAAAGACACGAAAGACATAAAGGTAGGACAGGGCAGTTCGGTGCGGGCCGGGATTCACCACAAAGGCACAGAAGACAACAAGCTCGGGCACGGGAGGGGTGGCGCGGGACATGACCCAACTGCGCCCTTTCTACCCTCTCCCTTGACGGGCTTGGCGAAGCCGGGCGTCGCGCCCGAGGGAGGGGTGAGGGTGGCAAGTACTAACATCATCGGAAGCAGCGCTGGGCCGGGATTCACCACAAAGGCACAGAAGACAATAAGCTCGGTCACGGGCGGGGCGGGGCGGGCCGGGACGAACCACAAAGACACAAGGGCACGAAGGCGAAGACCGGACGAAAGAAGAGAGA
>JAWOHG010000038.1:0-4631 GCA_046485245.1 bacterium
TGTCCTTGTTGACGACCCACACACGGCCGGTGAGCACGGTCGGGCGCGCCTCGCGGGTCTGACGCGTCTGACCTGTCGGACTGGTCTGACCAGGGCCGGGTGCGAACACGGCCGGCTGGGCAGGGATGCGGTCGGCGGTCGTGATGGCGCCGGCCACGGCCGAGGCCGCGGCGGTGGCGGGGGAGCAGAGCCAAACCTCGCCCTTGCCCTGCTTGCCCGCGAAGTTGCGGTTGCCGGTCGAGACCGTGACCTCGCCCGGGCCGTTCTGGCCGACCTGGCCGGCGGCGCACCCGGCGCAACCGGCGTTGCCGATGAGCGCGCCGGCCGCCTTGAACGTCTCGAACAGGCCGTTGCGGAACGCCTCCTGCCATAGTTCGTCGGTCGAGGGCACGACTTTGAGCACGACGCCGGGCGCGACGCGGCGGCCTTTGAGCACCGCGGCCGCGGCCTCGAGGTCCTCGATACGGCCGTCGGTGCAGGAACCGATGAAGACCGAGTCGACCTTGCGGCCCGCGACCGAGGCGACGGTGACGACATCCTCGGGATGCCCGGGTCGTGCAATCAGCGGCTCCAAACCCGTGATATCGACGCGCTCGACTCGCTCGTAGCGGGCGTCCGGGTCGGCCAGCACCGGGCTGAACCTGCGTCCGGCCCGCTTCGAGCAGTATTCCGTGACCGCGGCGTTCGGCGGGAAGAACAGGATTATCGCGCCCATCTCGGTGGCGAGGGAGGCGATGGTGATGCGGCCGTCCAGGCTCAGGTTGTCCGCGTACTCGCCGTACACCTCGGCGGCGCAGCCGAGCAGGCCGTTGGCGCCGAAATGCCGCAGCAGCGCGAGGCCAACGTCCTTGGGGCTGGTGAGCGGGCCGGGCTTGCCGACGAGTTCGACGCGCACCGAGGGTGGTGTCGCGAACCACACCTTGCCGTGGGCAAAGGCGTGGGCGATGTCCTGGTCGCCCATTCCCTGGCCGAACGCGCCGATGGCGCCGAGGATGTTGGCATGGGAGTCGGTCGAAACGAACGTTTCGCCCGGTCCGACGAGCCCTGAGTCGATGCCGAGGTGCGTGCCGATGCCTGAGTCGATGTCAAAGACCCGGATGCCCTGGTTGCGGGCGTACACGCGGCAGTACTGCTGGTTGGCGGCGTACTTCTGGTCCGAGCCGGTCGGGTTGCAGTCGAATGTGAAGAACGTCCTCTTCGGGTCGTCGACGCCGAGGCCGTGCGATTCCAGCGCCTTGACCACGTTGGCACCGCCGAAGTCACGCGCCACGCGCACGTCGATGCCGAGCTCCACGATGTCGCCCGGCTTGACCGTCGCGCCGCCGGAATGCTCGGCGATGATCTTCTCGATGATGGTGGCCATTAGTCTCCTTCCGTCATTGCGAGGGCGTCCTTGCCCGCGGCAATCCCACTGAGGAAGACCGCCACGTCGCTACGCTCCTCGCGGTGACCGAGCAGGGTTCCCACTCCTACAGGATCAACAGGCCTTTTTCCATCATCACCAGCGGGTCGAAGGTGGCGAAGTCGGCCTGGTGGATGAGCACGGTTTCGACGACCTTGGGCGCGCCATCGCCTTCCTTGGCGTGGCAGGCGATGGTGTTGACGACGTCGTCGGGCATGCCGCACTTGGCCGCGAGGATGGCGCCCGAAATCGGGTGCCGGGCATACTGGCCGCGCTTGGCCTTCCGATAGCCGCCGGCGTCGTCGCGCTCGACCTCGAGCAGCTTGCCGACGTCGTGCAGCAGGCCGCCGACGACGAGCCGGTCGTTGTCGATCTTGTAGGGCAGCTTGTCGTAGGTTTCACGCTGGGCGTCGGCCAGGCCGAGGGCGCCCTCGGTAACCGCGATGGTGTGCTGGACGATGTTGATGCCGTGGGTCTTGGTCAGCAGGGTGAACGGCATCCGCTCCAACTCCTCGACCGTGGCCCAGCCACCCTCCTTGCAGGCTTCGACCCACACTTTCACGGTTTTCGCACGCAGGTCCTTGTCCTGGATGTCGGCGAGCTGGTCCTCGAACAGTTCCTCGATGTCGCAGGCCTTGATCATCGCATCCTCACAGTGCCGCAATGACGGCGTCGGTCAACTGGGCGGTCGAGGCCGCACCCTTGTCGAACACGCCCGGGCCGCCGGGCAGGCGCAGCATGTCGTAGGTGCGGGTCTTGCCCTCGCGGATGACCCGCGCGACCGAGTCCCTGACCCGCTTCGCCTTGTCGGCCTCGCCGATGTGGTCGAGCATCATGCAGGCGGCGAGGACCATCGCGATGGGGTTGACGATGGAGGGCGAGAGCGTCTCGTACTTCGGGGCCGAGCCGTGGGTCGGTTCGAACACCGCCACGTCGCGGCCGACGTTGGCCGAGCAGGCGAACCCGAGCCCGCCGACCAGCCCGGCGAACCCGTCGGACACGATGTCGCCGAACATGTTGCCGGCGATGATGACGCCGTAGCTCTCCGGGTTCTTTGTCAGCCACATCATCACCGCGTCGATGTTGTCGGACTTGAGCTTGATGTCGGGGTAGTCCGCTGCGACCTTTTTCGCCTCGGCCTCCATCATCCCGGAGGTCTCGCGGATGACGTTGGGCTTCTCGCAGACCGTGACGGTCTTGTACCCGAAGGTCTTGGCGTAGTCGAACGCGGCGCGGGCGATGCGCTGGCAGGCGCCGCGCGAGAAGATGCGCAACGAGATTGCCAGGTCGGCGGACGGCACCTTCGCGAAGGCCTTCATCTTCTTGTGGGTTTCCAGGGCCTTGCGGACCTCGTCGGGCGGGTTGGTCCACTCGACGCCGCAGTACAGGCACTCGGTGTTCTGGCGGAAGATGACCGCGTCGACCTTCGGCTCCTCGAAGCCGGCGCCCTTGCGCCGGATGAAGTTCAGCGGGTTGCCCTCGAACGACCGGCAGGGCCGCACGCAGATGTCGAGGTCGAAGAGCTGGCGCATCGAGACGATGGGGGAGAAGTACTGCAGGCCCTTGCCCTGCAGGGACGGGTCGAGCTCAGCTTGGGCTTTGTCCTTGGGCTTCGAGGTGATGGCTCCAAACAGCCCGAGCTTGTGCTGCCTGAGCAGTTCGATGGTGCGGTCGGGGAAGGCATTGCCCTCCTTGCACCAGAACTCCCAGCCGATGTCGCCGTGGACGTAGTCCGCCGCGAACCCGACCGCGTCGAGCACGCGAATCGCCTCGGGCAGGACCACTTTGCCGATGCCGTCGCCCGGCATCGATACGATAGTTCGCTTAGCCACTTTTCCTCCGAATAGAGCTACGGGTTTTTCAAAGGTGTTCGGACCGAGCGATTATAGAACGCGGCCCCGCAGGGTCAAGACTACCCGGCGAGGACGGCGGGCCGGCCGCCGCCGGAACGTGCGGAGTGCGGGTGCGTCAGCTTAGCCGAGGTCCTCGCAGAACGGGCACTTCCAGTTCATCCCGCGTGGCGGCTCGGGATGCTCTTCGTTCTCGAGCGCGTCGTAGCCGCCGAACTCGTGGAAATTGCGGCACTGCTTGTCGAACGCGGCCTTGGCCGACGGCGCCGAGCTCCACTTGAACTTGGTCGAGCCGTCGGCGTCCTGCTTCCGCAGTTCGGCCGCCACGTCGGAGTCGGACCGGCCGACGAAGCGGGTGATGAACGCGCCGTTCTCTTTCACGTAGCCGACAGCGAAGTTGCCCGGGGTGCGGGCGGTGATGATGCGGCTGACAACACTCTCCTTGAGGTCATACGGGCCGGACATGTCCAATGACGGCATGCTTGCCTCCTTGGGGGACGAACGACGATTGTACAAAAGGGAAACGGGAGCGACTGGCCTGAGCGCAGGCCGGATGTAACCCGGACACGAATCATTCTACCCCAAGCGGAGGCGGGGCACAAGGGGGAAGGTCCAAGTTCGAATGACGAATGACGAATGAGGAATGGGGAAGAACGGACGACAGAAGAGGACCGGGCTAAGGACGGACCACGACGGTGACCGTGGCGCGTGTGTCGTTCTCGCCCTTGTCGCGGGCAAAGGCGATGAGCTCGTACTCCCGGGTGGAGATGGCGGGCAGGTTAACGGCGAGGCGGAACGTGTCGGTGCCGTCGGGTTCGACGAACCCGAGCAGTTCCGAGTTGGCGAAGAACACGACCCACTTCATCGCGCGGTCATCGGTCGCGTGCACGACGAGCGTGTTGGTGCCGGTGTCGAGCGTGTCGCCGGCAGCCGGCCACACCCAGCCTGCGGTCGGGGGCACCAGGTCGGGCGGCTCGCTGTCGCAGGCGGCGCCGAACAGGAGCGCGGCCAGCAGCACGGGCAGAGAAACTCTCACGGAGCCGTTACCTCGATGTCGATATAGGGGCTATACTCGATGACGTAGAACATGCCGGCCTGGTTCTCGTGGATGTTGATGCCTGCTTCGTAGTGTCCCGGGTCACCGGCCGGGACAAGCGAAGTGACAACCAGCCGGCGTTCGACTTCCAGCCGGTCGACCAGGACAAAGGTGTCGACCGCCCCGTGCTCGACCAGTATGTCTCGGCTGTATGTCGGGTCGATGCTCAGCAGGTCGAGCTTGATGGTGCCGGGCGTCTGGTTGAACACGTAGGTGTGCGTGCCCGGGCCGTCGAGCCCCGAATCGCACGCGACCCCGAGCAGCAGCAGCACGGCGAGTGCGC
>JAWOHG010000127.1:0-3742 GCA_046485245.1 bacterium
TCTCTCTGCCGGCGTTGCTGGCCTCGTTTGTCGCGCTGCCGGTGCCGCGGCGGTTCGTGCGCGGGGACCGGCTGGCAACGCTGGTCATCACCGACCGCAACGGCGCGGTGCTGCGTGACGTGCCAAGCTCGGAGCACGGCACCTCGTACTGGACGCCGCTTGGGCAGTGCGGGCCGTGGCTGGAGCCGGCGTTCCTTGCGGCCGAGGACCGCCGGTTCCGCCGGCATCTCGGCATCGATGCGCTGGCCGCGGCGCGGTCACTGCTGCTGAACGTGAAACGCGGCCGGGTCGTGGCCGGCGGCTCGACCATCACCCAGCAGCTGTCGCGCAACCTGTGCGGGGCGCGGCGCCGTACCCTGCCGGTGAAGCTGGCCGAGGCCGTGGTCGCACTGCGCCTGGAACTGCACCTGTCCAAGAACGAGATACTCGAGGCGTACCTGAACCGGGCCGGGTTCGGCAACCAGTGCTACGGTGTCGGCGCGGCTGCGCGGCTGTACTTCGACCGCAGTCCGGCCGAGCTGTCGCTGGCCCAGTCGTGCCTGCTGGCCGCGGTTCCCCGCTCACCGGCCGGTTACGACCCGTTGCGGCAGAGGGCGGCCGCGCTACGGCGCCAGCGCTGGATACTCACGACTCTCCTCGACCAGGGCCGCGTGAGCCGGGCTCAGTACGAGGCGGCCCTGGCCGAGAGCATCGCATTCGCCCCGCGGTTGCGGCGGTTCCGCGCGCCGCACTTCACCGATATGGTGCTGGCGGGCCTCGGTCGGCAGGAGCGCGCCGGGCTGCGCACCCTGCGGACGACGCTGGACTGGAGTGCACAGGCGACCTGCGAGGCGCTGCTGGAGGGGCAGCTTCGGCGGCTGGGTGCGAGCAATGCGGGCAACGGCGCGGTCGTCGTGCTGGACCGCCGTAGCGGCGACGTGGTCGCGCTTGCCGGGTCGCGCGATTACTTCGCGCCGGACGAAGGGCAGTTCAACGCCGCGCTGGCGCTGCGCCAACCCGGTTCGGCACTGAAGCCGTTCGCATACGCGTTGGCGTTCGAGCACGGTGCCGGGCCCGCGACCGTACTGGCCGACCTGCCGCATCACTTCTCAGAGCCGGGGGGCGACTACGCGCCGCGCAACTACGACCGGGACTTCCACGGACTGGTGAGCGCGCGGGCAGCGCTGGCCTGTTCTTACAACATCCCGGCCGTGCGCCTGGCCGAGCAGTACGGGGCCGATGCCCTGCTCGGGGTCCTGCGTTCGGCCGGCATCGCGAGCCTGGACCGGCCGGCGAGCCACTACGGGTTGGCCCTGGCGCTGGGCGTGGGCGAGGTGACCTTGCTCGAGTTGACGAACGCGTACCGGACGCTGGCCAACGGCGGGCGATACACAGGCACCCGTGTTGTGGCCGGGCGCGATACCGTCAAACCGCGCGAGGCGCTGAGCCCGGCCGCGGCGTTCCTGGTGACCGATATCCTGCGCGACAACGACGCGCGTTCGGCAGCGTTCGGCCGGTTCTCTTGCCTGGCTTTGCCGTTCGACTGCGCGGTGAAGACCGGCACTTCGAAAGACTGCCGCGACAACTGGGCGATCGGCTACACCGACCGGTACGTGGTCGGGGTGTGGGTCGGCAACTTCGACAACTCGCCGATGCGGGGTGCGACCGGGGTAACCGGCGGCGGGCCGCTGCTGCGCGACCTGATGTTGAGCCTGCACGACGAGGAGCCGGCGCGGTTCGCAGAGCCGCGCGGCATCGCGCGGCGGCCGGTCTGCCCGAACAGCGGCAAGCCGGCCGGGCCGGCCTGCCCGGCCGAGGTCGAGGAGTTGTTTGTCGTCGGCAGTGAGCCGCGCGACACCTGCGCGATGCACCGGATGGTAGCGGTCGACCGGCGCAACGGTCGCGTTGCCGACGAGCGCACGCCGGATTGGGCACGGGCCGAGCGGGCCGTGTTCGTGCCGCCGCCCGAGTTGCGGGCCTGGCTCGGAGACGGCGACGATGCGGCGGGCGGGGTCGAGGAGCGGGTGGACCGGCCGCGCGTTGTCTTTCCCGACGACGGCGACGTGTTCAGGATCGACCCGGACGTCAGCCGCGCGTCCCAAGCCGTGCGGTTCCGGGCTGTTCTGGCGGAACCGGGCGCTGACGTCACCTGGCTCCTGGATGGCCGCGAGCTTGCGCGCGCGGGCGCGACTGAACCGGTCTTCTGGACGTTGGAGCCTGGCCGGCACCGCCTGGCCGTGCGCGCGGGGCAACATACCAGCGCGCCGGTCGAGTTCGTTGTCCTGCAGTGATGCCGATTGGTCAGCGCGGGCCGGGCTGCGAATCGAGCCAGCCGGCGCGCCGTGCGACCTCGTAGAGCACGACCGCGGCCGCGGTCGCGACGTTGACCGAGTTCTTGTAGCCGAAGACCGGCAGTTCCACCACCGAATCGCAGAGCGCCAGGGCCGGGCGGGAGACACCCATGGCTTCGTTGCCGAAGACCAGCGCCAGCGGGAGGCCGGGCTCAAACTGGTGATAGGGCGTGGCCCTGTCCGCGGTTTCGACCGCGACGATGCTGCAGCCCGAGGCACGCAGGCCTGAGAGCGCGTCGGCGGTGTCGGTGAAGTGGCGCGTGGGCACGGACGCGGTCGCGCCGAGCGCAGTCTGCTCGAGTTTGTGATGGGGCGGGTGCGCGGTGTAACCGCAGGTGATGACCTCAGCGGCGCGCACCGCGTCGGCCAGGCGGAAGATCGAGCCGACGTTGAACGCGCTGCGCAGGTTATCGAGCACGATGTGGACCGGCCGGCGGGGCAGGCGGGCGAATTCACTTGCCGCGAGGGCGGAGTCGCGGGTGCGGACTTCGTAGAACGTCTCAATGCCGTCGGGTTCGACCCGGCCCTGCAGGGAGGGGCCGGTGCGGCGTGATGGGCCGCGGGTGCGGTCGGGCCTCACGGGTCCAGGTTGAACGCGCGGCGGATTGAGTGGCGCTGGGTGGACGAAAGCCCGACGCGGTTCGCGGCGCGGCTGCCGGTGAGCAGGGCGATGGTCGCGCACTTCTCGGCCAACTCGACGAGGTCGAGCGCGGCGGCGAGGTCGGGCGCGGACGCGGCCAGCCCGTGACTGGCCCAGACCACGGCGCGGAACCGGCGCAGGGCGCGGGCCGTGGCGCGGGCGAGCGCCAGGCTGCCCGGCGGGTAGACGGGCAGTGCGGTAATGAGGCCCTGGAGCAGGACCGGCGCCTCGGTGTGCATCCGCACGAGCAGTCCGGGCAGGGAGCGGTTCCCGACGATGAGCGAGAGTGCGGCCAGGTTCGTGGGGTGGGTGTGCAGAAACACGCGGTCGGCCGGCTTGAAACGGACCAGGACAGCGTGGGCAGCGAGGTGTGCGGCCAATTCCGACGAGGGCGAATCGCCGATGAGCCGCGCTGTGCCGTCGCGGCCGACTGTCACGGCACAGAGTCCGTCGGATGGGCAGCGGGCCAGGTCGCGCATCCGGACGCCGGCGCGCTTGATGAGCAGGCACTGGCCGGCGAGCGGCTCGACCGGCACCGGCAGTTCGATGGGGCGGCCCCGGGGTCCGGCAGGCGCGGCGATACGCAGGGACAGGTTGCCCGCGTTGGCCTCGGCCCAGCCGCGTGCGGCCAGTTCGCGCGCCGTGCCGGCGACCGCCGACAGCCAGGGCCGGGCGAGCGAAACGAGGTCCCGAGAGTTGCTCATGGCAGCAATACTGGCGCGACCGTGGGCGGCTGTCAATCGCGGGCGGCTTGACTGGCCGGGCGGTTGGG
>JAWOHG010000179.1:0-5296 GCA_046485245.1 bacterium
GGCGCGCCGGCCGGCCAGTTCCAGAACGCCATCACCGGCGCGGTCACGCTGGCCGCGGCCGGCATCGCATTCGGACCCCTCGCCCGGTCCCTCGTCACCGACCTGTTGCGCCTGGACCGGCGGCTCGCCGGCACGGTCGGCCTTGCCGTAACTGCCGGGCTCATCATCGCCGCGGCCCTGCGCCTCTGGCCCGTCCTTCGGCAGGTCCTGCGCCCGCCGGAGCCCCGATGACTCTTCAAGCGATACTCGACTGGCACCTTGAGCGCTACCCCCTGCTCGGCGCGGTAGACCTCTACAAGCTCATCCACCAGGGCGTGTACGGGCCGGGGCACATAATCATCGACGCCGCTTCGGCGCGCGAGTACCTTGAGCGCGAGCACGCCGCGGTGTCGGACCTGTCCGACCCGTCCTCCCTGACCCCTGACCCCCGACCCCTGGTCCCCGATCCCTTATCTCCCGACGCTCGCTTCATCCGCGTGAACCTGCGCGGGCTGGACTCAAGCACCATCGAGCTTCTGCTTGCCGCATTGCTGGAGAGCGCGCGCGAGGTGCCCGTCGACCACGCGACCATGCGTGAGCGGCTGCTCGGGGCAATCGAGTGGAGCCGGCAGCGCCTGCCCGGTGCGGAAAAGGAGTTACGTCAGTTGTTGCTTAAGAGCGAACCCTTGGGCTTCCCGGCCCGGCACCACTCGACCGCGTACCGGGTCGCCTACCGCCCGGCCTACCGTGTCGTCAAACCGGGGCTGTTCTCGATTGTCGATTGACGATTGTCGATAGCTCCGTCGGCCTGAGCATTCGACATTCGCAATTCGTCATTCGTCATTTGCGGTTCGCGCCACTCCCACCCGCCTGCACCATCTCCGGACCGGGCACTGGCCGCACCGCGGCCGTTGGGGCCGGCAGATTGTCTGGCCCAGCGCGACAATCAGGGCGTTCCAGCGCCCGGCGACGTTGCGCGGCAGGATGCGCTCCAGCGCCTGTTCGGTCTGCTCGGGCCGCGTCGTGCGCACCAGTCCCAGCCGGTTCGAGATACGCTGGACGTGCACGTCGACGGCAATAGCCGGCCGGCCGAACGCGCCCGCCAGCACGATGTTGGCGACCTTGCGGCCGACCCCGGGCAGTTCGAGCAGCTCCGCCATCGTGTCCGGCACCCGGCCCTGCCAGCGCTCGATTAGCATCCGCGCCAGCTCGGGCAGGGCTTTGGCCTTGGTGTGATAGAACCCGACCGGGTAGATAAACTTCTCGACCGCGGCCGGCTTGAGCCGGGCCAGCGATGCCGGGTCGGGCGCGGCCGAATCGAGCCGTCCGGCCGCGGCCGCGGTCACCGGGTCCTGGGTCCGCGTCGACAGCACCGCGCCGACGAGTATCCGAAACGGGCCGCGCGCGGGCATCCGCTTCACCGGCGCGTCCAAGCCGGGCCAGGCGCGCTCCAGCGCGCAAACAATTGCCTTTATCGAATTACGGGGCGGGCTAGATGCCAAACAGCCGCATCGCGGTGAGGAAGCCCATCGTCAGCACGCCGGCCAGCGATATCACCATCAGCACCGGGTGGATGCGAGTCACCTGCGCCACCTCGCCCATCCGGGTCTTGCCGAAAGTGACCACGGTCGCCGCCGCCGTCACCACGAGCACGACGAACGACAGCGCCATGTGGCCGGGCATCTTCAGCTCGGCGCCGCGGCCGCGGATGAGCGTGGCAAACAACAGGCCGAGCAGGAAATTCCCCACGCAGAGCAGGAAATAGGCGATGGTCCGGTTGCGCTGCTGGCGCAACGGGTAGTCCCAGTCGTTGATGCGCGTCAGGCCGACCTGGGCGATGGTCAGGCCATAGGCCAGGGTCAACAGCGACACGACCGGGTGGATGAAACCGTACCAGGGAATCTTCATTGCGTCAGGATGCCGATGCGGCAGTCGGCGAGCAGCTTCACGGTGTTGCGCGAGCCGTGGATGCGGCCCGCGTCGTACTGGCTGACTACCAGGTCGCAGTTGTTCGTGCCGGCGACGCGCAGCGCGCGCACCACCAGCGGGCTGTACCCGACCCGGTCGTCGGCCGACGCCTCGATGCGCGAGCTGAAGTACCGCGCCTGGCCCCGCTCGGCCATCGCCGACGGGTCGGCAAACCCGGGCCCGACGACCTCGCGGCCGTCCTCGGTCACCACGCGCGGGAACAGCGCGGGCGAAAGACCCAGCCCGCCGGCGTCCACCAGGATGCCGGTGTAACTCGTCGGACCGTCAACCTCCATCGGCACCAGTTTCACCCCGGTCGGCGGCTCGCGGTCCGCAGGCCAGGCCTGGCCGCAACACGGGCAGGCCGCCTTACCCACCAGCCGGCCGTTGCCGGTAGCCGGCAGGACCACGTTCAGGAACGGGCCGGTGTAGGAATAGAAGTACTCGGTCGAGGCGGTGCCGTCGGAAAGATAGCGGGTCTCGCCCTTGCGCCAGTCCAAGGTCACGCGGCCCAGCTTGCGCTCGGCCACCGGGTGCATCGCGAGGTACTGCGCCACGGTCTGGTTGCGGTCGTACACCGCGGCGCGCAGCGCGTCCATCGCCGACTTCGCCGTGGCCGGACCCGGCCCCATATCCAGCGCGTTGTCGTCCACGACCACGACCGCGACCTGCCGGTTGAAATCAACCGACGCGGCCGGCGCCAAGCCGGCAACAGCCAAGACCAGGACGGTCAGGTATCTCATCGTATGTCTGCCGGCGGTGCCTCCTGAGCTTGGAACACCTGTGGCAGTCCTTTCAAGCGGCCAACGGGAATCGAACCCGTGTCACCGGCTTGGGAAGCCGGAGCTCTACCCCTGAGCTATGGCCGCACTTGGCGCGGGACATGACCCAATTGCGCCTAGGCAATTGGGAGTGTGTCCCATGCCGGGACCAAACCCTGACTGCCAATGCTAAGGCCGCCAGCCCCCCTGTCAAGCCGATGCCCGGCGGCCCTGTCCCGGCTCACCCGGCCCCAGAGGGCCTCGGCAACTGCGGCCAAGGCATCGAAAATGGCCCTGTCTTCGGCCGCGCCGGCGGTCAGACACACGCTTGCGCCAGTCGCGGCGCGGGCAGTCGCTTCGACTGCGGCGTCGTCGAAAGAGCCCGGACCGGCACCCAGACGAGGACCCCGGGTTGCATCGGCCAAAGTCACGACCGTTGCATCGGCAGTTGCGCGGAGGGTTGTCCCGGTCGCTGCTTTGGCGGTTGTGCCGGCGGCGGGACACCGACCTGCCCAGACAGAAGCCCGGCAAGTTGTGCCGAGGGCTGGGGTGACGGTTGCATCGGCCGTTGCGTGAGCGTCAGGACTTGAGGTTGCGGGGATTGCGGCTTGGATGATTGTGGAGGTCGAAGCCGCCGGGGGAGCGGTCCCCCGGACTGCCCAAGAATCGGCCATTTCCACAAAACCAACTTCTCCCCCGCCCGTAAGTGCCCGACAATCGTCCTCCTACCTGCTACCTCCTATCTCCTACCTGTTCTAGCCTCCTGAACTTCGTCACAAATCCGCCCCGGCGCGGCTCCAATGTGCCGGCGAAGGCTCAGGCTCGGTTATCTCTGTGGCGCGTGCGTTCGCGGTACAGCCGTTCTGTGAAGCCGCCCTCCACGAGGAACTGCCGTTCAAGACTCTGCAACTGGCGCCCGAGGAGGTAGCTTGCTTGGTTAATGAGGCAGATGAGCGTATTGGCCACCGCCTCAGGGCCAGCCGTCCTCAAGCCGTAGGGGTCCGACCGGTCCGACAAGTCCGACGCGTCCGACCGGTCTGACTTGTAGCCCTGCCTCACGGCCAGCGCCTCGGCCGAGTCCTTGGTCCACAGCCTCAGCCCGCGCTGGCGCAGGAAATCCTCGCAGTCCAGCAGCAACTCCTCCAGGCTCGCCCGCGCGACCACGGTCAACTTCAGCTCGGTCTTGCGTGACGTCGCCGAGGCCATGCTGCCCTCGGCGATATTCTGCACGCCCGATCGGGCGGCCTGCACCATCTGGTCGTGCGTGCGCGAGCGCTTGTCGATGAACCGGTCGCAGAAGACGACTGTCGCGTCGTAGACCGCCTGCGCGGCCTGGAAACTGCGCAGCTTCCGGTACCCGCCGTGCTTCGGTATCAACTCGCCCATCACAGACAGACTAAGCTGCAGGGCCGATGCGTCAAGCCGAGTCCGTCGCACGCCCCCCCCTCTCGACTGCCCGCCCCGTTGACAGCCGCGCGGCTGCGCCTTACTCTGACCCGATGAAAACAGCGCTTCTGTGCCTGCTGGCCTGCACGCCGCTGCTCGGGCAGTACGTCGAACTCGGCGCGGGCGGGAACCTGTTGATGAACGTGCCCTACTGCGGCGGCTGAGGTAACGGCGAACGGTACCAGGTGCTGGTACTCTCATCGGAAATGCCCGGGCCGTGCCGCATCGACTCAATCCAACTGCTCTGCGGCAGCGACGTGTACAACCACGGCATCTTCTACAGCGCCCAGATTCTCTGCTGCCCGACCACCGTGACGGAGCTGGACAGCGCGTTCGAGGAGAACTACGCGGGCAACACGCCGGTAGTGGCGCTGGCGGCCAACCCACTGACCCTGAACTGGGTCAACAACACCTGGCACGGCCTTGCGTTCAACTACCCCTACGACTACGACGGCGCATCGAACCTCATCATCGAGTACCGCTGGACCGGCGACGACGGCAACTCGGTGTACGACCGGGGCTTCTACACGACCGGCAACCGGGCCTGCAACGCAAGCTCGGCGACCGCGCCGATGGGCGTGCCGCGCAACTACATGCCGCGCCATCGCATCTTCTACGCGACCACGGGCATCGCCGACCCCGCCCCAGTTTCGTCATTCGGGTTTCGTCATCTGTCTGCATTCCCCAACCCCACGCGCGGCCGCGTCACGGTCCGGCTCGGACCGACTTTGGACTCTGGACGCTGGACATTAGACTTGTATGATGCTGCGGGCCGCAGTGTCTGCCGGCCCTCATTCGTCATTGGGAATTCGTCATTCGACATTGACCTGAGTCCTCTCCCCTCCGGCCTCTACTTCCTTCGCGCCGGCACCGCCGTCCTGCCCCTGGTCGTGAATCGCTGACCGGCCGCCCCATTGACGCCGGGCCGGCCGCTGCTATCCTGAAACGGATGGACGAAGCGATGGAACAAACCCCGCCGCGCCCGATGTCGGACTGGTCCTTCATGATGATGGCCCGGTCGTACCGCGTCATCAGCCTGTTTCAGAATCCCTTCCGCGTACTCGACCGCGTCGGGCTCCGGACCGGCATCACCGTGGTCGACTACGCCTGCGGCCCGGCCCGCTTCACCGGTGAAATCGCCC
>JAWOHG010000197.1:0-4637 GCA_046485245.1 bacterium
CTCGTCCTCTCGCTCAAACCCGGTAGGAACGACGTCTCGCGTCTCGCGCCAGGGGTGTACTTCATTCATTCGTCATTAGGAATTCGTCATTCGTCACTCTCCAAAGTCGTCCTGACGAGATAGGAGGACCCGATGAAGCGTCTCGCCGTGCTCCTCGCCGCAAGCTGCCTGCTCTCAGCCGCCTCGGCCCAATGGCTGGACCGGACGTTCCTCTTCTCACTCGACACGTTCCCGCGCCTCGACGACATCGGGCTCGCATTCGTCAACCCCGCAAGCGGACGGCTCTGTCTCGCCGGCTACGACCTGCACGTCTTTGACTGCGCGTCCGGCACCAGGCACGGCTTCGACCGTCGAGCCGGCGAGGTAGGTTTCTGGTGAGGCAATGCGACGGCTCGACAAGACAGCAACCTTGTGTACGATAACACCGTTACCTGGCCGGTCGCGCCGGCGCCGCGCCGCGCGCACTCAAACCCCGGGTACAGACAACCTGCAGACCAAAGAAGGAGGACTGCATGAAGGCTCGTATCGTACTGCCCCTGCTGGCGATGGCGTGTTTCACGCTGGCGCTGGCCTCCACCCCGCAACCGGGTGAACACATCAAGCTCTACTACGGGACAATCGGCTCGGAGGACTACCTTTGGGGCCGCGGCGGCCCGGGTGAGCCGACCGACGCCTGGCAGCAGCACAGCCTTATGCCCCAGGCCCTGATGGACCTCGCCTGCGCGTCCAACGGCACCGACGTCTTCGTCCTGTCTGGCTACGCGACGGGCAACCCGCGTTTCCTGTTCAAACACGCGGTCGGCAGCACGACCTGGACCTCGCTCGCCCCGCCGCCCATCGAGGTCTCCAACGGCGGCGCTGCCATCATCGGCGACACGCTGTTCTACTGCTCCGGCTACTCGACCCCGGCCGGGGCAACCATCGACACCGTGCAGAAATACTGCATCTCGACCAACACCTGGACCACCGGGCCGGGCCCGTTCACCGGCACCACCTACAACTGGCAGCCCTTCGTGCTGGCCTGTCGCGGCAAGGTCTACTACATGGGCGGCTGCAACCAGCCCGGCGCGACCAACCCGTCGCGCGAGGTCTACGCCTACACCCCGGGCGCCGGCTGGGCCCGCGTCGCCGATATGAACACCGGGTCTGTGTTCGCCTCGGCCTGGGTCCACCACGATACCATCTGGTTCGCGGGCGGCATCTCCGGCACTGCAGGCATCACCCGCACCGAGTTCTACGACCCGGTCGCCAATGTCTGGACTGTCAACAACTCGGTCTTCCCCCTGCTGCCCTATGCCATCTGGGCCGCGGGCAGCGGCATCGTCGGCAACACCGGCTTCATCGCGGGCGGCGTCGACCCCGCGGGCGCGCTCATCGACTCGGTGCTGCACTTCGACCACGTCACCCGCACCTGGGCCGTGGCCGAGTCGATGTTCCTGCGCGTCTACCGCACCTGCGCCTGGGGCAACCCCGACGGCAAGGCCGTGCTCTACGGCGGCGCCACCGGCGGCTTCACGCCCACCAACGTCTGCCAGTACGAAATCCTGCCCACGGGCGGCGGTCAGCTGCGCGTGCTCTGGATCTATTCCGACTACAGCCGGCCCGACACCACGCTTGGCGTCCGCCTCGCCGCGCTCGGCGACAGCGTGGACTACTTCGACGCCCAGGCCGCGACCCCGACCATCGGCCAGCTGATGCCCTACGACGCAGTCGGCGCCAACTCCAACTACACCTACAACGACCCGAACGCGCTCGGTAACGTCCTCGCCGCCTATGCCGACTCGGGCAAGGGCGTCGTACTCACCAGCTTCTCGTTCACCTCGGGTTGGGCGATGGCCGGCGCGGTAATGACCGGCAACCACGCCACCATCACCGTGGGCGCCAACCCCGCTGCCGCGACGTCGCTCGGCTGGTTCAACCCGGGCCACCCGGTGATGTCCGGCGTTACCGCGGTCACCGACAAGTTCGGATCGGCCAGCAACTTCCAGCCTGTGGCCGAATCGATCGCGCGCTGGGCCGACGGCCGGCCCTACGTCGCGGTCAGCGCTAGCCGCCGCGTCGTCGGCGTCAACATGTACCCGGGCATATTCCCCTACCCTGAGCGCGGCGGCCAGTGGGACCTCGTCATCCACAACGCGCTCCACTACGCGGCCGGCGGCGGTGTCGGGGTCGGCGAACTCAACCCGCTCGCCCCGGCGCTCAACGTCAGCCTCAGCACCGCGCCCAACCCGGCCCGGTCCCAGGCCCGGGTCACCTTCGCGGCGCCCGGCGCGCGCTCGGTCACGGTCGCCCTCTACGACCTTGGCGGCCGCCTCGTACGCACCCTGGTCAACGGCCGGCCCAAACCCGGCATCAACCAGGTGAACTGGAACCTCGAAGACGAAAGCGGCCAGCCCGTCGCCAGCGGCGTCTACTTCTGCAAACTCATCGCCGATGGCATCGCGACCAGCCGCAAACTGGTGATTCGCTAGACCCTCCGCAAGACGCTGCCGGGGCAGAACTCCTGCCCCGGCAGCGTCGTTCATCAACCATCGCCGGTCGACGGCCCTGCGACAGGCTTCGGTCCAGGCCCGACGCCCGCCAGGCCGTGCGCGAGCGTATCGCGCGCCCGGCGCGCCGGCGTCGCGCAAGGGCGACCCGAAATGCTGGTCGAACAAGACGCTGCGGTCGCGAATACCTTTGTTAGTCATATGACTACCACTGGTAGTCATCTTGCGCGGCCCCGGGCCGCGCGCCTGCCCTATTGACCTTGACCGGGCCAGCGAGTAAGGTGTCTTCGTGATTATGTCAGGCGCAACCGACCCCGAACTCTACAAGACCCTGCTCGAACGTCGCTCGGTGCGGCGCTACTCGAAGCAGCCGGTCGAACCCGATAAGCTCGCGGCCGCGGCCGGGCTGGTCGATTCGATCGAGCCGTTCGTCGTCGCCAACCAGCTCACCTGCGAGATCCGCCAGACCGAGGGCCGCGGCGAACTGCTCGCCTCGTCCATCGGCTCCTACGCCCGCATCATCTCCGCGCCCTGCATCGTCGTGCCGTCGATTTGCGGCGAGATGCGCGTGATGGAGGACGCCGGGTACCGGCTGCAGCAACTGGTCATCGGGCTGGCGCGGCTGGGACTGGGCACCTGCTGGGTCGGCGCGCTCTCCAACGAGGGTCGCGTCGCCCTCGGCCTGGGCATTCGCACGGGCTGGCGCGTGCCCGCGGTCATCGCCTTCGGCTACCCCGACACCGGCTTTGTCGGCCGCAGCGTGAACCGGATGGTGCGCGGCCTCGCCGGCGCGCCCGCCCGGCTGGCCTGGGACCGTCTTGCGTTCATCGAGGTCTTCGGCCAGCCCGCGCACCTCAGCGCGCAGGAGGCCCACGTGCTCGACGCGCTGCGCAGCGCGCCCTCGGCCGGCAACTCGCGGCCGTGGCGCGTCATCCTGCGCGGCGACGAGATGTTTTACTGCGTGGACACCGGCGCCGGCTTCTACCGGCGCTACCGTAACGACTATCCGCTGCTCGACGGCGGCATCGGCATGGCCAACGTCGCGCTCGCCCTGCGGTCGCAGGGCAGACCGGCCGACTGGAACCTGGTTGATGAAAGCCCGGCCCTGCGCGCCGAACTCTGCCTGCCGCCGTCGGTCCGCGTCCTCGCCTCGATAAGAATCGGCTGACCCGGCTACCGGGCCAGCACCAGCTTCACACTCGCCGAACCGACCGCAGTCTCCAGCCGGCAGAAGTACAACCCCGTGCTGACCGACCTGCCCGCGTCGTCGCGGCCGTCCCAGGTGACGCCGGACGCTTCACGCCTGACGCTGTACGCCCGGACAAGCCGGCCTGATGAGTCAAAGATGCGCAGGCGCGCGCCGGCTGAGCGCGGCGGCGCGAACTCGACTGCCGGCGCGCGGCCCGGGCTGCCCAGCACCCGCAGACCTGTACGCGCCGGGGTGTGCCCGCGCTCGCCGGCGCCGACCGGCAGGTCGTAGCCTGTCTCGTCATAGGTCAGCACTGCCGTGCCGGTCGACTCGGCCGTGCGCAGCTGCACCCAGCACCAGTCGTTCGGTTCCGTGACCGGGACCGGCCCGATGAGCTGCTGCCACTCGCCCCACTCGACGATGCCGGCGTCGTCGAACCACGCCCGGCCCGTGCCCCCGGCCTGCGGCGCCTCGCTGCGCAACTCGAGGTCGAAGAACTTTGTGCCGCCGGGCGGCGTGAACGTGGCGTGCACCCGGGTCCAGCCGTTGGTGCCGTCGAGTTCGGGCGTCGGCGCGCTGTCCATCGGCACGGCGACGTAGCGGTCCGAGAACGACTTGACCCTGATGCCGGCGTCGCGCGAGTTCTGGGTGCGCACCCAGCCGTGCACGGTGTGCTCGGAGGAGTCCGACCGGCAGACGATGCGGCGCTCGAAACCCGTGGTGATGGGGCTGGTGCCCACGGCCCGCACCTGGACGAGCGCTCGCTCGCCGGTGCGCCCCGGCCCGACGATGGACTCGCCCGACTGGTTGAGCAGCCACGGCGTCGCGCCCTCGCGCTCGAAGTTGCCGAACCACACCGATGAGCGCCCGAGCCGGACCTGCCATTGCCGCGCCGGCGACGCTCCGGCCACGGCCGACACGCAGCCCTGCCGGCGCAGGGCCAGCGGGGAGGAAACCCA
>JAWOHG010000033.1:0-2728 GCA_046485245.1 bacterium
AGAGCCACACCGGCAAGACCCTGTTTTCGTTCGAGCTGCTGCGCGCGGAGGGCGCGAAGGCGCTCGCCGCCGACCCGAAGCTCGGCACGGCCCACCAGCCCGGCCCCGACGACCTGTTCACGGTCTGCTACACCTCGGGCACGACCGGCGAGCCCAAGGGTGCGATGCTGACCCACCGCAACATCCTGTCCAACGTCATCTCGGGCGCGTCCCGCTTCAACATCAACGAGACCGACGTGGTCGTGTCGTTCCTGCCGCTCTGCCACATGTTCGAGCGTACCTGCGGCTACTACACGGTCCTGCTGGTCGGCGGCTGCATCGCCTACGCCGAATCGACCCAGACCGTGGCCCACGACGTCCAGGCCGTGCGGCCGACCGTGCTCATCGTCGTGCCGCGCGTGCTCGAAAAGGTCTACAACGTCGTGCGCGAGCGCGTGCTCACCGGCCCGGCCTGGAAGCGCTGGCTGATGGTCGAGTCGCTGCGCGTCTACAGCCGCCATCACGGCCTCAAGAGCCGCGGCCGGCCCATCCCGCTCGGGCTGCGCCTCGAACGCTGGGTGCTCGGCAAGCTCGTCGTCAAGAAGCTCCATGCCCTGGCCGGCGGCCGCCTGCGCTACCTGATGTCGGGCGCCGCCCCCCTCGACAAACGGCTCGGCCGCATCCTGCGCAGCCTCGGCTTCAACATCTACGAAGGCTACGGCCTGACCGAGACTTCGCCCGTGGTCTGCTCGATGATGCCCGGCGACGAGCGCATCGGCACGGTCGGCAAGCCGCTGGAGGACGTGGAAATCCGCATCGGCCCGGAGTCCGAAGTCCTCATCCGCGGCCCGAACGTGATGAAGGGCTACCTGAACAAGCCCGAGGAGACCGCCCGGGTCATCGACGCCGAAGGCTGGTTCCACACCGGGGACCAGGGCAGGCTCGACGACCGCGGCAACCTGGTCATCACCGGCCGCATCAAGGAAATCATCGTCAACTCCTACGGCAAGAACATCGCGCCCGTGCCCATCGAGCAGCAGCTCGCCGAGTCGGACTTCGTCGAGCAGGCGATGGTCTGCGGCGACAGGAAGCCGTACCTCGTCGCGCTGGTCGTGCCGTCGCAGATCGTGCTCCAGGACTGGTGCCGCTCCAAGGGTATCGACTGCGCCGACTTCGCCCGCTGCCTCGACCACCCGCAGGTCGTCGAACTCTACCGCGGGATTGTCGGCAACGCGCTCAAGGACTTCGCCCAGTACGAGCAGGTGAAAGCCTTCCGGCTCGTCCCCGAACCCTTCACGGTTGAGAACGCCCTGCTGACGCCCACGTTCAAGCTGCGCCGGCCCCAGGTCTACGAAGCCTACAAGGAAGCGGTCGAAAAGCTCTACGAAGGGCACTGAGAAATGAGGACCTGCTCTGCCTGTCGCGCCCGGCCCCGGGTCACTCGCGGCACTGTCTGTCACCCTGAGCGCAGCGAAGGGTCTCAAGCCGACACCGTAGCGAACCGCGGGAGATTCTTCGCTTCGCTCAGAATGACACGACCGACGCTGGGCCACTCGACCACTGGAGCACTGCCTCTCCTGTTCTTCCTTCTCTCGCTCTCTCCTCTCTCGCTCTCTTTCGCCGCCTCTCCTCCCACCGACTCGCTCTGCTCCCGCGCCGAGTTCCTGCTCTTCAACCGCCACCAGGGCCGCGCCTGGCTCGACTCGGCCTATCGCGTGCTCGCATCCGCGCACCGCGCCGACCCGGCAAACGAGCGCTGCCTGTACCTCTGGTCGCGCGTCCACATCCAGAGAGGCGACGACGCCGCGACCAGCGCCGAGAAACTGCGCCTCTACACCCTGTCCCGCGCCGTCGCCGAGACCCTCATCACCCGCAACGAGCGCAACCCGCTCGGACACACCTGGTGGGCGGTCGCCCACGGCCGCATCGGCCAGACCCGCGGCGTCCTCAACTCGCTCTTCATGGTCCCGGCCCTGCGCAAGGCAATCAACCGCGCCATCGAACTCGACCCGAAACAGCCCACCGCGCTCGACGTGCTCGGGGTCCTGCACTATGAACTGCCCGGCTTTGCCGGCGGCGACCTTTACAAGTCCGAGGGGTATCTCCAGCGCGGCATCGCCGCCGACCCGGACTACACCCTCCTGCGACTGGACCTCGCCAAGGTCTACATTCGCCAGAAGCGCTGGGTCGGCGCCCGCACCCAGCTCGACCGCCTCCTCGCCACGAAGAACCCGACCTACCCGGCCGACTTCGCGCTCGACGACAAGCCCGAGGCCGAGTCGCTGCTGCGCTCCATCGCCGGCAAGTAAACTGTGGCCGCGGTCCTCTTCGCCCTGCTGGCCGCGCTCGGCCCGGCCGACTCGCTCGCCGGCCAGGGCCGTTGGTACTTCAACCACCGCCACCTCAACGGCTCCTGGCTCGACTCGGCCGCGTCGCTCGCGGCCCGCGCCCGGACCGTCGACCGCTTTGCCGATGCCGCGGTCGCGCTCGACTGCGACGTGCGGTTGCTCCGGGCAAGCGGCATCGGGTCCCGCGCCGGCAGGCTGGCCCGGTTTCGCGCGGTGCAGGCGCTGGCCGACTCGATGCGCGCGGCCCGGGCCCAAAGCCCGGTCGGGCATTTCTTCTGGGCCACGGCCACGGCCCAGGTCGGGCTCATCCAGCGCAACCTCGCCGCGCTCCAGGCCCTGCCGGCCGTGCGCCGCGCCTATGACCGCGCCCTAGAACTTGACCCGCGCTACGTCGGCGCGCT
>JAWOHG010000045.1:0-2573 GCA_046485245.1 bacterium
TACGCCCTCGACGGCCGCACCGGGCAGGACCGGCCCGGCTGCCCCTACGTACTCCCCGGCTGGCCCGAGGACCCGTACATGAAGCCATATGCCGAGCTGGTCGTGGCCGACCTCGACGGCGACGGCACACCCGAGGTGCTCTGCGAGGTGACCGACAACAACTCCGTCCGCAAGTGCGGCAGCGCGCTGTACTGCTTCAGCGCGTCGGGCGACTCGCTCTGGAAGTACTGGTTCTACCAGGACACGCTTGACCGCCACGGCCAGTGGACCAAGCCCGCGGTCGCCGACCTCGACGGTGACGGCCGCCTGGAGATAGTCTGCCACGAGGCGAAGTTCAATGGCCGGAATCCGTGGAACCTGCTCGAGCGCCGGCTCTTCATCCTGAACTATGACGGCACCCTGCGCCGGTCGGTGCGCACCGAGGGCCAGGGCAGTTCGTTCACGCCCGACTACGCGGCGCCGGTCGTGGCCGACCTGGACCAGGACGGCACGTGGGAAATCGTCATCCTGCGCCGGCCCGGATTTCTCGAGGTCATCGACACGACCCTGAACCGCGTGACCGGCTGGCCGGCCGACCTCACCGCCGACGCCGGCTACACGAGTGACCTGTTCACCCGCTGCTTCTCCACGCCGGCCGTTGCCGACATTGACGGCGACGGCGACCTTGAAATCGTGGTCGGCAGCTTCGGCCTGGTCGGCTCGCCGGCCGACTGGGGCGGGCACATCCACGCCTTCCACCACACGGGCGCGGCCGTGACCGGCTTCCCCTACGAGACGCGCAACGGCGTCTGGTACTCGCCCGGCCTCGCCGACCTCGACGGCCAGCCCGGACTCGAGATTCTCACTGCCGCCTGCGATTCGGCGATGTACATCGTCACCAACACCGGCGACAGCCTGCCCGGCTGGCCGCGCCGCGGCTTCCCGACCTACTGGCTGCCCGACGAGGGCAACCACGCGTTCATTGAAGGCCGCATCCCGATGTCCAAGACCCCGCAGTTGTGCGATGTCGACGGTGACAGCCTCATCGAGATGCTGATGAACGGCCGCGACGAACGGCTCTACGTCCTGAACACGTCCGGCCCGTGGAACCCGGAAGCGATGCCCTTGCCGACCTTCCACTACGACAAATGGCGCACGGGCTGGTATCGCTTGAGCCCGACCGGGGTGGCCGAGGAACGACCGACGCATCACTCGGGACGCATCACGCCGAACGCGACCGTGGTCCGCGGCGTGCTTGACCTGCCCGGTTCGTCATTCGGAATTCGGAATTCGTCATTGATTGATGCGGCGGGCCGCCGCGTTCTCGACCTTGCGCCCGGTGCCAACGACGTCTCTCGCCTCGCGCCCGGCGTCTACTTCATCCATTCGACAATCGACACTCGTCACTCGGGATTCTCAAGGGTCGTCATTGCCCGCTGACCGAGAGCCGCTCGACTTCGCCAGCGCCGCCCAGTGGCGGCGCTGGCTTGAGCGCAACCACGCGCGGTCCGACGGAGAATGGGTCTACATGTACAAGAAGGGTGCGGCCAAGAAGGGCCTGCGCTACCCCGACGCGCTGGACGAGGCGCTTTGCTGGGGCTGGATTGACGGCCAGGTCCGGGCGGTGGACGCAGACCGGTTTCGCCAGCGCTGGACCCCGCGGCGCAAGTCCAGCACCTGGTCGGACACGAACAAGGCCAAGGTGAAACGGCTGATTGCCGAGGGCCGGATGGCCGCACCGGGCCTGGCCGCGGTACGCGCGGCCAAACGCGACGGCCGGTGGCAGGCCGGGTCCGGCGCACCGCTGTCGAACAAGGTGCCGCCCGAGCTGCAGCAGGCGCTTGCCGCCGACCCACTGGCCGGGCGCAGCTTCGCGGCGCTCGCCCCCTCCTACCGGCGGCTCTACTGCGGCTGGGTCGCGGACGCGAAGACCGAGGCCACGCGGACCCGGCGCATCTCGGCCGTGGTCCGGCGCTGCCGCGAGAATCGCAAACCCGGCATTAACCTCTACGACTAGCCCGCCCGGCCGGGTTAACCCCGATTTGGCAGGCCCGGCCGGCGGCGCTATAATGGACCTGCCTGAACCCATAAGGAGATGAACTTGAGACTTCTGACGTCGTTGGTGCTGCTGTCTGCCGCGGCGCTGGCCGCGCCGTCGATGCTGCTTGCGCCGTCCGGACCGGCGGTGCGGTCCTGGCTGACCGATTCCCGTACGCCGGTGTACTGGGTCGACGACCGACTGATCGTACTCGACAACTCAGCCGGCGCGGCCGAGGCCCTTGCCAAGCGCGGTGTCGGTGTTCTGTCGGTGTCAGCAGCCGGCCCGCTCTACCTCGTCATCCCGCAGCGGCCGCAGGCACTCGAGCGCGCCGCCGTGCTCGCGCCGGTCCTTTACTCTGACGGCGAGGTTCTGCTCGTCGCAGCGGATGACGACGCGGCCCACCGCATCACGCTTGCCGGGTGCCAGCTCGTGCGCGAGGGCGGCGGCGCGCTCGAGCGCCTGCGGCCGCTGCGGGATGACAAGGTAGAGCGGGCCGGACGCCGAAACCGGTGTGGGCCAGTATGACCCTGGGGCTGTTGACCGTGCCGGTGGT
>JAWOHG010000080.1:0-2911 GCA_046485245.1 bacterium
AAGCCCGAAGGCAGGTCCTCGCCGCTCCCCTCGCCGCAGCGCAGCTTGACCTTGTCCTCGGTGATGTAGGAACCGGTGCGGCGGCGCTCCTCGCCCATCCGGAACACCTGGATGGCGGCCGGCCCGTCGACCGGGCAGCGCGACTCGCAGATGCCGCACCCGACGCACAGCCGCTCGTCCACGAACGGCCGCAGCAGGGTCTGGCCCTGGATGGTCTCGTTGAACGCCTCGATGGCGTTGTACTGGCAGGCCTCGTCGCACACCAGGCACACGTGGTTCTGCTCCCACGCGATGCAGCGCGGCCGGTCGATGACCGCGGTGCCCAGCCGCGCGTAGCTCTTCTCCTCCAGCGAGAGGTTGCGGATGGCGCCGGTCGGGCAATGCTGCCCGCACAGGTTGCAGTTCTTCTCGCACCCGCCGATGCGCGGCACCAGCCGCGGCGACCACGCGCCCTCGACCCCGGCCTCGAACAGCGTCGGCTGCAGCCCGCCGGTCGGGCAGACCTTGTAGCACAGCCCGCAGCGCACGCAGGCGTTGAGGAATTCGGGTTCGGGGATTGCGCCGGGCGGCCGGATGAGCCGGCCCTGCAGCTTCTGGTGCAGCAGCCCGCGCGCCAGCGGCGCGAGCACCACCGCCGACCCGATGGCCGCGATGGCCTGCCTGCGCCCGATGTCGAACTGCGCCGGCCGCGGGTGAACGCCGTAGGCGATTGCCGAATCCGGGCACCCGAACCCGCACGCCCCGCAGTCGATGCACTCGCCCGAATCGACGCGCGACCGGTCCGAGTCGATGGCGTCGGTCGGGCAGACCCGCTCGCACGCCTTGCAGTGCCGGCAGTCGCGCCGCCACGCGAACTTCAGCAGGGAGAGCTTGGCCAGCAGCGCGTACAGCCCGCCCAGCGGGCACAGGTTACGGCACCAGAACCGCCGCTGGACCAGCCCGAGGGCGAGGATGCCGGCGAACAGCGCCAGCGTGCCCGCGACCTCGGCGTAACCCGTGACCGGGTGCAGGCCGCCTGCGATGTAGCGGTACGCGGGCCACAGCGCCACGGTCAGCGTGCGCTCGAAGATGACCAGCGGGTCGAACCAGCCGATGAACGATGCGCCCATCCCGGCCGCAGCCAGCAGGAACGCGAGCGTCGCGTACTTGCCGTACCTCAGCCAGTGCGGTCCCTTCGACTTCCTGCGGGCGACCGCGTCGAACAGGTCGATGGAGGTGCCCAGCGGGCAGACGTAGCCGCAGAAGAACCGGCCCAGCACCAGGGTCAGTCCGACCAGCACCAGCGCGGGCAGCAGCGCGGTCACGACCGCCCTGCCCGCGATGCTGGTGACCAGCAGCGCCAGCGGGTCGAACCGCAGAAACAGGTTCTGCACGCCGGGCGCAACCCCGTAGCGCGCGAGCGCGAACAACGCCACGAACAGCCCGAGGAACAGGAACTGGATTGCCCACCGCGCCGCCCGCCACGCCGTCCTTCCGCTCCCTTGTTTCGTCATTCGAGCTTCGAGTTTGTCCTGCCGGCTTTGGCTTTTGGCTTTTGGCCTTTGGCCTTTGACTTCTCAGCTATGCGTTTCGTCATTCGGACTTCGGGTTTTCCTGGTCTCCTAGGCCGTGACGGCCTTGACCTTCATCTTCGCCGTGTCGATCTCGCCCAGGCCCAGCTCGCTCGCCGCGAGGATGTACTTCACGCCCTTGCCGGTGAACGACTTGTTGTACCACTGGGTCAGCCCGACCGTGTAAGAGTCGACCGCGACCGGGTCGACCCCGGCCACGACCTTGCCCAACTGCGCGGTCTTGCCCGGCCCGCCCGGCCCGCCGCTGGTCAGCGCCCGAGTCGCGTCGACGATGATGAGGTCGGGCTTGATGATGGTCGACAGCTCGGCGATGGCCCGGTGCAGGTTCCTCTTGTGGAAGTAGCCGCGGTCCCAGGTCACGCCCATCAGGTTCTTCATCCCGAGGCTGACCCCGGTCGCCGAGTGCGACTTCGCGGTCGGCAGGTTGATGAGCTTGTCGGCCTGGAGCACCGCCCGCGCTATCTTCACACTCTTGAGCTCGGTCGCGCCCGGTATCTTCACCTCTTCGTACTGCCGCTCCTCGGTCGGTATCAGCAGGCTGACTTTCTTCGGGTCGACGATGGCGCCGGTGATGCCGCTGCGGTCGGTGCACAGCTTCGGGTCGGCGATGGTGTGGTCGAGCAGCACGACCTTGGCCGCGCCCGCCTCCAGGCAGAGTTCGACGACCTGCTTCGCGATACCGGCGCTCGTGGTCGCCCCACACTCGGAATTGGCCGCGAACGAGATGTTGGGCTTGATGACGACCTTGTCCCCGGTCTTGATGAACTGCGCGATGCCGCCGAGCGCGTCGACCGCGGCCCGGACCAGCTTCGTCTTGTCGCCCGACACAACCGCGACGGTCGGACCGGCCGGTACCGCGGGTTCGGCGCCGAACAGCCGACGCGGCAGCAGCGTCGCGGCCGCGATGCCCACGCCCGCCTTGATGAAGTCTCTTCTCGTGATTCCGCTCATGCCTGTTCTCGTTTCGTCATTCGTCCTTCGTCATTCGGGCTTGTCCTACTTCGCCTCAATCGCCTGCGCCACGTTCAGGCAGAACAGCTTGGCGATGTCCAGCGCTGCCGGCGTCTTGTCAAGGATGCTGGCCGACACGTAGAACTCCTGCCCCCGGAAGTCGACCCGGTAGGCGAACAAGAGCGACTCGTCCACCCGCGCCTCGTCACCGGCCGGGTTGTCGGTCCACGGCGTCTCGGAGCCGGTGGCGACCGCCGCGTACACGGCCCGCGCGTTGGTCGAATCGCCCATGTCGAACACGCGCAGTTCCATCTCGACCGCGTTGCCCCCGACCGTGCCCGAGAAGGTCTGGAAAGCGCACTTGATGAAGCCGTTGTCGACGTAGGGCA
>JAWOHG010000121.1:0-13127 GCA_046485245.1 bacterium
TTCGCGCGTGCGCGCGTCCACGACGCGCCCGGCAATCAGGCCCTCGCCGGCCAGCGCCGGTGAACTTGTCGCCACTGCTGCCAGCAGAACGGCATACACAATGGCTGAGACGAGTCTGTGCTTCATAGTAGGTATTTGTTGCCTCAGCCCGTTTCAGGCTCAGCGATGCAAGTTCACAGCCCGCGTGCTAAGCTCGTATAAGCGCCGTGATAACTCTGTGCTAGTCAGGCACCGAGAACTGCATCTCCGGCCGGTTGACTCCGCCCGCTCCGCGGGATAGGATTGCCCGACAGACTGACCACGGCACGGAGGTGTGATGGTGAAAAGACTGCTCTTGATTGCGTTCGCGGCCGCGGCCCTCGCGGTCGTCACCTGCGGCGACGGCGGAAGGTTCGGCGGCGGCACCGGCGGCGGCTGACCCGGCTTCAGACGGTCGGTCAGACCGGCAGATACGACACAGCAGGCACCCGACACAACCAAGCCGGCGGGGAAGTAGGACTTCTCGTCACTGGTAGCGCGCGGTAGCCGCGCCTGTCGCCGGTCGGCAGTCGTGGGTCCGTGTCGCTTCTGTGCTTGGGACTAACGGGCCGCGTCGGCGACGAGCGGCAGTGACTCACTGGTGCCGACCGAAGATGAGACCGTGCAGCGCGGCATCTCGCTGTAGATGCGGCCCTGCAACTCTCGGCCGTTGCGGTGCTTGCGCGTGCCGCCCCATTGCTTGAAGTAGAATGCCGCACCGGCGCGCTCGCACTGCCGCTTGATGGACAACACCCACTCCTCGTGCATCGGCCGTGCTCCCGGGCCTGACTCACCGCCGACTATTACCCAGTCGATACCCGCGAGCGGCAGCCGCCTGATTGGCCCGAGCAGCGGCTCGCAGGACAGGAACCGCACCGCGGAAGACACTGCTTGAAGGTCTGCGACCCGAGCCACGGTCTGCTCGTTTTCCACGGTCACGCCCATCCAGACGTTCCGCGGCCAGGGCAGCATGGGGGCCATCGCCTTGAGCCGCTTACTGCGTTTGGTGAGGACTTGGAACTGGTGCTGAGGGCAGCGCTCCATCACGGCGAACACCCGCTTGATGAACTCCGTCGGCACCTCGGCGTGAAACAGGTCGCCCATCGAGCACAGAAACACCTCGTGCGGCTTGCGCCAGCGCTGCGGGGTCAACAACTCACTCTCGTGGCAGGTGACCGCGAACCCGTGCTTGTACTTCGGCATCCCGGCGGCCTGCAGGCGCAGGGCGAACCGCTCGGCGTAGCAGTGGGCGCACCCGGCGCTTATGTGCGAGCAGCCGGTGACCGGGTTCCACGTCGCCTCGGTCCATTCGATCGATGAGTTCAGTGACATTAGCTACAGCAGTATAAGCCTGCGCCGGACGGAGTCCAATTCAGAACGGCCGGTCAGCGTATTTGCAGAAGATGTCACCGACGATCTTGGCTGCAACCGGGCGCTGGGCGGCGAAGAATAGGTAATAGACCGTGGCGCCCTTGTTGTTGCGCATTGCGATGGGTTCGGGCACGAAGGCGAAGCCGGCCTCTGTCTTCAGCCGCGCCCGGAATGCCAGAGCGACTGCCCTGTTGGCGTCGTCCACCTTCTCGACCCGGTCGGGGCTGAACAGGTCTGGCGCAGGCCTGTAGACCGAATCTCTCCAGGATTCGTCGCCCCAGTAGCGGGTCATTCTCGCGACCTGTTCCGGGTCAACCTTGTCAGGTCGGTGCCACAGGACGTTCATGTTCATATCCATAACAGGGAAGTTGAGGAACACCTCAACAGACTTCATCCGCCCGGCGGATTGAATGACGTCCCAGGACAAGTGCAGGCCATAAGGGTCAAGCAGGCAGAGCGCACGCTGGTAGTCCTCGAACTTGACCTTGGGGAAGACCTCCTCGAGCAACACCCTGTTGCAGTCGCCCTGCCACAGGGTAACGTCCTTCCTGCCACCAAGAACTGCCTTCAACTCGTCCACCTTCGCCGAGTCCAAGTCGATGAAGTAGTGATGACCAAAGGGCGGTCTGACTGCAAGGGCGTTGAGCGGTGAACCTTGGACAGGCTCACCCGTGTCCTTCGAGATGTGCACGCCCGCCCCAGCAAAGGCATCGATGTACGAGAAGCCTCGTATCGCGGTCTGCCTGGAGAGTATCGCCGTGTACGCCGACGCGTACTTCCTGATGATATCGAGCTTCACCTCCGACCAGTAGCCGATTTCGTCAGGCTGGAACTGCCTTTGTCTGTCGCGAAGCGTGAACTCGTCACTACTCACCTAGCGTCCTCCTGGACTATCCGAATCTCCGTGTCGGTCAGGCCATACAACTCGTACACCAGCGCGTCGATGGACTTGTCCGTGGCCGGAGGCTGAGTACAGACTTTGGTTCTGGTCACGCGCGACAGGATAGGCCTGACACAAGGGCTGTCAATCCGCGGAAGCACACTGACGATCCCGCCGTTGACGAGGCGCAACGGCTGGCCGCGAGGGAGGCACAAGACAGGGTCGGACAGCACACCAAGGATAAGACCGACGGAAGGACAATGATGAACGCAGAGTGCGGATGCCGAAGCCGCCGGGCGTTTCGTATAGTCAACCTCACCCGCCTTCTCGTAGCACGGGAGAGGAAACACAGCCGAGGGCGGCCACTACATATAGTGGTACGAGCGAGAATGGCATACCACAGGTTGTGGAGGGGGTGACTACCCCATTGGATGCCTAGGTCGCTGAACCGGTCAGCGGTTAGGATACGATGGTGCTAAACGCGGCGGCAAGGCTGAGGCCGAATTGACAGCCCAGGGCAGCCCTGTTTGCCGTGTCCAGGCTGTGAATCAGCGCGGCGTCGAGCGAGGTTTCGACAAGCCTGTCCAGGTCGTCGTCGAGGGCCGGGCCGAGCGTCGATGAGAGCGCCGGTTTCAGCAGTGCCGTCAGCGATTCGTCGAGTTCGCGGCCCGGGCGCTGGTTGAGTGCGGTGTTCGCGGCCGGTGTCCCGGCCGTTTTGGCTGCGGCGGGCCCGGGTCAGTCGGCCGGGGCGTTGCGGTCGCCGACAGGCTCGGGCAGTATCAGCCGCGGCCGGCGCACGCCGACGCGCAGTTGGGTGAAGCCGTCGACGAGCGCGAGGCGGCCGGCGCGGGCCGTGACGAGTTCGCGCACTGCCGGGGGCAGGCGCTGGGGGCCGAAGCCTTCGAGCACGACGACGGTCGGTGCAGGCGGCGTGTCGATAACGTCGGCGAGGTCGAGCCCGGCGCAGACGATGCCGGCCGCGCCCTGGTCGTGCGCCGATTTGACCAGCGCCGAGTCGGCGAACTCGCTGAAGACAATCGCGCCCTTTTGGACCCGGTCGAGTGAGAGCGGTCCGGCAGCCTCGGGGCCGAAGCCCCACGCGCCCTGGACAACCGTGCCGGTATTGGCGACCACCGCGCCGCGGTCGGTCGTCTCGGTCACGATGCCGGGCAGCCACGCGCGTACCTGCAGTTCTTCGAGCAGCGGTTCGATGAGCACGATGCCGAAGTAGCTGTCGATGCGGTTGACCTTGCCCCGGACCGGCGAGGCGACGAACTTGAACCCGTCTTCCATCCGCGCGGCGAGCCACTGGCCGCGGTCGACTTCCTGGCCCGGCTCGACGCGCAGGTAGGGCGCGAGGTCGCGGGCCTCGATGCCCATCTCCTTGGCGACCTGGACCGCGGTGAACTCGCGGGCGTGTTCGGGCCGCTCGCGCACGAGCACGACGCCGGAGGGCAGGAGTTTCTCGATGCGGCCGGCAATCGGCGAGTGGAAGGTCTTGTGGTCGAGGAAGCCGACCTTGCGCCGGGCGACGACGTCACCTTCGCCGACTTCGTCGCCGACTTTCTTGAGCAGGTATTGCTCGAACCCTCCCGGCGGCACGCCGAGGCCCTCGGCGACGTGCAGGAACATCGGGCGCAGGAACTGGCGGACGCTGCGCGCGACCACGGTGGCGGTTTCGACGCGGTCGCCGGGTTTGACCAGCACGGTGCCGGGGATGACCAGTTCGCGGCGCAGGGTGAGTTCGCCGGTGACGATGGCCGGCTCGGCCGGGCCGGACTCGGGCCGCGGCCGAGGCACGTAGTCGGCAGGCAGGAGTTCGGCTGCGCCGGCGGTGATGGGCCGGGGCCGGGTGTCGACCACGAGGCCGCATTGGCCGCCGCGCGCCGTGACCGCGCTGCCGTCGGTGAGGGTGAGGTGGAGTTCGTCGTCGGGCTCAAGCGGGGCGAGCTTCACCGCGCCGGCGGGCACGTCGAGCGTGAAGTCGCGGCCGCGGGCGGTGCGGGCTTTGATGCTGACCGGCGCGCCCGCCCGGCAGACGGTGGTGCCGAGCCGGACCAGGCCGAGCGTGCGGAACAGCTCGAGCGCGAGCGCCGGGTTGGTGCGGCCGAGTGCGCCGAGGTGCGGGAACATGAATTCGCTGTCGACCGCGAACTCGACCGCGCCGGAGGGCGCCAGCGCGTCCAAAAGCATCGCCAGCGCGGCCGGGCGGGGCGAGTGGGAGAGGATGCCGCCCGAGCCGATGACGAGGCCGTAGTCGGCGAGGCGCAGCGCGGCGTGGTGCGGGATGAGTTCGCGCCGGTCGCGCAGGAGGTCGTTGACGTCGACGCGCGCCGAACCTTCCTCGCCGTCCGCGCCGGAGCGGATGGCGAGGTGCTCGCGCACCGCTTCGCGGATGGCCGTTACCGCGGCGGCCCACTCGGTGCGCATCTCGTCGGGAGTGCGCGCGAGCCGGGTCGGGTTGATGTGCTTGTTGCCGATGCGGTTCCAAAGCTCGGATTCGGTCAGGTGCGGGTGGTAGAGGTCGCGCATCGGCGCGACGCCGGCGACCCGCGCGACGTTGAGCAGGCTGTAGGACAGGCCGAGGTTGGCGCTGACCGTGCGGAACACCTCGCCGTCGTGAGCCGTGAAGACGTCGGTGGTGGCGCCGCCGATGTCGATGGCCATCACCCGGCGGCCGTCGCGCTTCGAGACGAGCGCGAGGAGCTCGGCAAACGCGGACGGGGTCGGCAGGATGGGTGCGGCGACCCAGCCGCGCAGGGTGTCGTAGCCCGGGGCCTGCGACATCACATGGTCCATGAACAGCGCGTGGATGGCGCGGCGTGCCGGCTCGAGGTTCTCGACGTTGAGGTCGGGCCGGACATTGGGCACGGACTGGAACAGGAACCGCTCGCCCAGGGACTGCCGGACCGAGTCGGCGGCCTTGACGTTGCCGGCGTAGACCACGGGCAGCTTTGATGAGGGGTTGAGCTTGGGCGCAAGGCCGGCCTCGACCAGCAGTTCGGCGAGGAACACCGGGCCGGAGAGCGCGTCGGCGTCGAACCCGCCGCAGAACAGCACCATGTCCGGGCGCAGGCGCCGCAGGTCCTCGATCTTGCGGTAGGGGGTGCGGCCGTCGTTCATAGCGATGACGCCGAGCACGATGGCCCCGGCGCCGAGCGCGGTGCGCTCCGCGGTCTCGGCGGTGAGTTCCTCGACCAGGCCGGTGACGACCATCGACAGGCCGCCGCCCGCGCTGGACGTGGTGAGGTAGGGCACGCAGGGCGCGCCGGAGTCGAGCAACCTGCGGCCGGTGGCGCGCTCCAGCCCCGCGAGGGCCGCGCGCACGCCGACCGCGACGTCCTCGTGCGGTTTCTCGACGGTTGTCGGGGTCTCGAAACGGTCGCAGCGCCAGGCGCCGGACTCGCGCCGGAACAGCAGCGCCTTGGTCGTCGTGCTGCCGACGTCGGTGATGACGAACTCGGACGGGTCAGCCGGGAATGTCTTTGCCACCAATACCTCCGCCGACACTATGCGGCAGGGGTGCGGGTTTGTCAACCCGGAGGAACAGCGCGGCGGCGCCGCGCCGAACGGCTGAGCGCCGTCGCGGCCGGGCCGAGAGCTTCAGCCGAGCGGCTGGTGGTTGTCGCGGGGTTTATGGTCGAGCCGGTCGAGCGACTCGAGCAGGTCGCGCACCTGCTTGCGAGTGATGTCGCGCACGCGGCGGTACTCGTCGATGCCCTTGCCATAGGGGTCGGGGATTTCCCACTTCACTTCCTTCGCGCCGGGCAGGAAGGGACAGACGACCTCGCAGCCCATCGTGACGAGGTAGTCATACTTGAGGTCGGGCAGGCTCTTGAAGCCCTTGGGCCGCGCCGCGGAGATGTCGATGCCGACTTCGGCCATCGCGGCGATGGTGTCGGGCTGGACAACCGCGGCGGGCTTGGAACCGGCCGAGGCGCATTCGACGTCGCGACCGAGGTCGCGGCAGAACGCTTCGGCCATCTGGCTGCGGCAGGAGTTGCCGACGCAGGCGAAGAGGATGCGAGTCACGATTCCCAGTCTAGCGGCTGTCGGGCCGGCGTCCAGCCCGCGCAGTCCCCAGCCGGGCTAGGCGGCGGGCGGCAGGGTGCCGAGCCAGTCGAGAATGCGGGTTTCGATGTCGTCGCGCACCTGGCGGAACACTGCGAGTTTCGCCTCTTCGTCGCCCGTGGCCGCGGCCGGGTCGGGAAACGGCCAGACCAGCCGTTCGATGGCGCCGGGCCAGAAGGTCGGGCAGGCCTCGGCCGCGGCCTGGCAGACGATGACCGCGTGGTCGATGCGGCCCTGGCCCAGGAACTCGCGGACGCTTTGCGGGCGCCGGGAGGAGATGTCGATGCCCTTCTCGGCCATCACGCGCACCGCGAGCGGGTGCACTTCCGGGCCGGCAGTAATGCCGGCGCTTTGGACCTCGAAGCGGTTGCCGGAGTGCAGGCGCAGGAACGCTTCGGCCATCTGGCTGCGACAGGTGTTGGCGCTGCACAGGAAGAGCACGGTTGGCTTGCGGTGTGTCATCATTTCACCTCTGTGTTGGTCGACATTGTGACAGGCGATGCGCAAGACCGTGCAAGCGCCGGGTCAAGAGCGTGTGAAGTCGGCGGTGCGGCCGAGGAACGGTATGCCGAGCCGGCGGAACATCAGCGCGGTCCAGGCAATCGAGGCCGCGGTCGCGAGCAGGTCGGAGACCGGGATGGCAAACCAGAAGCCCTCGACCCCGAAGAGCCGGGCGAGGAGGACGAGCGCCGGCAGGTAGAAGATGAACTGGCGCGCCAGCGACAGGAGCATCGCGGGCACCGCCCGGCCGATGGCCTGGAAGAAGGCGGTCAGGACGACCGCGATGCCGACCGGGGCAAAGCCGAGCGAGGCGATGCGCAGGCCGTGGGCGGCCAGCCGCAGGAAACCCGGCTCGCGGTTGAATATCGAGACGAAGACGCCGGGGAAGGCGATGAAGAGCAGGCTGAACCCGGTGGTGATGGCGCCGGCGGCCAAGGCGCCTTTGACCACGACCTCGCGCACGCGGTCGAGCCGGCCCGCGCCGAAGTTGTACCCGGCCAGCGGCAGCACGCCCTGGCTGATGCCGATGCAGGGCATGAAGGCGAAGGCGAACAGGCGAAACGCCACGCCGTACGCGGCGAGCGGCATCGAGCCGAACCCGGCGATGATGCCGTTGGCGACCGTGGCCACGACGCTGCCCGAGAGCTGGATGGTCATCGCCGGCGCGCCCACGGCGTAGATGCGGCCCCAGAGCCGGGGCGAGGGCCAAAAGTCGCGGGGCCGGAAGTGGTAGCCGCTCTTCGGCCCGGCGAAGTAGGCGGCGTAGAGCACGAACGCCACGCCGCTGGCGATGACCGTCGCGATGGCGGCGCCCTGCACGCCCAGCGCCGGGATCGGGCCGAACCCGAAGATGAACAGCGGGTCGAGCACGACGTTGGTCAGCGCCGAAATCACCATCACGACCATCGACCGGACCGGGTTGCCCTCGGCGCGGATGAGGTTGTTGGCGACCATCGGGAAGAAGACCAGCGGCGCGAACCAGACGATGGTGCGCATGTACACCCGCGCGAGCGGCAGGGTGTCGGGCCGCGCGCCGACCAGGCGCAGGACCGGGTCGGTCCAGGTCAGCAGCACGAACATCATCGCCAGGGCCGAGAGAAGCGCGACGACAAAGGCCTGGGCCCCGGCGTGGTTCGCCTCGCGCTCGTCCCCGGCCCCGAGCCGGCGGGCGATGAGCGAGTTCGCGCCCACACCGACCCCGACCGAGAGAGCCAGCATCACGAGCTGCACCGGCCAGACCAGGGTAAGCGCCGCAATCGCCTCGTGGCCGAGCCGGCCGACAAAGGCGGTGTCGACGATGTTGTAGGTGGCCTGGACACCCATCCCGACGAGCGCGGGCAGGGAGAAAGACCAGAGCAGGCGGCCTATCGGCCGCTCGCCCATCTGGGCCGAGCGGCTGAACCGGGCTGGGCCGGCCGGGCTCGGCCGGGATTCGGTGCTCTCAGGTTCCAGCTTACGGTTCGGGTCTGGGTGACTCAAGCGGTCATTCTAGCCTGCGCAGGGGCGGAATCCAGCATGCGAGACCAGCCATCCGGGGCCGATGAGCATCGTGGCACGTGCGGTGGTGCGGAGAGGTTGGCGGCCATCGAATTCCGTCAACCTCTCCGCGATAGGGCTGTTCGCGGTGGTGGCGCTGTCAAGACCCGTCCGGTTTAGTCGGAAGCGGACGCCAGCACCACGTCGAGCGCCAATGGTCGTATCTCAGGCCCGGGCCGGGCGCTGCTCTGGCAGGCGCGGAGCGAACCAGCGACGGGTCTTGAGGCAGATGCGGACGAGGAGGAGCATGACCCGGACTTGCAGGCAGCCGAGTTGTCGCCGGCAAGGGGAACGCAAACGTCAGAGGACGTCCCAAGGCCTCGGCGTCTGTCGCGTCTGGTCACGGGCAGCATGGGCAACAGCAATGATAAGCACGCGGTCGGCCTCCAGGCGATAGATGATTCGATAGTTGTGGTATAGAAGCTCGCGGACGCCCGGCGCGTTGGTCTCGGGGACTACACGTCCCATCTCAGGGAACGTTGAGAGGCTCTCCACCGCGGCGACGATTCTTTCGATGAAGCGATCTGCGTAGTACTCGGAATCCTGCGCGATGTAGGCCCGAATGTTGCTTAGGTCCCGGGTCGCTGGTCCGGCCCAGACGATTCTCACCGGTTGAGGAACCGCTGCTTGACTTCCTCGTGCGAGACGACATCCCCCTGCTCAGCGGCCTGCAGTCCCGTGTCTATCTTCTTTCTGATATAGAAGGTGTACATCAGGTCGTCCCACGTGGCCTGGTCGGGCAGGCCGTCAATCAGTTCTCTTGCCTCTTCTTTTACTGTGCTCATTGGTTCTCCTGCGTTCAGGTACAGCCCAATATACCTCGGCAGAGCGTCAAGGTCAAGGTAGGGTCGAAGTCAGGAGCGCATGACGGTCCCCGCCGAGCGCTGCTCCGGCAGACGCGGAGCGAACCAGCCTTGGGTCTTGAGGCAGATGCGGACAAGCAGCAGCATCACCGGCACCTCGATGAGCACGCCGACGACGGTGGCGAGCGCGGCGCCCGAGGACAGGCCGAAGAGCATCGTCGCGGTGGCGATGGCGACCTCGAAGTGGTTGGACGCGCCGATCATCGCGGCCGGCGCTGCATCGGCGTACTTCAGCTTGAGCACTCTCGCGAGGACGTACCCGAGCCAGAAGATGAGGTTGGTCTGGATGAAGAGCGGAATGGCAATCCAGAGTATCGTCAGCGGGTTGGCGAGGATGGTGTCGCCCTTGAAGCTGAAGAGCAGGACGAGCGTGAGGAGCAGGGCGATGATGGTGACCGGCGTCAGGACGTGCAGGAACCGTTCGCGGAACCAAGCCTCGCCCTTTGCCCGGATGATGAGCTTGCGGCTTGCGTACCCGGCGGCCAGCGGCAGGGCGACGTAGATGGCGATGGAGAGCACGAGCGCCTGCCACGGCACGGGCAGGCGGCCGACCCCGAGCAGGAACCCGCCGAGCGGGCCGTAGAGCAGCAGCATCGTGAGCGAGTTGATGGCGACCATCACCAGCGTGTGGCCGTCGTTGCCTCGCGCGAGGTAGCCCCAGACCAGGACCATTGCGGTGCAGGGCGCAATCCCCAACAGGATGCAGCCGGCGAGGTAGGAGCGCCAGAGCGGGACTTCGAGCAGCTTCGCGCCGTTGACCAGGACGACCTTGCCCACGCCGTAGACAGCGCCCGGCTCGAGGTTCACGCCCAGCGGCAGTTTGACGAGGTCGACCGCGTCCGGGCCGATGAGGCCGCGGAACAGCACGCCGAGGAAGAGCAGGGCGATGGCGTACATCGTGAACGGCTTGATTGCCCAGTTCACGAAGAGCGTCAGGCCGACCGGCTTGGCGCTGCGGCCCGCCTTGAGCACGTCGGCGAAGTCGATCTTCACCATTATCGGGTACATCATCAGGAACAGGCAGACCGCGATGGGAATCGAGATGACCGGCGCGCCGCCGGAGTAGATGGCCATGCCGTCGAGCGTCCTGGCGACACCGGGCGCGAGCCGGCCGAGCAGGATGCCGGCGCCGATGCAGAGCAGGACCCAGACGGTCAGGTACTTCTCGAAGGCGCTCAGGCCCTTGGGCTTCTTGTCGATGCACGCTTCCGTGACCATATTGCCTCAGCTCCCTTGTCCGCCCGATGTTATGGCCCCATCCACGAGCTTGAGGATGCGCTTTGCCCTTTGTGCGGCGCGCATGTCGTGTGTTACCATCACGACAGTCCGTCCTTCCCGGTTGACCTCTTCGAGGAAGTCGATTATCTGTCCGCTCGTGTCCGGGTCGAGGTTGCCGGTCGGCTCGTCGGCCAGCACGACCGCCGGGTCATTGGCGAGCATGCGAGCCAGCGCGACCCGCTGCTGCTGGCCGACGCTCAACTCGGAAGGCTTGTGGTCGAGTCGGTCGGCGAGGCCGAGACGCGTCAGCAGGGCTGAGGCTCGCTCCTGCTGAGCCTTGCCGTTGAGCCCGGCGAGGAGCAGCGGGACCTGGACGTTCTCCAGGGCGGTCAGGTACGGAACGAGGTTGAAGGTCTGGAACACGAAGCCGATCTTCTTCCGGCGAAGCTCGGCACGCTTGTCGGTACTCATATCATACAGCGACTGCTCGTCCACAACGACGCGACCCGATGCAGGGGAGAGCATCCCGCCCAGCGTCAGCAGGAGCGTGCTCCTACCGCTGCCGCTGGGGCCGACGACGGCAATGAAGTCGCCATTCTGTACTTCCAGGGTGGCGTTGTTCAGTGCATTGACCGTGCGGCCACGGTGCGTGTAGGTCTTGCTGACTGATTGCAGTTCGAGCACGGTTAGTTCTCCTGCAGCGCGGCGCACGGGTCGAGCCGGGCCGCGCGCCGGGCCGGGAAGTAACTGGCGAGAAGCGCTACCACGATGGATATGCCCAGCGCCCAGACCAGCAGTATCGGCATCGGCAGGACCGGCACGTTGGCCAGCTTCGGACCCAGGGCGACCGCCAGCACCGTGCCCGCGATGTAGCCGCTCAAACCTCCGACCAGGCCGAGTATCACGGCCTTGAGCAGGAACATGCTGAGCACGGCGCGCGAACCGGCGCCCATCGCCCTCAAGGTGCCGATTTCCCGGCGCCGTTCGAACACGTTGGCAAACATGTAGTTCGCGATGGTCGCGCCGCCGATGAGGGCAATAATCGCGATGAAGATGAGGGACAGGTTCGCCATCATCCGGTTGGTCTTCAGCTGGGTGTCGACGACCTGGGTGATGGTGACCACCTTGGCCTCGGGGAGCAGCTTGTTTATCTTCTGAACAAGGCCGGTGTTTATCGAGCTGCAGCAGCCGACGACCTCAATCGCGTTCACGACCGCGCCTTTGCCGGTCAGCTTCTGAACCGTGTGAAGATGGCCGAAGATGCGCGAGTCGTCGACCGTGCCGGTCGGCGGCAGGACCGCGGTGACGGTGAAGTCCTGGCCCAGCATCGCGATCTTGTCCCCTTCATTCAGGCTGGCCCCGACGGCGACGTCGTTCCCGATCAGGACCTCGTCCGGCTGCAGGTCCTCGATGACCCGCTTGCGGGCAAGGCTCCCCTTGGCCGCTTCCGGCGAGACCGGCGTTTTGATGACCGTGCCGCAATTCTCCGGCCGGGCAAAGATGCCTGCGCCCTGCCACGCCGCCTTGGCCTTAAACTCGTTCATGGGCAGGATCCCGGTGAGGGTGAAGCTCTGCCCCGCCACTTCAACCGGTGAGGACAGCCGCGGCGACATGTTGTCCAACCCCTGGATGTCCGAGAGCGTCAGGCGCGTGACGTATTCCTCAGGGAAGTCGTCCTCCTGCATGTCCGCGCTGTAGTAATCCTGAAGCGTGGCAGACTTGGGCAGTATGAGGATGTTCGCCCCGAGAGCATCAAGCTCCGCGGCTACAGCCTTCTGCGAGTAATACGTGACATTCCGTATGGCGACAATCGCGGTTATTCCGAGGAAAATGGCGAGGAAGCTCGTCGCCAACTGGTTCTTGCGCTCGAATATCTCGCGCCAGACGATTGTCCTGAGTTTCACGAGCGGCCTGCCTCAGTTCGTCGGTCCGCAGCCGGGCGCGTTCGGGGCGCAGCCTTCCGTGCCACCGCCGGTGGCACCACCTTGGCCGCCTCAGCCTCCACCGCCGCCTGCCTGCAGTGCTGCCAGCGCAGCTATCATCACTTCCTTGTCGGTTGCGCCGGTGTACGCGGCGACCACCGAGCCCGGCGGGGCCATGAGGGCGGTAACAGCTTCGCCGGTCTTGGGGTCGATCCGCACCTGGGTCAGGAATTTCAGTTCTCGACTGTCGGTCGGATCGACCTTCACGACCTCGGTCGACTTGGCGAATCGGTCGTCCGCTTTGAAGGCATTGACGCCCTGCATCGCGGCGGCGTTGGACTTGGTCGTGGAGTTCTGGACGCAGAGCAGGACCAGCTTGCCGTCCTGCAGAGCCTTCAGGCAGCTCGCGAGCCCCGGGCTGACAAAGGCATCGGTGAGCTGCTCTTCAGTGAACTTCGTTGGGAAGCCGCCGGTAATGGCGCCGCTGGGTGCGACAACGAGCGCCAACGGCATCGGCGCGCGGTCGAGCTGGAACTTGGCGACAAGGTCCTTCTGCGCGGCGTCGGTCACCTTCACGACAGCGCTGACGGCGCGTTTGGCGGACGTGCGTGCGGCCGCGTCAAATACCCTTCGTGCTGCGCGGGTCGCCTCGTCGTCCTCCTTGTAGCAGAAGAGCAGCAGGTGCTTACCGGCAGCCGCGGCCTGTTCGAGGATGCCCAGCCCGGTTGTCTTCGCTGTTGCCCTTGG
>JAWOHG010000338.1:0-4513 GCA_046485245.1 bacterium
CGCCCGATCGTCGTCAACGTCTGCAACTTCGCCAAGGCCCCGTCCGGCCAGCCGAGCCTCCTGACCTTCGACGACGCGCGCACGCTCTTTCACGAGATGGGGCACGCGCTGCACGGTCTTCTGTCGGACGTGACCCACGGCTTCGTCGCCGGCACCTCGGTGGCGCGCGATTTCGTGGAACTGCCAAGCCAGCTCTACGAGCACTGGCTGTCGACGCCCGAGGTGCTGGGCGCGCATGCGATCCATGCCCGAACGGGTGCCGCGATGCCCGTCGATCTGCTCGACCGGCTGATCGCAGCGCGCAACGTCGATCAGGGGTTCGCCACGGTGGAGTATCTCGCCTCGGCGCTCGTCGATCTCGACTTCCACGCCGGCCCGCCGCCCGCCGATCCGATGGCCGCGCAGGCCGCGACGCTCGAGCGGATCGGCATGCCGCGGGCGATCGTCATGCGCCATGCCACGCCGCATTTCGCCCATGTCTTCGCCGGCGAAGGCTATTCCTCGGGCTATTATTCCTACATGTGGTCGGAAGTGATGGACGCCGACGCCTTCGCTGCCTTCCGCGAGACCGGCGACGTGTTCGACGCGGGCGTGGCCGCGCGCCTGGTCGAGACGATCCTGAGCCGCGGCGGCTCGGCCGAGGCCGCGGAGCTCTACACCGCCTTCCGCGGTCGCCTGCCGGGGGTCGAGGCACTGCTCGAACAGCGGGGTCTCGTCGCGGCGTGAGCGGCCTCGCGGTGTTGCCGGTGCGTCCCAACATGATGGCCGCGCCGCGCAGCCCAGGATCGGTCCGTTGCTCGTGCGCGCGTCCCGGTCACACCGGGTCCTGATGGATGATCACGTCGGCGCCGGGCAGCGCCGCGATCAGGGCGTGCTTGACGCGGGCGCTCGTCGCATGCGCGTCGCGCAGCGGCAGATTGCCGTCGATCTCGACATGGACCTGGATGAAGAGCCGCGTGCCGGCGGTGCGCGTGCGCAGGTCGTGGAAGCCCGCGAGGCCCGGGTCGGCGCGCAGCACCGCCTCGATCCGGGCGATCAGCGCCGGATCGGCGCGGCGATCCATCAGCGCGTCCCAGGCCTGAAGGCCGATGCGCCGCGCGCCGGCGAGCAGGATGACGCAGGCCCCGAGCGCGATCACGGGGTCGAGCCACTGGATGCCATGCGCCGAGGCGGCATAGAGCGCAGCCATGGCGCCGAGGTTGGGGAAGAGATCGGAGAGATAATGCAGCCGGTCGGCGGCGACGATCTTCGAGCCGGTGCGCCGCGCGACATGGCCCTGCCAGAGCACGAGCAGCGCGGTGAGCACCAGCGAGACGGCCATGACCGCGATGCCCGCCGTCTCGGCGGCGAGCGCCGGTGGCGCGCCGAGGCGCGCAAGCGCGTTCCAGCCGATCGCAAGCGCCGAGCCGGTGACTGTCGAGTTTGACCTCCGGTTCGACGAGCCGGGCTTCCACGAGCTGCGTGCGGTCGCTGACAGCATCCCGGGCGAGTCCAACGCCGCGGACAACGCCATCGAGGGGCTGGTACATGTCCGGCCCGGGCGGATACTCGTCCGCTATGTCCGTGACGCGTTCGGGCCGTCGTCCCGGTTCGTTGTCAGGGCGCTCCGGTCCCTGTCCCGAGTGTCGGTTGACACCGCGATCGTCGTCGGGGAGGGTGGCCCGACGCGGACGGCAGCGGCTGTCGACGTCTACGTTCTCGATGTGGCACTGCCGGCGACCGCCCGGCCGGGCTGGAAGCGCTTTGCGGCCGAGGTTGGCCCGGACGCTGCCGTGCTGATTCTCGGAGGTGATGCCATCGAGCCCGACCACCCGCTGGCAGCCTTCCTGCCGGGCGGGACGGCGAGGATCCGGTCCACAACCGGACCACCGACGCCGACTTCACGCGCCGGCCGCCCCGCGGCTGAGCTCGACCTCACCTTGGAGCGGCTGTCGCCCCCGGACCCCCTGTTCACGCCGATCTCGCTAGACAGCTTCGACCCATGGATTGTCGATGGCTCCGCCGGGCTGGTCATTGTCGGCGCGCGCCGAGCCGGCAGGCGCCGGGTGCTATATGCCGGGGGACCGGTCTGGCGCTGGAGCTTCACGGCCGGCAGCATCGCCGGCGCCCCGACCGCGCTCGAACTACTGCTCGGCGCAGCTGTTCGCCACCTTGTCGCCGACGGAAGCGAGGCGCTCCGGCTCAGCGCGGCCCGGACCACGCATCTTGCCGGCGAGCCGGTCAGGCTCGAACTGGCCGCGCTGGCGCCGGACGGAACCCCGCTCTCGGGCGCAGCACCGATCATCGAGCTTGGGGCGGCCGGGGTACGTCTCCCGATGATGGAGACCCGACGTGGCCTCTACTCCGTGGAGTTTGCCGGCGCCACCCCTGGTCGGCATGAGGCCGTCGCCGTAGTCGAGAACGTCGGGCAGGCACGCGTAGAGTACCTGGTGACAAATCGGCTTGTGGAGGATGTCGCCTTGGGCTTGGACGACCGACTCCTGCGCGGCATCGCTCAGGCATCGGGCGGCCGCTACTTCCGATACGACAGCCTGCCCGGGCCCGGGTTCGAGATGGAACTCGCCGCCAGCCGGCATGGTTTCGAGTTTACGCCACGGCGCATTCCCTGGTTCTACATCATGCTCGTCCTGCTTGCTGCGGCCGAATGGGCTCTGCGTCGCAAAGAGGGACTTCGATGAGGCAATTCCTGTTTCTACTGACCTTGGGCTCAATGGCCCTTGCAGCGCCGGTCACGCCCGTGACCGCGGAGAGCGCGATTCCGCATCGTCCGCTCGGCGAGCGTCTCGCTGCCGGCCTGCGCACGCGGGGACTGTCGCCTGAGGCCATCGTGGTGGTCATCTCGATGCTTCCGGTCGTCGAATTGCGAGGTGCGATCCCGGTTGGCATAAACTTACTCAAGCTGCCCTGGCCCCGGGCCGTGGCCGCGGCGGTTGTCGGCAACATTCTGCCTGTCTTCGTCATACTGCTCCTCCTCGAGCGGATTGTCGTGCTGCTCGGTCGTTTTCGGGTCTTTCGCCAGTTCTTCGACTGGCTCTTCGCCCGGACCAAACGCCGAAGCAGGCTGGTCCAACGCTGGGAGTTCTGGGGGCTCGCGCTGTTCGTGGCCGTGCCCCTGCCGGTCACCGGGGCGTGGACCGGCAGTGTCGCGGCAGTGCTTATGGGCCTGCCCTACTGGCGTTCGATGCTGGCCGTCCTTGTCGGGGTCATCTGCGCCGCGGCGATTGTCACGACGCTGTCACTCCTCGGACGGCTTGGTGCGCTGATCGCTGGCGTCGTGCTGCTGGTACTGCTTGTGAGCGGGTTAGCTTCCGGCCTGAGGCGGCGGGCCGGTCGAAACTCACCGGGCCGCTAGCCTGTCGACAGCAAGGTCAACTGGCCGCCCGCCCGATGCTCTGCCGGCCGTTCCGCCTCCGACGACCTGCCCGGGCGTTCGTCAGCGCAGGCTGGCGCTCACTCCGGCCGACACCGCATGGTAGCCGGTGGAGACGTTGTAGTTGTAGTCGGCGTTGACAAGCAGGAGACCAAACTTGAGCGCGACGCCAAGCGTACCGCGCAGGTTGACCGGCGGCGCGTAGCTGGCATTCACCGGGATGTCGAACTCCTCGTACTCGAGCCCACCCTCGCCGATACCGGTGGGGTAGCGGGCGTGGAAGACGTAGTTGATGTCAGTGGCGGACCTGTCAAAGCCGATGCCGGCATAGGGCGCGAAAAGCAGCAGCGACCGAGAGGCGTGGATGTTGCCGCCTAACGTCCGCGAGCGGACCGCGTCGCCGATCGCGAACTGCTGGTAGAAACCCTGTACCGCCAGATTGACCGGCAGTCGGAAGAACGTGGTCAGCTCGTTCTTGACGCCGACACCGAGGAAGTGGACGGTCGTGCCCTGGAACGGCCACGGCACGTAGCGGGCGGTGATCTCGAAGCCCAGTGGCAGGCCGAGCGATGCCTGGGGAACGACAAATGGCATCCAACTCACCCCCAGCCCGCCTGGCAAGCTGGGCGGGATGGCGACCGAGTACTCACCCGGGACCGGGACCGGGGTCGAACCGCCGGGGCCGAAGATGGTTGCCGCGCCCTCGACGTCAACATAAAAGGTATCGATGGCGCCGGTCTGCGTGTTGACCGAGCAGGCCTTGGCGCGGGCGGTGAAGGTCCTCGCCGCCTCGGGAATATTGATGAGGCTCAGGCGTGCACCGATTTCGAACCGCAGGAAGCCAAGAGCGTGGGCCGAGTGGTACCAGCCGGAGCCCATTGCGACGCCGTACGACTCAACCAGCGGCCGCGAGTAGTCCTCGAGCATGTCGGCACCGACCCCGCGAATGAGCTCGACCGGCGACGCCGCAAGCGCGGGTACACCAGCGAGGACGAGCAGGACTGCGACGGCTGTCGTCTTCATCGTTCCTCCATTCATTGACTTTGAGTCTAGCCCCAAGCGCTACACGGTCAACCGATGCGACGGCGGTTGACACGCGCGTCTGCGTCGCGTATAAGTTCCGGTGCGGATTCTCGCCATCAA
>JAWOHG010000088.1:0-10715 GCA_046485245.1 bacterium
CAATGTTCCGATGAGTCCCGCTCGTCACATCGCGGCTTGCTGACCTCGTCGTTCGCCGGCTCGCCTCTGAGGTCGACGGAAGGGTCGAAGTGCGGCTCGCCGACGGCTTCGCCTCATATCTCGCGAGCGGGCTCAGACCCAGGCTCGAACCCATACTCACAACAGCGCTCGCCCGCATCCTTGCCGCCGCCTTCGCCCTCGTCCTCGCCGCCGCGTTCGCCGGGTTGCTTGTCGCCCGCATCTGCTACAGGTTGACCCCGGAAGTCACTCCCCCCTCCATATGTAGTATCAGTCCGCCGTTCCAGCGACTACCAGTAGCCCTCCGCCTGCAGCCCGCGCGGGCCTGCGCCTCACAAGCCTCGGGCTCCTGCCCGTACAACCTGCGGGCCTCCGGGGACTTACACTTATCAGCCAGAAGTTCGCTGCAGGACTCGGTCGGCTCGAACCTCGGCGGCTCACAGTGCTTTCTCGGTGCCGTTTCAGACTCCTTTCGACGCCGTGGCGCCCTGATACATATAACGTATCGCTTTGGAGGCCCGAAAGTGACACGAAAAATGACACCGGGGCCGCCCCCCGCAGCGGCACCCCTGCCGTCCCCCCCACCATATCACCCGACCTTCGACCCGGTCCACGGCAGCGTCCGCGGCCCGGACCGGCAACCTGACCGGCTAGTGGTCCGGCAGTTGACCCGGCACCCGGACCAGCACCCGGTCCGGTTCGGCCACCGGCTCCTCATCCGGCACCCGGCCCGGCACCTCCCCCGGCTCCCTGACCGGCGCCTCGACCTCGACCCCGACCGGCCCTGCGTCTCTCACCCCGTCCAGCGCACGGACTCTGCCCTCGTCCCGGGCACTGTCCGGGAAGGGACCGGGGGATTGACTCGGCCTGCTTCGACGCGCCTGCCAATTCTCACTTCTGCACTCTGCCATCTGCATTCGCCCCGTCTGCCCATTCCCCTGCGGCCGGTTGACAGTGCCAGCGAGCGACATGGATCGCCAAGTGGAACGCGAAAGCGTGCAAGGTACCCCGGCCGGCAGCATCCCGCCCGGCCGCTCCCTGCACATCATGCTGAACCGTGTAAACCCGGAAGTGTCCCGAGTTACCGGCGCCCAGCTCCGAGTACTCACCCAGCTCACGCCGGACGCCGGCCCCATCGACGCCCGCGCCTACCTGTCTCTGCAGATTCACTTCCCGACACTCAGGATCGGGCTTTAGCAGGTGACAACCATGCACAAACCACGTGTGAACCTCACTGAGGCGGTCCGGTTGCCCAAACCGGCATCCGTGCTGCTGCGCATCGCCATCCTGGCACTTGTGACAGCCCTGCCCTGCACGGCTGTGGCAGGCGACTTATGGCGCACGGGAAAGGAACCAGAGGAGCTGCCGCACCTCTACCTGAGGTTCGAAGCGTGGTCGTCCGGCTGGGCCTGGCCGGTGTACCGGCAGGAACTCTCGCCCTTCTCGAACGCCCTCTGGCCCTACCGGGCAGGATACGTCGGCCTGGAGTTGGGTCGCATACGGGCCGGCCTAGCGCTTGCCGGTGGCGTGCACCCGTTCCCGAGCTTCCTCCCCATCAGCTTCGGCGTAACGCTCTGGGACCGGCCGACGCGCTACGTGGGCAGACTCTACGGCAAACTGCCCGAGGTGTACGTAGAAGCGCAAGGCGGCTTCGGCAACTTATGGGATCCGCACACCTCGCCCAACATCAACTTCGCTGGCACGTTCAGCCTGGTTGCCGCCGGCGACTGCTTCGGGCTGGGCGCAAGCGCGATGGCCGGGCTGGGCTACGTTCGCGCCTCGGGCGCTGGCAATGGCGTCTACCCAGGTGACGAACACAACGAGTTCTGTGTCTTTGCCGGCGTGCGCTATCACCTGGCCGTGGTCCGCGTTGGCATTGAAGACAGGGGTTGGTAGGGCCGCTGGTTATCGCGGGCGGGAAAGTCGCGGCACACCTCGCCACTTCGCCCGCCGCGCCTGACCGCACCTGACGGCTGACGCCCGCTAGCCCCACCCATCTCTCCCCCGCCACATCACCACTGGAATCTGGGCTTCGGGGCTTGGAGTTTCCGCCCTGCAGCCTCATGCATCATTCATGACTCATCACTCATCGCCTCCTCATCTTGACACTCCGCCTCGCGTGCCTACACTCGGCGATATGGAAGGCAGGCGGACCGTCGCCGATGCGGCCATAACCCGGCTGTGCCTGGCGCTCGCCCTGTGGCTCGGCGCCAGCAGTTCTCTTTCCGCCCAACCGCTATTCGAGGGCTCCGAAGCAGACGCCAACCCCTGGCGCCTGCGGGTCGAGGGCGCGTCGATGGGCAGCAGCCTCTACCATAGGCCGGCGGACCACGATTGGCTTGGATTCAGCTCGGCTTACTGGAACGCATTCGACATACTGGGAGTGCAGGCCGAGAAGGGCCGCTGGCGAGTCGGCACTTGCCTCTACAGCAAGCTGACAATCATCGACTACTACGACTCGTATCTGCCGGTGAACGTCGAGTTCGTCGTCTGGGAACGCCCGCTATGGTACAAGTGGCGACTGCACGGAATGATGCCGGAGTTGGCGTTCAGGCTGCGCGGTTACTGGCTGAACCCGATGACCGGCAACGAACACCGCAGGCTGCCGATTGTCGGCCGCCTCGAAGCCGTGGCCGGCGCCGACCTTCTGGGGGTAGGCCTGTCGCTGTCGGCCGGCGTCATCGGCGCGGTCTCGCGCGCCGAACTCACAGCCGGCGAGTGGACGACCTTCGTCGGACTGTCGCCCAACGTCGAGGTGAGACTTCGGGCACTCACGTTCGGGGCGGACCTCGACGGCCGCTAGGAGCGTATGGCACGCGCCAAGACGGTCACTATGTTGTGCATAATGGTTGCCTCTACTGGGATTGCCTTCCAGACCGACTACTCGCTGGACGGCGTGGGAACGGACCAGTACCCGGGCCTGTGCCTGCGCGCCGAACCTCTATCGGCCGGCATCGGACTTGGCAAGTTTGCCTTCGCGAGAGTAGCGTACATGGGCGCGGAGGCACACCGATTCAGGGCCGGCATCGCCATCGCAGACCTAGTGGTGGATGGGGCGAGGTTACTCCCGCTCTACTTCGGCTATACGATCTACCAGCGGTCCACCAGCTTCCGAGGCGGCCTGCACGGCAAACTACCCGAGGTCTACGTCGAGGCGTCCGCAAGCTACATCACCTCAAGGCTGTCCACGCCCCCCGACTACGACTTTGTCGGTACGCTCGCCGTCACGGGTGCTGTCGACGTGCCGATTGCCGGCGTCGGCGTGACGGCAGGCTTGGTGTACCTCCGCGTGTCCGCACAGCCGAACCACCAGACGCCTGGCTACAACGAGTTTCGACCGTACGTCGCGGTGCAGGCCAGCACTCCGGTCATTCGCTTCACTCTCTAGACTTGACAGCCAAGCCCGCCGGGGCAGACGCCACGGCGGGCTTGAGACTCGCTGACCGCTCGAACTACGCTCTGTCCGGGAACTTGTCCTTGAGGTACGCGACAATGTCGCCGGTGGGCGTGCCGGGACCGAAGAGCCGGCCGCAGCCCTGCTTGTACAGATCCTCCATATCCTCTTTCGGGATGATGCCGCCGCCGATGACAAGGATGTTGGACGCGCCCTTCTCTTTGAGCAGGCGCATCGTCTCGGGGAACAGCACCATGTGCGCGCCCGAGAGCACCGACAGGCCGACCACGTCGACGTCTTCCTGCATCGCAGCCTCGGCAATCATCTCCGGGGTCTGCTGCAGTCCCGTGTAGATGACCTCGAACCCGGCGTCGCGCAATGCCCGCGCGACAACCTTGGCCCCGCGGTCGTGACCATCCAAACCTGGCTTTGCCACTAGAACGCGTAACTTCCTTGCCATCTAGGCCTCCCCCTCACCCTGCCCTCTCCCGCGAGGGGCGAGGGTCAGATCCTGAACTGCTAACTGCTCACTGTTCACTGCTCACTCTCCTCAGAACATCGGCGGCTCGGCATAGGTACCGAACACTTCCTTCATAGCCCCGCAGATTTCGCCGAGCGTGGCGTACGCACGCACCGCGTCCATCAGCGGGTACATCACGTTGTCGGTCCCGGCGCAGGCCGCGCGCAGGGCCACGAGCGTCCGCTCGACGGCCGCGTTGTCTCGACCCCGACGCAGATTGTCGAGCCGCTCGCGCTGTTCCTGCTCGACCCGCGCGTCGATACGCAGCAACGGAATCTCGATCTTCTCGCCCTCAAGCAGGTACTTGTTTACCCCGACCATGGTCCGCTCGCCGCGCTCAAGCTGCTGCTGGTACTTGAATGCCGCGTCGGCGATTTCGCGCTGGGGGAAGCCGTGCTCGATGGCCCTGACCATTCCGCCCAAGGCGTCAATCTTGCGGAAGTAGTCGTAGGCCTGCTTCTCGAGCTCGTTGGTCAGCGCCTCGATGAAGTACGAGCCGCCTAGCGGGTCGATGGTATTCACGACGCCGGTCTCCTCGGCGATGAGCTGCTGGGTGCGCAGCGCGATGAGCACCGCCTTCTCGGTCGGCAGGGCCCAGGTCTCGTCCATCGAATTGGTGTGCAGGCTCTGGGTGCCGCCGAGCACCGCGGCCAGGGCCTGGAACGCCGTGCGCACGATGTTGTTCTCCGGTTGCTGGGCCGTGAGCGAGCAGCCCGCGGTCTGGGTGTGGAACCGCAGCAGCCACGACTCCGGCCTCTTCGCGCCGTGCTTCTCCTTCATCTCGCGCGCCCAGATGCGCCGGGCCGCGCGGTACTTGGCGATTTCCTCGAAGAAGTCGAGGTGTGAGTTGAAGAAGAACGACAGCCGCGGGGCAAAGCTGTCCACGTCCTGCCCGGCCGCGATGCCCGCCTCGACGTAGGTCAGCCCGTCCTTGAGGGTGAACGCCAGTTCCTGGGCCGCGGTCGAGCCGGCCTCGCGGATGTGGTAGCCCGATATCGAGATGGTGTTCCACTTGGGCACGTGCTTCGCCGCGTAGGCCATGATGTCGGTGATGACCCGCATCGACGGCGAGGGCGGGAACAGCCACGACTTCTGGGCGATGTACTCTTTGAGGATGTCGTTCTGGATGGTGCCGCGCAGCTTATCCCCGGCCACGCCCTGCTTCTCGGCCGCCGCGAGGTAGAAGGCCCAGACCACAGCGGCCGGCCCGTTGATGGTCATCGAGGTCGACACCGCATCGAGCGGGATGCCGTCGAACAGCGTCTCCATGTCGGCAAGCGACGCGATGGCCACGCCGCACCTGCCCACCTCGCCCCGCGCCATCGGGTCATCCGAGTCGCGGCCGTACAGCGTCGGGAAGTCGAACGCGACCGAAAGACCGGTCTCGCCGTGGTGGAGCAGGAACTTGTAGCGCTCGTTGGTGTCGCGCGCCGTGCCGAAGCCCGAGAACTCGCGCATCGTCCAGTGGCGGCCTCGGTACATGTTGCGCCGCACCCCGCGCGTGTAGGGGAATTCACCGGGCAGGCCGAGGTCGCGGCCGTAGTCGAAGCCCTCGATGTCCGCCGGCGTGTAGAGGATGTCGATGGGCACGCCGGATAGGGTGGTGAACCGCTTGGGGTCGCCCGGGTCGGCGCACTCGCGCCAGCGCTTCAGCTCGTCCCTCAACTTCTCCAAATCGTCAGGCATACACGTTCCTCCATACGATAAGCGTCATCACACCCCTCACCTCAATCCTCTCCCGCAAGGGGAGAGGACGGCAGGACCTGCGCACTCCTATCCCCTCTCCCTTGACGGGAGACGGCAAGGGTGAGGGTGCGCATCACCGCCACTCCCCAATCACACGCCGGTCCCGGGCCGGCACTGCAGCAGTATCTCGTCCGCCACACGGTAGGGCGTCGACTCGCCGCCCAGGGCCCGCTCGACGCCCCGGTCCAGCAGCGAGCGCACCTCGGCCTGTTCCCAGACCGCGGCCTTGAGCCGTTCATCGACAATCGCGCGCACCGTCGCCGCGGTCCGCTCGGCCCGCCGGGCCCGGCGCAGGCCCAGTTCCTCCTGGTGGCGCCGGTGCCGCTCGACCGAGTCAAGCAGTTCGGCCACGCCCTTGCCGCTCGTCGCCACGGTCTTCTGCACCGGCGGCGACCAGCCGTCGCCCCGCGGCCGCAGTTCGAGCATCATCTCGAGTTCCATTGTCAGCCGGTCCGCGCCCTCGCGGTCCGACTTGTTCACGCAGAACAGCGAGCCGATTTCCATCAGGCCGGCTTTCATCGTCTGGATGGCGTCGCCCGACTCGGGCACCAGCACGACCACGGTCGTGTCCGCGGTGCCGGCCACGTCGAGCTCGACCTGGCCGACCCCGACCGTCTCGATGAGGATGAAGTCCAGCCCGAACGCGTCGAGCACCTCGCAGGCCTCGCGCGTGCGCAGCGCCAGCCCGCCCTGCCCGCCGCGCGTCGCCATCGACCTAATGAACACGCCCGGGTCGGTGAACAGAGCGCTCATCCGCACCCGGTCGCCGAGCAACGCCCCGCCCGAGAACGGCGAGGTCGGGTCGACCGCGATGATGCCGACGGTCCGGCCGCGCCGCCTGAGCTCGAGGGCCAGCTTCTCGACCAGCGTGCTCTTGCCCGCGCCGGGCGGCCCGGTGATGCCGACCCAGTAGGCCCGGCCGGTCTGCGGGTACAGTTCGTGCAGGATGTCGTAGGCCTCGGGCCCGCTGTCCTCGACCAGCGATATCAGCCGCGCGCAGGCCAGCCGCGAACCGGCCCGGAACTCCCGGACCAGGTTCTCAGTAGTCGATGCCGACACGGCTGACTATGCCGAGCTGGTACGGGTGCTTGACTTCCTTTACCTCGCTCACGAGCGCGGCCCGCTCCAGCAGCGCCGGCCTGGCGTAGCGGCCGGTGATGACCAGTTCGGTCTCGGGCGGGCACGAGTCGGCCAGGGCCAGCACCTCGTCGAGCGGCACCAGCGCGTAGTCCACCGCGACGTTCAGTTCGTCGAGGATGACCATGTCGTAGTCGCCCGAGCCGACCGCCTTGACCGCAAGGTCGAGGCCGCGCCGCGCCTCGGCCAGGTCCTCCTTCGACAGGTTGCCCTTCTCCACGAAGGTCGGCAGGCCGGTCTGTACGACCTCCAGACCCTTGACCTGCTTCGCCGCGATGACCTCACCATAGCCCGGGTCGCCCTTCATGAACTGGATGATGAGCACCCGCCAGTCGTGACCGCAGGCGCGCAGGGCGAGCCCGAACGCGGCCGTGGTCTTGCCCTTGCCGTCGCCGGTGTAAACCTGCAGCACGCGCGTTCGCTAGCCGATATCTGGGTTGAAGTCGGGGCCGACCTTGACCTTGAACAACAGCTTCACCAACGCGTTCCAGGTCTTGAAGGTGAACACCTCGCGCGCGATGGGCGACGCAGCCATCAGCGATGCCACCTCGCCGTTCGTGCCCTGCGAGGCGATGACGATGCGCAGGACCATGTGGGCGATGGCCCAGCCCGTCACCACGCCGAACAAGAGGCTGAAGAAGCCGTCCAGCGACTGGAACGTCCAGCCGGTCAGGCCGAACAGCCAGTAGCCGATGACGAACGCCAGCACCGCGAGCAGCGCAAACAGGAGGATCATCACGGTCGCGGGCTGCATCCGCAGCGACCCGGCCAGGCCGCCGGACAGCTGAGTTGCAGCCACCGCGGCCACGACCACGCCCGCCGCGTCGAACAGGGCCAGGCCCATTCCGCCCGCCTTGTTCGCGCGCACGGTCTCGAGTATCGCCACGACGACCACTATTCCCAGTGCCATCCAGTCAAACCAGTGCATAGCCTCCCCTTTCAATTGACGCGGTGATGAGGCTCACGCGTCGTCGGAATCACCGAGGTCCTCGTAGTCATCATCATCGCCGAAGTCGTCCATGCCCATCCCGCCGAGGTCCGGGCCGCCGCCGGACATGTCGAGGTCTTCGCCCGAACTCTCCCCCGACTTCGACCCGGTCAGCAGGGTGAAGCGCGAGAAGACCTGGCTGACCCGCGCCCGCCCGCATTTCGGGCACTTGGGGCACAGGCCCGCCTCTTTCTCGGCGAGCGTCGCGATGATATCGAACTTCCGGCCGCAGTCACTGCAGTGGTATTCGTATACTGGCATGTTCCGCCTCCGCGGCAGTACTATAAGGTTGCCAAAAGCGCGCCGCAAGTCAACAGGGCCGCCGCCCGCTTGACCGCGACGCGGGCCGGCCCTATGCTGGCGCGTGAACCAGGCCGAACGGCTGGCCGACTTCCTCTCCTACCTCGAGTTGGAGCGGTGCTGCTCGCCCCACACGGTTCGCTCCTACCGGGTCGACCTGGAGCAGTTCTTCGACTTCCTCGCCGACACCCGGCCCGGTCGCCCCTTGGAACGCATCGAGCGCCCCGACATCGCGGAGTACCTCGGGTTCGTGCTGGCGCACGGCTACGACCGCAGCTCGGCGGCGCGCAAGCTCTCCGCGGTCCGGACCTTCCTGCGCCGTGAGGTCCGGCAGGGACGCCTGCGCTCCAACCCGGCTGCCGGCGTGCGCGGCCCGCGCCGCGACGCCCGCCTTCCCGGGTTCATCACCCAGCCCCAGATGAGCGAGGCGCTGGCCGCCGACCCGGTCGGACCGGCCGCCATCCGCGAGCGGGCCATACTCGAGTCGCTCTACGGCTCGGGCCTGCGCGCCTCCGAACTCGTCAGCCTCGACCTGGCCGACGTCGACTTCGAAACCGACACCATCCGGGTGCGCGGCAAGGGCGGCAAGGAACGGCTCGTCCCGGTCGGCCGCGCCCAGCGGGCCGCGCTCCAGCGCTACCTCGGCCTGCCCCGGCTCGCCGGGGCCGCTGCGGTATTCCTGAACAACCGCGGCGGCCGGCTGTCGGTGCGCTCCATCGGCATCATCGTCAACCGCGCCCTGTCGCGGGTCACCGGCATCAGCGCGACCAATCCCCACGCCCTGCGCCACGCCTTCGCCACCCACCTGCTCGAACGCGGCGCCGACCTGCGCGCGGTCCAGGAGCTGCTCGGCCACGCCTCGCTGTCGACCACGCAGGTCTACACCCACCTGACCGTTGAACGGCTCAAGCGCGTGTACGACCAGGCGCATCCTCGTTCGGGGAAGAAAGACTAGGCCGTCAGCGCAGGCGGTCGACCAGCCGCGAGAGCACGGCGGGGTCGAACTCGCGGCCGGCCGGCGCGCCGTCGCGCAACACCGGGTGCAGCGAGTCGTAACTGGACCGCGAGGACCGGTAGATGACCCCGATGGGAATCCGCATCCCCCACTCCTGCGCCAGTCGCCAGGCCGCACTGCGGTCGGCCGGGTCGTGCACTTCGACCTCGTACACGCGGTGGCTGTACCACTTGTACGTGTTGACCTTGTTGAAGCTCACGCAGTTCTGCAGGACCTGGATGAAGCTGAAGCCCGGGTGACGGACCGCTTCCTTGATGAGGTCGGCGAGGTGGCGCGGCTTGCCCGAGAACCCTCGCGCCACGAACCCGCAATCCATCGCCACCGCCATCGCCAGCGGGTTGTAGGCCGGCTCGACCGAGCCGAACGGCGTAGTGCGCGTCACCATCCCCAACTCGCTGGTCGGCGAGGCCTGACCCTTGGTCAGGCCGTAGACCTGGTTATCGTGGACCAAATACGTGATGTTGACGTTGCGCCGCAGGGCGTGCAGGAAGTGGTTGCCGCCCTCGGCAAAGCCGTCGCCGTCACCACCCTCGGCGAACACCACGAGCCCCGGGTTGGCGAGCTTGATGCCGATGGCCAGAGGGAGCGACCGGCCGTGCAGGCCGTTGAAGAGGTTGCAGCGGATGTAGTGTGGCGCCTTCGCGGCCTGGCCGATGCCCGAGGCGAAGCACACCTGCCACGGCTCCAGCTCGAGTTCGGCCAGAGCGGTGGTGACCGCCTCGCGAATCGAGAAGTTGCCACAGCCCGGGCACCAGGCAATCGGGTCGGCGCTCTCGAAGTCTTTGGGGTTCACGGGGCATCTCCCATAAGCTTCTCGATGCCCGACTCTACCTCGGCCACGCTGAAAGGCCGGCCGTCGTACCGGCGCACCGTGCCGGCGCACTCGACCAGCGACTCCTGCGCCAGCAACTGCGCGAGCTGCGCGGTTGCGTTATTCTCGACTGTCAGTACCCGTCGCCCCACACAGAGGCGCTGCACCGCTTCGGCCGGGAACGGCCAGAGCCACTCGCAGTGAACCATGGCGACGTCCGCGCCGCGCGCGCGCAGTCGGGTCACGGCTTCGGCCACTGTGCCCTCGGTCGAACCGAAGCATAAGGCAAGGGTGCGGGCCGGCTCGGGCCAGGCATCAGGCACCGTCGCTTCGCGCAGCAGCGCCGCAATCTTGGCCGCCCGCTTGCGCACCATCGACGTGCGCACGTCCGCCGACTCGGTGATGTGGCCCTCCTCCGAGTGCTCGTCGGAATCGGCATAGACGAGCTGGTCACGGGTGCCCGGCCTGATGCGCGGCGAAACGCCGTCCGGGCCGGCACCGTAGCGCCGGTAGCTGTACGCCGCGAGTTCAGGGACTGTTTGTCCGATCGCGCCGGAAGCAGGTCCGCCAGCCAGCAGATCAGGCGCAACGGCCCACACGCCATCGCCGAGAAACTGGTCGAACAACACGATGGCCGGGACCTGGTACTTCTCGGCCAACCGAAACGCGTGCTGGGCGCACCTGAAGGCCGCGGCCGCGTTGCCCGGCGCAAGCACGAGGCGCCCGAACTCGCCGTGCCCGGCGAATATCGACGCAAGCAGGTCGGACTGCGCGGTCCGCGTCGCC
>JAWOHG010000170.1:0-3357 GCA_046485245.1 bacterium
ACAAAACAGGTGCGCATCTGGGTCAGCCGTGTCACGCTCCTGCTGCTGGCTGAAGAAGAGGCCGGCGTCGTGGTGTGAGGATACTGGCGAATGAGAATCTCTACGACCCGATCGTAGAGTATCTGCGGGCCTCCGGCCACTCGGTCCTCGACACCAAACGCACCGAACTTGCCGGAGCGCCCGACGAAGCGGTCTACGAGCGGGCGGTCAAAGAGCAACTGGTCATTGTCACGATGGACAAGGACTTCGCGCGTTCACTCCGGTTCCCACCTTCGAGGTGCGGCGGCATCATCGTCGTCAAGCTCTACCGAATGACGGTTGACCAGGCAACCGCCGCGTTCCGGCGCTGCTTCCAGTCGTTGTCCGAGGACCGGATTCGCGGCCGTCTAGTCATCATGACTCGCGACGGCGTCCGCATAAGACCGGCGCCTCGCGCGACCTGACTTGCCCGCTGGCCTGCGCCGGCTGACGCTTCGGCGCGCTGCCGTGCCTCCCGACGAACCCCGAAGCTGCCTGCCGCGGATTTGACAGCTACTGCCCGGAACGTACGATGCTCTGAAGCGAGAGACCAAGTTGAACGTTGCCACTAAGCTGATTGCCACACCGGACCGTCACCTGGCGCGACGGGCGATTGCGCCGCTCGCCCTGTTGCTATTGGCGCTGTCGACGGTCTTGTGGGCCCAGCCCACGCCCGAGGAATCGCTTCCGTCGGTCGAAGAACTGCGGCATCGCCTGAAGCTGGACTTACTGGAAGGTCGCATCGCCAGCATCCGCGCCCTGGCCAGACCCGGTGACACGCTGGCAGTTGCGCCGTTGATGGCAGTGCTCAGGAACGACTCCTTCCTGCGCGTCCGCTGGGAAGCGGCCAAGTCGCTCGGCGCGGTCGGCAGGCCCGCGGTCTGTTCGCTAATCCCGATTCTCCAGACCGGCAAACCCGACTGGTCAGTCGACCCGGCGCTCTACGCGCTCGAACTCATCGCTGACCCGGCCGGCGCGGAAGCAGTGCTGAAGCGGTACCTGGATTCGGGCTGGCGGACTCGCCTGAATGCCGCACTTGCGCTCGAACAAATGCGCGACGCGGCACTACCCCTGCTGACCGCCGGCCTGACCGAAGGAGCGTGGCGCAACAGGGTCCGTTGTGCCCATATGTTGATTGACCTGCGGTCAACCACCTCAGGCCCGGCAATCGTCCGGCTCATCCAGTGGCTTGTCACTGCCCGTGACCGAGTTCCCAAGCCGCCGCCCAAGCCCGAACCTAAGGGTGGTCCGACGATGGAAATGAAGGTGGGGCCAGCAAGATCCGAGCTCAGTATCGTCTTGCGCGACACTCTTGAGGAGATGACAGATGCTGCTTCACTGCTGGTCGCCGGGCTCGCGCAGCTCGACACTGTGACATTCGACCGCTTCGCCGAGGACGACACCGCCAACGCCTTCACGGGCTGGCTCAAGTACCGCGCCTACGACAGCGTCAGGTACTACGCCCGCCAGCGCTACTTCCGGCGGCGGCTCCTCTCGCCGAATCTGCAGATGGCGAACCACGCCGCGGCGAGCATTGCTGAGCCGCTCCTGCCTGTAGTCAGCGAAGATGGCACCATCCGGTACCTGCTCGCATCCGGCTTCACCGACAGCGCGGCAACCGCCTTGATGCACGACCTCGTCGGCCGCTACGCGGAGTCTCCAACAGCGGTTCGTGAGAGCCTCATCGAGGGGCTCGGAAAACCGGGCTTCGACGGCAGACGTGACTCAAGTGTTGTCGAGCTGTTCCTGCAGGCGTCACACGACACTCTCCTGACCCTGCGAAGGGTCGGCATTGACCGCACTCTCAGCACTAACGCCATCGAGGATGCCAGGCGTCTCGGGTACGACCCGGAGACTCTCGCGGCGGGAGCCCTTGAGGAAGAAGAAGAGCCCGTGGCGACGGCCGCAGTCAAGTTGATCGAGGGCCTTGCAAAGAAGGGGATGTTCACGGTCGCCAACACGACGCTGGTGGCCCGCCTGCGTCAGGTCGCCGGCTCCCTGCCAAGCAATGAACTGCGTCAGTCACTGGTCGACTCCCGCGCCATCGAGAAGGACATGATGCTCGCGTGGATACGCGGCGAGAAGGAGAGGCGCGACTCGCTCCACGGTGTGCTGAGCGCATATCCGAGTACAAACCGCCCGTTGGCAGCGCACTGGGCTCTCAGCAAGCTGGGTGACACCTGGGTCGCACCTAGGCTGGTCGAGATAGCGGCGGCTGGCGGCGAAGAAGGAGGGCGAGCCATCGATGCGTTGTACGGCATCGACGGTCCTGAGGTTACTCTGCAACTCGAGAGCATCATCAAGGCCGACCCACTGTCGCGACCGTACTCAAGCGGCCCGAAACGCTTCGGGCTCCGCAAAGACACCTTGGCGCGCAAGCTGGCGTTCTTGAAAGGCTGGCGCGGCATTGGCGGAGAGGACGGGTTGAGCATCGACGAGGTACGCGGCTTCGGCCCGGTTGCCGCAGGAAGGGTGTTGCGCACGACAGGCTGGCTCAACGACACGACCCCGACGCCGCAAGTGGAGATACTGGAGTACTTCGGGCGACGTGCCATCGACACGTTGAGGGCGTATGTTCGTAGCCAGCAAGCCAAGGGCGACACCGAGCCTTACGCCTTTGGGGTCGCGGCCGCCCTGCTGGCCCGCCTTGGAGATTCCGAAGGCAAGAGGGTCGTCAGTGGCATTCTGGGTAGTAGCAGCAGGTGGTCATACTCCAAGTCAGGTGCGGCGCATGTGCTTGCGCGGACGCGCGATAGATGGGCAGTTGAGCAGTTGGTGGCGAACAGACTGGATACTCTGGGGAAACCAAAGAGCCAAATCTACTCGGCCCTTGGCCTATGCCCGGTACGGGCCGCTCGGACCGCAGCCGAGGCTGACCTGGTCAGCCCGGTGCCAGAGACACGACTTGCTGCGACGCAGGTACTCGCCAAGATCGGCGACGCCGCGAGCTTCGCCAAGATCACGGACCTGCTGGGCGATTCGCTGCCTTCTGGCGCGCGGCCAGACTTCTTACGCGGAGACATGCTCAGAGCCCTGGCCGACATCGACCCGAAGCGAGCGCTGCCCTACCTTCAGGCAGAGATGCGCTACGACCTGGCCAGGCGCACGTACTTGCCCCTGACAATCCACGACATCGCCAACAAGCACCCGATTCCTGAGGCCTTGCCTCTGCTCATTCAAATGAGCAACCCGGACAGACCCGACCGCGGTGGGCCTCAGTCTGGTGAGGGGCTCGCGGTTGCGAACCTGGCCGCTGTCGGTGGCGAGTACGCAATCACCTACCTGTTGATGCGCGCCAAGGCGCAACCGGGGACTGCAGATGCCGCCACGAACTGGGAG
>JAWOHG010000020.1:0-7454 GCA_046485245.1 bacterium
CCGGCTCGGCCTTGATAACCGACAGCAGGACTCCGCGCAGTTGCGAGTAGGCCTCCTGCGCCGCAGGCGGCAGCACGTCGTCGTCGAGCTTGGCGAGCTCGAACCCCTCCTGCTCGAGGTCGCCGATGAACCGCTCGGCCGAGCGCGGTCCGACCCCGTCGAGCATCTCCAGCACCCGGAACCACGACAGCTCGTCGCGCGGGTTCTCCAGTATGCGCAGGAACGCGAGCAGGTCCTTGACGTGCGCCGCCTCGAGGAACTTGAGGCCGCCGTACTTGTGGAACGGGATGTCACGCCGGGCCAGTTCGATTTCGAGCTGGTCCGAGTGGTGTCCGGCGCGGAACAGCACTGCCTGCTGGTTGAGCTTGACGCCCTCTTCGAGGTGCGAGAGCACCTGGTCGCAGATGAGTTTCACCTGCTCGTCCTCGTCGCGGCACACCAAGAGCGTCGGCTTCTGCTTGCTCTTGCGGGCCGAGAACAGGTTCTTGGTGTAGCGCTTGCGCGCCGGCTGCATCACCGCGTTGCCCACGTCGAGGATGGGTTGTACCGAGCGGTAGTTCTCCTCCAGCGTCACCACGGTCGTGCCCTCGAACTGCTTGGGGAAGTCGAGGATGTTCTTGATGGTCGCGGCGCGGAACGAGTAGATGGACTGGGCGTCGTCCCCGACCACCGTGATGTTGCGGTCGTGCGTGCGCAGGCGCTGGAGGATTTCGGCCTGGATGACGTTGGTGTCCTGGTACTCGTCGACCAGCACGTGGTCGAACCGCCGTTCCATCGCGGAGGCCGCCTCGGGATTCTCCAGCAGCACGTTCCAGTACAGCAGCAGGTCGTCGTAGTCGAGCGTGTGGCGCTCCCGCTTGCGCCGGGTGTACTCCTCGAAGATGCGGCGCAGGCCCTCGGCCTCGGCCGTCACCCACGGAAAGTCCTTCTTCAGCACCGCCTCGAGCGGCTCGCGCGAGTTCACGACCCGCGAGTAGATGGACCGGATGGTGTGCTTGCGCGGGAACCGCTTCTCCTTGGACGCGTAGCCGAGCCGGGTGCGCGCCAGGCCCAGGAGGTCGGAGGAATCCGACTCGTCCATCACCGTGAAGTCGCTCGACAGGCCGACGATGCAGCCATGGGAGCGCAGCAGCCGGTTGGCGATGGCGTGGAAGGTGCCGCCCCAGACCTTGCCCGTGGCCGCGCGGCACGCGGCCTGGGCCCGCGACAGCATCTCCTGAGCGGCCCGGCGCGTGAAGGTGAGCAGCAGTATCCGCTCGGCCGGCACGCCGCGCTGGATGAGCCACGCCACGCGGTACGCGAGCGTCTTGGTCTTGCCCGTGCCCGCGCCGGCGATGACCAAGAGCGGCCCGCCCTCGTGGGTCACGGCCCGCCGCTGCTGCGGGTTCAGCTCGTCCAGCCAGGCTTCGTCTTGTCTGTGGGTCAAGAGGGTACCCTGGTGAGCCGCCTTCGGCGCCCCGCGCCCGGCGCGGTACGCCCTGCCGCTTTGGCGTGAGGCGTCAGGCGTGAGGCGTGGTGCGTCAAGCGTCGCGCGGGGCGCTCAGGGCAGCCCGAGAAACCTTCGCCGGCGCCGCACGCGGCGGGCCGCGGCCTGCTCGACCCCGTAGCGGAACCGCTCGCCGGCGCGGTCGAACCACGCCTTGGTGCCCTTGTGCAGCGGCTCGGCGTCGAGCGCGCGGTCGAGCTTGTAGTCCAGCCGGTACTTGCCCAGGCCGTGGCTCATCGCATCGACCGCGTTGAGGTGCTGCTCCGGCGAGTTGTCGCTCGGTATCATCAGCACGGGTTTCCCGAGGTACGCCGCCTCGCTGACGACCTGGAACCCGCCGGTGCAGACCACCGCCCGGCAATCGGCCATCATGTTCAGGAACCGCTCGCCGTGCAGGCGGTGGAACCAGAGGCACGCGTTGGCCTGCTCGTCCTCGGGCGCGCCCGGCCGGTCGTAGAAGCAGTGCACCGGCACGTCCGGGTGGGCGCGGTGCCAGCGCTCGATGTCGCGCCGGTAGCCGTGGTTGAGCAGGTAGACCAGCAGGTAGTCGCCCTTGGTCGGCTTCAGTTCGCGCACCTGCCGGCGCAAGAGCGGCGGGCAGACGATGATGCGCCGCAGCGGCATGTCGCGCGCCGGGTAATAGGACAGGGCGAGCTTGTGGCAGCGGTTGCTCGCGGTCCAGGTCAAGAGCTTCAGCGGCGCCGAGGCGAACCGCCGGCCGTGCGGCCGCGGGTACACCGGGTGGCGCAGCATGTTCTGGTGGCTGACCGCGAGCACCGGCGCGCGCTTCGGGAAGAACGCCTGCAGAAAAATGATGTTGTGGACAAAGAAGTTCACCACGACGTCGGGCCGCAGCTCGCGGATGGCCCGGTCGATTTCGCCCGCGCCCTGGATGAACAGCGGGAACCGCCGCGCCCCGCGCGCCACCGTGTGGAACCAGTCGATGTCGCGGTCGTTGCTGTAGGCGAGGTCCGGGCCCTTTATCGGCCGCCAGCCCGGAAACGCGGCGGTGAAATAGTCCGGCAGCCGGCGCCACTTGTGCATGCTGACCAGCGTGCCGCAGATTTCGTAGCCCGACTCCTCGCAGATTTCGCGCGCGGCAAGCGCCTGCGAGATGTGACCTCGCCCTTCGCCTTCAACCAGGAAAAGTAACCTCATAGGTCGCGACGCGGCATTGCGCGTCAGTCTATTCGGCCCCGGCGTCCAAGTCAATCGCGCTGGCCCGGGCGTTGACAACCCGCCGGCCCCGGTCGATAATCGGCCCATGAAACGTATCCACTCGCCCGCCGCACTGGTCCTCATCGCGGCCGCGCTCGCCGCCGCGCTGTCCGGCTGCCCGAAGAAGCAGACCGTGGTCGAAGACGGCTCCTGGACCCGCAAGGTGACGGTCGGCGGGTCCGGCGCCGACTACGAATCCATCTCCGACGCGCTCGACGACGCCGAGGAAGGCTGGCTCATCAGCATCCGGCCCGGCGTGTACGACGAGGCCGTCGAGATCGAGACCGACGGCGTCACCCTGCGCGGCGCCGGCCCGGGCAAGACAATCATCGACGCCGACGACGAATACGCCGCCCTCACCATCGCCGCCGACGAGGTGGTCGTCGAGGGGCTCACACTGCGCGGCGCCGAGTCGCACGGCGCTTACGTGAAAGGCGAGGACGCAGTCGTCCGCCGCTGTCTCATCGTCAATAACGGCGACCGCGGCGTCTACTTCTCGTTCATGGACGAAGACGTGTCCGGCGCCATCGACCACTGCACGGTCGTCAACAACGACGTCTCCGGCCTCTACATACCGAACCAGAACTCCTCCACCTCGGTCACCAACTGCATCATCGCCCGCAACAACCGCGGCATCGTCTCCGACGACAGCGACGACGACGAGGGCAGGGGACTGATGAAGGTCGACTACAACTGCCTCGACAACGACGAGAACAACTACGGCGAGGTCACGTCCGGCGACAACGACATCGAGGGCGACCCGAAGTTCGCCGACCCGGGCGCGGGCGACTACACGCTCAAGAAGGGCTCGCCCTGCATCGGCGCGGCCTCGGACGGCGGCAACATCGGCTGCTTCTAGCGTTCCATTCGGGACTGGCCGCACGGCGGGTTGACCCGGCCTGTCGCGCGGCTATCCTCTTATGAGGCAATCTCGCCCCGCGAGGAGGACAAAATGAAAGTCGCCGTGCTCGCCTGCCTGCTGCCCGTCATCGCCGCCGCCGCCATCTGGGACCCGGCGGTGCGCCTGACCGACAACACCTGGTCTGATTACTCCTACTGGAGCTGCCAGCGCCGAATTGCGGTCGACCCGCAGGGCCGCGTCCACGTCGCCTGGTACGCGATGAACTCCGGCCTCGGCACGTACAAGTTCCAGGTCTACTACAAGCGCTGGACCCCGGCCGCGGGCTGGAGCGCCGACACGATGATATCGGCCGACCTCTACGCCGCGAACCTGAGCTGCAAGTACTCTTCAATCGCGGTCGATTCGACCGGCCGCGTCTGGGCCATCTGGGCCAGCGGCCCCGACGACGACGCGGCCGAGGCCATCTACGCCAAGTCCTGCGTGCCGGGCGACTCGGGCAACAGCGGCTGGGACCCGGTCTCGCGCCTGCTCTCGACCAACGGCCCGGAGGTCGACAAGAACTGCCCGACCATCGCCGCCACGCCTGACGGCAGGGTCCACGCCGCCTGGCTCGAGGGCAACTACGCGAGCATCCTCTACCGGGAGCGCATCGACACGACCTGGCAGACGCCGGTCACGGTCGAAGGCGGATCGAACTACAAGGCCTACCCGGCCATCGCCGCCGGCCCGGACAACCGGCTACACCTCATCTGGTACGGCCGGCCCGGCTCGAGCGGCTTCTACGACGTCTTCTATAAGTCGCGCACCGGTACGACCTGGGGCGTGACTGAGGAAGTCTCCTTCGGCGAGCGCCACCAGATGTACCCCTCGATCGCGGTCAACCCGGCCACCGGCAACCCGCACGTGCTCTGGCAGTGCTACACGTCCGGCAACTACCGGCGTGCTGTCCACGCCTGGCGCAACTCGGGCGGCTGGCAGCCGGCCGACACGCTCTCTGAGTCGGGTGACACGCTCAACCAGGACATGGGACAGGTTGTCTTCACGCCCGACGGCGTCGGCCACGCGGTCTGGTACGGCAAGAGCCCGGCCTCACCGACCCTGGTCCAGCTCCGCTACGCCGAGCGGTCTGCGGCCGGGACCTGGTCCGCGCCGTTCAACGTCACCGACACCAACGGCAGCAAGGAGCGGCCCTCCATCGCGGCCGGCAACGGCGTCGCGCCCAACGACATCCACGTCGTCCTGACCGACTACCTGCCCGGCAACGCCGAAATCTACTACTTCCACGCCGCACCCGGCACGTGGGTCCAGGAGCGCACGACGCCCAACGCCTCACGCCCGACGCCTGCCCCGACGATCGTTAGCGGCTCGTTCAATCTGACACCTGACATCTCGAATCTCACGTCTGACATCGTCCTGCTCGATGCGACCGGGCGTCGGGTCTGCATGCTCCGCTCCGGCCCCAATGACGTATCCTCGCTGGCCCCGGGCGTCTACTTCGTGCAGCCCGGCGGCCGCGTGCTGGTCGTGAGATAAGCGGTCGTGCGTTCGCTGCGGTTGGTGGCCCTGCTCGCATCCGCTGCGCTTGCGGGGTTCACCAGGATAACGACGGGCGACATCGTCAACGACGGCGGCTGGTGCTACGCCTGCGCGTGGTCCGACTACACCGGCGACGGCTTTCCCGACCTCCTTGTCACCAACAACAATGCCGCCCAGAACCGCAACAACTTCCTCTACCGCAACAACGGCGACGGCACCTTCACCAAGGTCACCGCCGGCCCGGTCTCAACTGACAGCGGCAGCTCCTATGGCTGCACCTGGGCCGACTGCGACAACAACGGCTTCCCCGACCTGTTCGTGTCCAACTACAACGAGAACAACTCACTCTACCTCTGCGGCGCGGACAGCTTCGCGCGGGTGACCTCAGGCCGGGTTGTGACCGACGGCGGCCGGTCGACCGGCGCGGCATGGGCCGACTACGATGCGGACGGGCTGCTCGACCTCTTCGTCTGCAACCGCGACGCGGTCAACTTCCTCTACCACAACGACGGTGGAGGCTTCTCGCGCGTCACCGCCGGCCCCATCGGGACCGACGTGGCCAACTCCAGCGGCTGCGCCTGGTGCGACTTTGACGGCGACGGCGACCTCGACCTCTTCGTAGCCAACGTCCAGACGCCCAACTGCCTGTACCGCAATGACGGCGGGTCGTTCGCCAAGGTCACCGGCGACCCGGTCGTATCCGACACCTCCAACTGCAACGGCGCGAGTTGGGCCGACTTCGACAACGACGGCGACTTCGACCTGTTCGTCGCGACCGGCGTGCTCGGGATGTACAATGACCTTCTCTACCGCAACGACGGCGACGGTACGTTCACCAAGATAACCGACAGCCCGGTGGTCAACACCGCGACGTGGTCGGGCGGCAGCGCGTGGGGCGACTTCGACAACGACGCGGATCTCGACTTGTTCGTCGGCGGGTACGATGGCCCGAACCGGCTCTACGAGAACGACGGCGAGGGCGAGTTCACGGCCATCGACACCGGTGCCGTGGTTGCCGGCGGCAATTACATCATGGGCGCCACCTGGGTCGACTATGACCGCGACGGCTGGCTCGACCTGTTCTGTGCCCGCAACAACTACTTCGGCGGCAACAACCTGCTCTTCCATAACGACGGCGGGACCGGACACTGGCTCGCCGTGCGCCTAGTCGGCACGACATCGAACCGCGACGGCATCGGCGCCCGGGTGCGCGCCGTGGCCCGCATCGGCGGCCGCACCGTGCGCCAGGTGCGGGAGATATCCACGCAGTCTGGCGGCGCCAACAGCGCGCAGTCCCCGGCGCTCGCCCACTTCGGTGCGGGTGACGCGGCGGTCATCGACACGCTCGAAGTGCGCTGGCCCTCCGGCACGGTCCAGTTGCTGACTTCGGTCGCAGCGAACCAGTACCTGACCGTGACCGAGCCCTCCGCCGCGTTGGCAGAGCGCCCCCCGTCCCTCGCCCCTCGCCCCGCATCCCTCACCTCCGTCATCCGCGGCTGGCTCAATCTGACACCTGACATCTCGAATCTCACCTCTGACATCGTCCTGCTCGACGCGACCGGACGTCGGGTCTGCCGCCTCCGCGGCGGGCTCAACGATTTGTCCACCACCAACCCCGGCGTCTACTTTGTGCAATCGTCATTCGGAACTCGTCATTCGTCATTGTCCAAGGTTGTCCTCACCCGCTAGGAGGAATCGATGAAACAAGTGCTAGTCCTCTGCCTGCTGGTCGCCGCGACCGCGGCGAAGGCCGACACCAGCTACGTCGTGGTCGGCGCGCCTGACCGGCTCAACGCGGTTCCCTTCTGGGGCCAGACCTACGACGCGTTCCGGTGCCAGTGGCTCTACTACGCCGCCGACATCGGCCGTTCCGGCCGCATCGTCTCGGTCGGCGTCTGGGGCGCGCCCGACGCGCCCGCCACCTTCTACAACGCCCGCTACCTCTTCTGCCACACCAATGTCACCCAGTTGTCGAACCAGTTTGCCGCCAACTACGCCGGCAATACGCCGACCGAGGTGTTCGCCGCCGACACTCTGGTCGTGGGCGACGGCCCGCCCGCCGACTGGTTCACGGTCCCGGCCGACTTCGACTACGACAACGCCAAGAACCTCATCGTGGAAATCCGCTGGCGCGGCGATGCGGGCCTGACCGCGAACCTCTACCGCCGCAACGTCACGCACGACTACCGCCGCTGCTTCGCCTACGACGACACCGCGCCGTCCGGCTTCGCCGACACCGTGCCCGGCAACCACATCCGCTTCGGCTTCGTCACCACCAGCCTCGCCGAGCCGGTCCAGTACGTCGTGCCCGCGGCGCCTTCCCCGGCAGCTTCCGTCGTGCGCAACGTCCTC
>JAWOHG010000046.1:0-27223 GCA_046485245.1 bacterium
CCGTTGTTGTAGGGTGGCGGGTAGGTGCGCATCTTCGCGTTACCCTCGGCGCTGTAAAGCGGGTAGGAACCGCTGATGTGCCATTCCACGCCAACCGCGTAGCCGGCGTAGTCAATGAGAATCCTGTCCAGCATACTGCTGGACGCGGGGCAGGTCGGTCAGGTCTCCGAGTACGCTTCCTCGAGCACCACGACCCGGTCATAGGCCAGGACCAGCGCAGTTGCAGCGAGCAGCGCGAGCAGAATCTTCTTGGTCATCGAGCCTCCTGTGGGGTTTGCCGACAGCAAATTGTAGACCCCCTGTCGCGGCCGTCAACACGCGGCCCGCGCCCGGCCTCACTTCTCGCCGGGCTCGTCGTCGCGCGGCTTCAGGCCCAGCGCGTCCAGGATGAAGGTCTTGCCCGCGTTCAGGCGCCAAACCGCCAGCGTGGTCAGGGCCCGCACCGTGTGGCGCACCGGCGTGCTGTCGCGCTCGTGCACGCGCACCAGCAGCGGCAGGGTCGCAAACCGCGCGATGCCGGCCAATAGAAACACGAGGTGGTAGTTCACGAACACGCTCGAGCCGATACGCACCTCCAGCCCGTGCAGGGCCTGGGCGATGCCGCCGGCCGCGAGCGCCGCGACGAACGCGCCCAGCCCGGTGACGACCGTGTGAATGGCGAAGTAGCTCTCCTTGCGCCGGGGGTTGTCGGCCAGCTCCAACAGCAGGTTCCACATCCCGAGGCTGCCGCCCGACCAGACCACGCCGTTCATCACCGCGTCGATCCATATCGGCAGGCGGAACGTCGGCGTCGCAAAGACCCACATCAACGGCATCAGCCCGACCAGCGCGAAGTTGAGTATCGTCACCGGCCGCGCCCCGAACCGGTCGATGGCCCGGCCCCAGAGCAGTTGGAACACCATCCCGGTGACGCCGCCGACCATCGAGTACACGCCGATGGCGGTGAATGAGAAATTGAGGTTGGTCAACAGGTGGGCGATGTAGAACGGCGAACCGAGCGTGCCGGTGAGGAACCAGGCCGCGGCGAAAATCTCCAGCTTGCGGAACTGCGGCTCCTGCAAAGGGCCGAAGAGCAGTTCGCGCAACGGCACGACCGGGCGGCGCGGCAGGGGCGGCTCGGGCTGGCGCACGAGCAGCACGGTCGAAACGACGCCGAACGCGACCGCGAGCCCGAACGCGAGGCCGTAGCCCAACAACTCGTGGTCCTGCGCCTTGAACCAGTCCATCCCGCGGCCGGCAAGGTAGGCGGTTGTCACGCCGACCAGGCCGTGGATGGCGTTGCGCAGGCCGAAGAACCGGCCCCGCCTCGCCTCCGGCACCAGGTCGCTTATCCACGAAGTCCACGTCGTGCCGGCGACCGTCATTATGACGCTCGACACCGCGACGGTCATCAGCAGCATGTCGATGCCGAAGCCAATCTGCAGCAGGAGGAACGGCACGAGCAGGAAGAATACCGACCGCCCGATGCCCGCGGTCCAGAGCACCAGCTTCTTGCGCGCGCCGGCCACGCGGACAAGGTACCCGGACAGGAACCCGAACCCGCTGGACAGCGCGGGGATGGCCGACAGCAACGCTATCTGGAACGGCTTCGCCCCGAGGTAGAGCGCCAGCCCGTTGATGAACATCCCGCCGACCAGGGTCATGTACAGCGTCGCGAACCCGCCCTCGAGTATCGAGATGCGCAGACCGCGTTCGACCTGCCGGTCGGACAGCGGCGGACGGGTCGCGCTCGCCGGCGACGATGCGCCCGGCGTATCCGCACGCCGTTCGCCCGTCTCGCGGTCCCGCCACTCGCTTCTCATCTACGCGCCGCGTCCGCCCTCGTCCCCCGCCCCTCGCCCCGCTTTCGCCACCTCTGCCGCCCTGTACGAACTCCGCACCAGCGGCCCGCAGAACGCGCGGGCGAACCCCATCTCGATCGCGCGCGTCTCCCAGCGCTCGAACTCCCCGGGCGAGACATAGCGCTCCACCGGCAGGCAGCGCCGGGCCGGCTGCAAGTATTGGCCGACGGTCACGACGTCGCACCCGGCCGCATGCAGGTCGGCAAAAGCCGAGACGACCTCGTCGTCGGTCTCCCCCAGCCCGAGCATCAGCCCGCTCTTGGTTACCATTGCGGGCGCGAGACGCTTGACCGTCGAGAGCACCGCAAGCGACCGCCGGTATGAGGCGCGCGGGTCGCGCACCGAGGGCGACAGCCGCTCGACCGTCTCGATGTTGTGGGCGAACACGTCCGGCCCGGCCGCGACAACCGCGCCGATGAGCTCTTCCCTGCCGCCGAAGTCCGGGGTCAGCACCTCGACCGCAACGCCCCGCGCCTTCACCGCCCGCACCGTCGATGCGAAGATGCCTGACCCGAGGTCGGCCAGGTCGTCGCGGTCCACGGATGTTATCACGGCATACTTCAGGCCCAACTGCGCGACCGCGTCGGCCACGCGGACGGGCTCGGACTCGTCGACCACACCGCGCGGGTTGCCGGTCGCGACCGAGCAGAACCGGCAGTGCCGCGTGCAGGTATCGCCGAGGATGAGGAATGTCGCGGTGCCCGAGTTCCAGCACTCGCCGAGGTTGGGGCAGCGTGCCTGCGTGCAGACCGTACGCAGGCCGAGCTTCTCGAGCCGGGCGTTCACCCGCTCGAACTCCGCCCCGCCGGCCAGCCTGGTCTTCAGCCAGTCCGGCTTACGCACGTTGTCGGGGAATCAGATGCCCGGTTTCAGCGACGACTTGGTGCAGGTCCAGGCGCACTCGAAGCACCGGATGCACTCGAGCTGGTTTGAGCCTGCCACCGGGTCGATGTTCATCGGGCAGACCCGCTTGCACTTGCCGCAGCCGGTGCAGGTAGTCTTGTCGAACTTCAGTTTGAGCAGGCTCGCCTTGTTCAGTACCGAGTAGATGGCGCCGATCGGGCAGAACAACCGGCAGAACGGTCGCTTGATGCTGATCGCCGCGGCGACGACCGCGAGCAGGATGCCGATCTTCACCCAGTAAAGCCAGCCGACCAGCCCGCGCAGTGCGTCCACCGGGTCCCACAGCACCAACGGGATGCCCGCGCCCATCGTTCCGTGCGGGCAGAGCTTGCAGAACCAAGGCTCGGCCGTGAACCACGCCGCGGCCCCGGCCACGACCACGAGGAAGGCGAACTTCAGCCAGGTCGCGGGAAAGCGCAGCCGCAGCCCGATATCGAACGCGACGACGACGGCCAGCGCGGCGGCTGCGGCGAACACCCCCAGCGTGATGCCGGACATCCCCAGCAGCGGGGTCGGGCCGCCCAGCCAGCCGAGCAGGAACGCGGCAACGGCGGCGATCGCGCCGCCGACCCAGCGCCCGGTCAGCGCAATGACAAGCATCCCGCCCGCGGCCGCGACAACGCCGAACGAAGGCGCGTAGCGGAACCACGCGAGCGCCCCGAGCCCGAGCGCGGCCAGCAAGCCGCCGAGCCAAAGGCTTTGCGGGATGTCGGACTTGCCGCGCAGCACGAAGAACAGCACCACCAGGCTGAACGGCAGCCAGCCGTAGAGCAAGGCCTGCCACCAGGGCAGGGGCACGAATACCGCCAGCGCCCCGGCCGCGACAAGGGCGATGCCCGTGATTGTCACGAACGCGCGCCAGCGCTTCGCGCCCAGTTTGACCTTGTGCAGCAGGTCCTGCCACATACCGAACGGACACACCCAGCCGCAGGCCGCGCGGCCGAAGAACGCGCCGACCACGACGAACACGCCGAGGGGCAGCCACGGGAACTCGTGGATGCCGATGATCTGCTGCATCGACCCGAGCGGGCAGGCGAACACGGCCATCGGCCCGCCATAGCAGTTGAGGATGGGCTGCAGCGTCGCCTTGAAGATGCCCTGGTAGATGACCGTGCCCTGCAGGTAGGCGAGGATGAAGCCGTTGAGCACGGTGAACGAGACTATCTGCACGACCCGGTGCGGAGCGACCCGGCGCCGGACAAACCCGACCGCGCCCAGCATCACCAGCACGAACGGCAGCAGGCCGTACAGCACGACCTTTGCCGCGGGCAGCTTCGCCCCGACAATCAACCATAGCGCGGCGATGACCCCGACGACGCAGACCACCGCGAATGCGGCCCATCGCCGGGCCGCGGTCGGCCGGCCGAGAAACAGCGCGAGGAACAGCGCCAGACCGACCGCGCCGGTCCAGCCGAACGCGAACACGCCCCAGTCGAACTTCGCAAGGAACTTGAGCAGCACTGCGACCACGGTCGCGCCCGCGGCAATCACCGCGAACGCGCCCCACCGGGTCTTCGCGCCCAGGTCGCCGCGCGCCGCCGGCTTCTCCGTCACCTGTTCACTGTTCACTGTGGACTCTTCGGTGTCCGTCAGGGCCTACACGAGGCCCATGCAGGACAGTCATATCTGCGCCGCGAACCGGTGGATGGTCTCGGGGTCGTCCTTGACGATGCCGACCGCGACCAGGGCGATGCCGGCCGCAACCAGCAGGATGAACGGCAGTTTGCGCTTCACTCTCGTTCTCTCGCTCTCTTGATGTGTCTGTACCCTAGAACCGGCTTATCAACTGCGCCTTCACGCCGGTGAACGGCGACTCGAATCGGCACACGCCGCCCGAGCAGGTGTAGCCGCCGCGCTCGGCTCCGACGCGCACGCGCAGGATGTTGCGCTCGGTTATGGTCCAAACGGTCTCAAACACCGGCCACGACTGCTGGCCGTTGTAGCGCCGGTCCAGCTTCAGGTCGACCGCCTGCCAGCCGACCGTGAACAGCAGCGCGTCGCCGTAGCCGTAGGACAGCACCAGGGCGGTCTCGTGGTAGCGCCACGGCTCGAGCATGTTACCGGTGTCCTCGACCACCCAGTTGTAGTCCGCCTCGAGGGTAAAAGTGTGCTCGCCCGCGAGGTGGTTCACCAGGATTGTCGGCTTGGTCGTACCCCGGCGTGCCACGTGCAGTTCGATGTTCTGCTGGACCATGTGATTCAGCTTCGCCTCGAAAGTCCAGTTCTCGCCCAGCGAGTACCGGCCCTTGCCCTCCCACTCATACACGCCGGTGGTCGAATCCTCGTGCCGGTAGAGCCAGCCGTAGTTCGCCTCGAGGTAGAGCGGGTCGAGCGGGCTCGCGGTCGCGGTCACGCCCCAGCCCCGCTCGTCGACACCGCGGTCGATGGCCACGCCCGACTTGATGGGCGTCGGCGGGTCGTTGTAGTGATAGGCCGACGTCGGGTACCCGAGCTTGTCGTAGTCCATGTACTCACCGAGCAGCGAGTAGCCGGGGAAAGAAAGCGTGCCGCTCACGTAGTAGCCCAGCCCGGTCTCGCGGCCGCCGATGCCCGGCCTGGTCCCGAGTCGCTGGCAGATCTCGCCGTAGACGTCGACCGGCCCGACCGTCGCGCTCAGGTCGCCGCCGTACAGCTCGTTGAACGCCCGCGGCGACAGGTCGCCGTCGCCGTTGATGCGCACGTAGCGGCCGCCAAACCCGGCCCACTGCACCGGTCGGCTCGACAGGTCGGCGCCCAGCACCTGGTTGGTCGAATCCGCCGCGTTGAGCGTCTTGTAGGTGTTCTCCTGGAAGAAGATGTCGCGCAGCCGCGCGCCGAGCAGGACGACGTCCGTGCCCAGCGGCAGGTGCGCCGTGCCGCGCAGGCCGTGCAGGCTCTTGTAATGCCGGAAGTCGTCGTCCTCGTACGCGCGCAGGGCCAGGCCCCGGCCGAACGTCTGGTAGAACTTGCCGTAGAGCACCTCGAGTTGCTCCGGGCTGTAGGCGACGGTGTAGTCCAGCAGCCGCATCGGCTGGCGCAGGCCGGCCCACGGCTTGGACGGCTCGTACAGGAACATCCCGGCCGAGGCGGCAAGGTCGCCGTAGCTGACGGTCAGGTCAAGCTTGTCCTCGGTATGGGTCGAGTAGACCGAGTCGAAGAACGCCCAGAACTCGGCGCGGTTCACGCCGCTGATCGACAACTCGGCCGCCGCCGCGACCGCGCACAGAGCGGCGAAGGCCCCCAGCAACCGCCGCACCGCGCCGCCTACTCGCCGGCCTCGGACTCGGGTTTGGCTGCGCCCGACTTGGGACAGCCCTCGCACCCCGCCTCGGTCTTCTCGGGCAGCCACTTCTTGAACTCGGCCGATATGCGCTTCTCGTCGCCCTTCTTGTAGCCGACGTGGGTATAAACGATCTCGCCCTTGGTGTTAACGAGGTAGGCGGTCGGCTTGATGACAATCTTGTAGGCGCTCTTGACCTTCTGCTGCTGGTCGAGCAGGACGATGTAGGGCCACTTCTTCGTCTTGACGAAGGTCTTGACCTTCTGCTCGTCTGCCGGCTTGTCCACCGAGAGCGCGACGATTTGCAGTCCGCACTCCTTCAGCGAGTCGTACACCGGCTTGAGCGCGTCCAGCTCGGCGATGCAGTTGACGCAGGGCAGGTCCCAGCACTCGATGTAGACCGGCCCGTTCTCGAGCAGCTTGCTCAGGGTCACCTGCTTGCCGGTGACGTCCTTGAGCGTGAAATCCGGGGCCTTCTGGAATGGTGTCTTCCCCGGTTCGGCCGCCAGGGCCGCGCCGGCGGCAAGCACCATCAGTACGAACGCGAGTCTCTTCATAGTTGCCTCCTCAAGGGCTCAACCGATTTACACCCAGCGATTGAACAATAGTCCAGTTGGCCGCGTTCTGGATGAATACCGCGGCCTTGAGCTTGACCGGGTTCAGCCCGGCGGTCGAGAACCGCAGGGTGTCGTACAGGGTATCGCCCCGCGCGAGGTTCAGTTCCCGGCCCTGCCAGTTCGGCACGACCCGCCGCGCGACCCGGTCCCACGTCGTGCCCAGAAAACCCTCGGTCACGACGCTGTCCTCGGTGATGACCGCGACCAGCCGCATCTGCGCTCCGGGCGGCACCGAGTCGGCGGTGACGCGCACCAGCAGCGCGCCGCCCGCGGAATCGGCGTGGGCGCTGTCGACCATCAGGGTCGCGTAGGTCGGCGTCGACTTGGCGATATCAATGAGGTCGGCGAACACCGGGCCGTACTGGTTGGGCGGCACCTCGTCGGTGTGCGCGACCGAGTCGCCGTCCAGTATCAGGCTCTTCACCGCCCAGCCGTAGTTGCCGAGATGGATGCTGTCGTCCGGGGCCAGCGAGAACCGGCCGACCGGCATCCAGACAATCACCGGCATCAGGCTGTCGTAGCGGCTGTTCGACAGGCTGTCCAAGGCTCGCCCCGCGAGCCCGCAGTACCCTCACGTTGTATCGGTGAAGACAACCTCGGCCAGGACGTTACGGTTCGTCGGCACGACCGGGATGGTCGGCGCGATGGAGCAAGCGACGATGCCACCGGCCAGGGCGGCGGCGCCAAAAAGCAGAACCTTCCTGTCGAAACGCATTATCTATGATAAAACCGGGCCGCAGGGTGTCAAGCCGCCCGCGGGCATGACGCGCGACCTTGACTAAGCCGGTAATAGGCCGAAACTTATGGTTGTGGTTGAGACGCGCCTCGTGATCTGCACGTTCCCGGACGAAGTCGGCGCGCTACGCGCGGCCCGGTCCCTGGTCCGGCGCCGGCTCGCCGCCTGCGTGCAGGTGCTCGGACCGATTCACTCGGTCTACCGATGGCGGGGCAAGGTCAAGGAGTCGGCCGAGTGGCTGTGCCTGGCCAAGACCACGGCCGCGCGCTACCCCCGGCTCGAGGCTGCGCTGCTGCGGCTCCACCCCTACGACACGCCCGAGGTCGTCGCCCTGCCGCTGGCCGAGGGACACTCGCGCTACCTCAAGTGGTTGGCACGCAGTGTCGCACCGGCCCGAAGGAGGGCTTAGCTTGCCGCTGACCGGCATCATCGCCGACCTGCAGAGCCCGGTGACTGAAGTGCGGGTCAGCGCCATCGACCGGCTCAAGCGCATCGGCGGCAGCGAGGCGGCGGGCGCCCTCGTCCTGCTGCTCTCCGACCCCGACCCGGAAATCCGCGACCGCGCGGTCGATGCCATCATCCCCATCGGCCCGGCCGCGAGTGAGTCGGTCAGTCGCTACCTCGAATCGTGGCGCGAACCGCTCGGCACGCTCATCCCCGAACTCGTCGGCCGCCTGCGCCTGGTATCCGGCCTGGCCCTGCTGGCCCGCGGCCTCGTCGACCCGGACCCAGCGACCCGCGCCGTGGTCGCGACCGCGCTCGGCCGGGTCGGCACCGAGAACGCGGTCCCGCCCCTGCTGGAGTTACTGCGTGACATGAACGACAGCGTCCGCATCGCCGCGGCCCGCGCGCTCGGCGAGGTGCGCAACCCGGCCGCGGTCAACGCCCTGCTCGACGAGATAAACGACGAGAACCCCGTTGTCCGCATCGCCGCGGCCGAGGCGCTGGGCCGCATCGGCGACCGTCGCTGCATCGACACCATCGCCCGGCTGTCCGGCGACGACCCGAGCGCCGACGTGCGCGCGGCGGCGATGGCCGCCCTGCGCCGGGTCAGCGTGCGCACGGTCAACCACCTCGTCGATGCGCTGTCGCGCGACGATGTGAACGACCGCATCCAGGCCGCGGCCGAGCTGCTCAACCAGGGCAAGGCGGCGATACTGCCCCTGTCCGGGCTCCTGCGCCACTCAAGCCCGGCCGTGCGCGGCGCCGCCGCCGAACTGCTCGGCTCGCTCGGCGACCCGGCCGCGGTCGACGCCCTGGCCGCGGCGGCCAGCGACGAGGAGTCCACGGTCCGCCTCGCGGTCGTCACCGCGCTCGGCCACATCCGCCACGCGCGCGCCGCCGAACCGCTCGTCCGCGCCCTCGAGGACGACGACGAGAAGGTCGCCGGCGCTGCCGCGGGCGGCCTCGAGCGCATCGGCGAGGCGGCCGTCAACCCGCTCATCGACCTGCTGGGCAGCCATACGGCCATCACCCGCGTGCGTGCCATCGACGTGCTCGGCCGCCTGCGTCACAAGGGCGCGTGCGAGCGGCTCGTGGCCGGCGTGCGCGACGGCGCGTCCTGGGTCCGCGTCGTGTCCTGCCAGGCGCTGGGCGAAATCGGCGAGGACCGCGCCGTGCCGGCGCTCATCGACGCCCTGAGCGACCGCGACGCCGTGGTGCGCGCGATGGCCGCCGAGGCGCTGGGCAAGCTGCGCGACTTCCGCGCCTCGATGCCCCTGCTCACACGGCTGAACGACGAAAGCCTGCTGGTCCAGACCAACGTCCTGCGCGCGCTCGGCCGCATCGGTAACCCGGCGGCCGTACCCTTCCTGACCCACCAGCTCGACCGGGCCGAGCCCGAAGTCCGCGCCGCGGCCATCGACGCGCTCGCCGGCATCGGCGCCGCACGACTGCTGCCCCGGTTCCGCCTGCTCGCCCGGCCCTGGCCGTTCGGCCGCGCCGAGAAACAGGTGCGTGCCGCAGCCCGGGCCGCGGTCGAAGTTCTCTCGACGCAGGTCGAGAGAGAGCACGGCGAGGCCCCGCCCGACCCGGGCCCGTCGGCCTGACCGCCAAGGGATCTCCGATTTGCGATTTACGATTGTCGATTGTCGATTGCCGAATTCCGGGCTGAAAGGACGCTTGCTTCGGCATCGCGCCCGCGCGGGCGCGACTCGGGCCGGGCAATTGGCGCAGTGGGTTACTCTTCGAACAGGGCGCGGGCAAACTCGGCCGGGTCAAACTCCTCTAGGTCCTCGATTGTCTCACCCGTACCGATGAACCGAATGGGCACGCCCAGTTCCAGCGCAATCGGGATGAGCACGCCGCCCCGCGCCGTGCCGTCCAGCTTGGTGATGACCAACCCGGTCAGACCGAGCTTGTCGTTAAACGCCTGGGCCTGGCGCAGGCCGTTTTGGCCGACCGTCGCGTCCAGCACCAGCCAGACCTCGTCGGGCGCGCCCGGCTTCACCTTGGCGCAGACCCGCTTGATTTTCGCGGCTTCGTCCATCAGGTCGAGGCGCGTGTGCAGGCGGCCGGCGGTGTCGACCAGCACGACGTCGCGTCCGCGCTGGGTCGCGCTGGTGATGGCGTCGAACGCGACCGCCGCCGCGTCCTGGCCCTGCCTCGACATCACGATTTCCACGCCGGCCCGCTCGGCCCAGACCCCGACCTGCGCGGCCGCCGCGTCGCGGTAGGTGTCGGCCGCGGCCACGACCACGCTCTTGCCCGCATCGCTGTACCAACGGCACAGCTTGCCCACCGTCGTCGTCTTGCCCGACCCGTTCACGCCCACGATCATCACGACCAGCGGGGATTGGCGATTTCCGATCTCCGATTGACGATTTGCGATTTGCGATTTGCGCTCTGCAATCTGACCTTGTCCGGTTCGCTCGCCGCGTAGTATCGCCGCGATCTCCTTCTCCAGCACCTGCCGGCGGTCGTCCCCCGCGCGCTTGACCTTCTCGACCAGAAGCTCGGTCGCCTTCACCCCGACGTCGGCCGACAGCAGGGCTTCTTCGAGCTCCTCGGTCGACGCCGCGCCCAGCACGCGGGCAAACACCTGCCGGGTCTTGGCCAGCCCGGCGCGCAGCTTCTTGAACCCGGCCGCTATCCGTCCGAACGGGTTAGCCATCTCGATCTACGACTTCCGATTGACGATTGTCGGTCTCACCAATCGCTTTGGCATTTGCGTCTTGGCTTTGGGCCTCTGACGTCAGTTCGGCTGACTCTGCTGCCCTTCGGCTTCCTGCTGCCGCTGGTACTCGGCGAGGCTGACCGAAACGAGCGTCGAGATGCCCGGCTGCTCCGCGGTCACGCCGAACAGCACGTCGGCGCGCTCTACGGTCAGCCGGTTGTGCGTGATGATGACGACCTGGGTCTGCTTCGAGATGTCCTTGAGGTAATCGGCGAACCGGCCGACGTTCGCGTCGTCCAGCGGCGCGTCGATCTCGTCGAGGAAACAGAACGGCGCCGGCTTCACCTTGTAGAACGCGAACAGCAGCGACACCGCCAGCAGCGCCTTCTCGCCGTCCGAGAGCTGCTCCAGCCGCTTCGGGTTCTTGCCCCGCGGCTTGGCGACGATGGCGATTTCCGACTCCAGCGGGTCGGCGGCGTCGGCCATCACCAGGTCGGCCTCGCCCTCGAGGAACAACTGCCGGAACACCGTCTGGAAGTGGCCACGCACCTCGGCGTAGGTCGACGCGAACGCGTCACGCGCGTGCAGGTCAATCTCCTTCAGTGTCTGTTCGAGGTTGGCCCGGGCCGCGGCCACGTCACCGCGCTGGGCGAGCAGCCGCTCGAGGTCGTCCTTCTCCTGCTTGTACTCCTGCTCGGCCAGCGGATTCACCTGCCCGAGCGCCTCGATGCGGCGCCGTATCTGGGTCAGCCGCGCGGTCACGTCGATGTCCGCCTCGGGCGCGAACGCCGCGATGTCGGTCGCGTAACTCGAGCGCGCCTCCTCGATGATGCCGTCCAGCGACCGGCGCAGTTCGTGCACTTTCAGGCGCTGCTCCATCACCAGCTGCCGGTTCTGTTCCTGGCGGGCCCGCAACTCCGCGAGGTTCGACTCGAGCTCCTCTTCGGCCTTGCCCAGGTCGGCGGCACGCAGCGCCTCGATCTGCGCCTCGACCCCGACCACGCGCGCCTGCGCCGCCGCGAGGTCGGCCGCGCGCGCCGCCACGCCCGCCTCCAGCGTTTGCCGCTCGCCGGCCCGCGCCGCGACCGAGCGCTCGACTTCCTCGATGCGAACCCGGGTGTCGTCGAGCTGGCGCCGGGCAAAGCTGCCCTCGGCCTCCAGGCGTGACGCGGCCTGCCGCGCCTCGCCCAGCGCCGAGAGCGCCGACGACGAGCGCTCCAGCCCTGCCTTCACCGCCGCCTCGCGCGCGCCGGTCTCGACCTTAGCCCGCTCCAGCGCCGCGTTCGCCTCGCTGATGCGCTCATCGAACCCGGCGAGCTTCGCGCGCAGTTCGGCCGCGGCCGGTTCCTGTCCCTCGTCCTGCGCGGACAGCGACCGCACCTCGGCCCGCAGCCGCTCCACGTCGCGGCCGGTCTCCTCGACCTGCGACAGCAGGGCCGCGGCCCGCGCCTCGAACCCGGCCCGGTCGCTTTCCAGTTCGCCGATGGCGACCTCGAGCGCGCTCGTGTCGCGGTCCAGATTCTCCAGCCGCCGGTCGGCCGCCGCGATGACGGCCAGCCGGTCCTCGATGCCCTGCGTCACCGCGGCCAGCCGTTCGCCCTTGCCGCGAATCGTGCCGGCCAGGGTGAGCCGGCCCGACGTTCTCGCCTCGACCACGACCCGACCGTCCGCGAACCGGCACACGCCGTCCGCGGTCACCGCTGACCAGCCCGGCAATTCGGCTGCCAGCCGTTCGGCCGCGGCCGCGTCCGTCGCGACCAGCACGCGCCCGAGCGCAAACCCGAGCGCCGCCGGCGCGCCGGGTTCGAGCCGCACGTGGTCGGACAGCCGGCCCGCGATGCCCGACCCGGCCGGCACCGCCAGTTCCTCGGCCGCCGGACCGGCCCCGAGGAACCCGAATCTCAAGTCGGGCCGCGCCGCGCCCAGCCGCGCGAGGTCGTCGGCCGACACCGGCCGGGAAGTCACCAGGAAATCGGCCAGCGCGTACAGCGCCGCCTCGCAGGCCCTCTCCCAGCCCGGCTCGACCGAGAGCAGGTCGCTCGCCGCCCGCGCCTGTGCGCCCAGCGTCGACCGCACCGCCTCGGTCTGCTCCAGCGCCAGCGCCACGCGCAGCACCGCCAGCTCGGCGTCCAGACCGGCCCGCTCCTCGCGCAGCGCCTCGACCTCGCTCCTCGCCGTCTCGCGGGAGCGGGACAACTCGGTTGCCTCGGTGTTCAGCGCCTCCAGCCGCGCCCGCCGCGTCGCCGCGTCGTCCTGTGCGGCCTTGACGTGCGCCTGGGCCGAATCAAACTCAACCTTCAGCCGTTCGGCCCGCTCGGCCAGCGAGCCGCGGTCGGCCTCGACCCGCGTTCGCGCCTCGCGCCGGTTCTCGCCCGCCGCCTCGAACCGGGCCAGCTCGGCCCGGGCCGCGTGCTGCTCCTCGAGCAGCTCGCGCAACCCGGCCTGCAGGTCGCTCTCCTGCCGCCGCGCCTCGAGCAACCGCTCCTCGGCGACCCGCGATTCCTCGCGCACCGCGTCGAGGTCGCGCTCGCACTGCCCCTGCCGTTCGCCCGCCTCGGCCAGCCGCGCGATGGCCGCAGAAAGCAGCCCTTCGAGCTCGGCCAGGCGCGCCTCGAGCGCCGACTTGTCGGTCGCCGACCCGGCGTCGGACGCGGCGATGAACTCGACTCGCTGGCCGTCCAGCAGGTTGCGGTTCTCCAGCTCGGACAGCGCCTGCCGCGCCTCGCGCAGCTTCGCGTCCAGCTCCTCGCGGTGCGCCTGCTGGTCGCGCAGCCGCGCGCGCAGCGAGCGCTGCTCCTCCTCCAGGCGGTGAATCTCGCCGGTCCGTTCCGCGTCCGCGCCCTCCAGCGTCTCGGCGTCGGCCGCGACCCGCTCCAGCTCGGCGCGGGTCGAATCGTGGTCGGCCTTCAGCTCGACCAGGCGCAGGCCCTTCTCCTCTGCCTTCAGCTTGTCCCACGCCCGCTGCTTGCCCGCCTGCCGCTGCAGGCTGCGCACGAACCGCTCGCGCTCGGCGATGATGTCGTCCAGCCGGATGAGGTCCTTGTCGGTCAGCTCGAACTTGCGCAGGCAGTCGGCCTTGGCCTCGTGGTACTTGGCCAGCGACGCCGCCTCCTCGAACATCCGCCGGATGTTGCCCGAGATTATCTCGCGCATCTGGCGCAGGTCGAAGATGGAATAGGCCTTGGTGCCGGTGCCGGTCGAGAGGAACACCTCCTGGATGTCGCGCAGGCGGCAGGCCTGCCGGTTGAGGTAGTACTCGCTCTCGCCCGAGCGGAAATAGCGGCGCCGGATTTCGATGTCCTGCCCGGTCTCGTCGTCGCCGAGGGTGAGCTTCACCTCGGCGTAGTTGGTCCCGGCCACGGTCGCGGTGCCGCCGAAAATCAGGTCCTCGTTCTTCGCGCAGCGCAGCAGGTTGAACGACTGCTCGCCCAGGACCCAGCGCAGCGCGTCGAGGATGTTGGTCTTGCCGCAGCCGTTCGGGCCGATGACCGCGTTCATCCGCGGCGAGAAACGCAACGTCGCCTTGTCCTGGAACGACTTGAACCCGATCAGCTGCAGCTCTCTGATGTACAAGTTGTCGTAGTCTAGATTTCGGCTATCTCAAGTCAAGCGAGCGGCGCGGGACGGGAATCTCCGATTTCCGATTGCCGATTTGCGATCCCTCCGCCGCTGCTTCTGCCATCCGCCACTTTGCACTTTGAATCCTGCACTTTGCACGTTGCACTGCCCTCGTCCTCACTCCGCCTCCGCTCCTTCCATATCTCCCTCTGCTGCCGGCTTCACGTTCACCAGCCAGCCAGCGATCAGCACCGTCGCCTCCGCTTCTTTGCGTTTGTCCGAGTACCGCGCGACCAGCCGCGCCGCAGCGATGCGGTCCTCGGCCCGGTCCGGAATCAGAAGCGCCAGCGGCCCGGGCAGCGCGGTCCCGTCGATGACACACGAACCCTCCGGACAGCGCGCCAGCAGCGCGTCGTTCTCCAACCGGTTCCGGCCGACGATGACCCGACCGCCCGACGCCAACCGGAAGTGCCGGCCGATGCTCAGCAGCTCGATGAATGCCAGCGAATCCTCGCCCCGCGCGAACGCCGCGGCCAGCCTGCGCGAGTACACGTCCTCGGTCAGCAGGCACCCGCCGGCCGGGCTCGGGTACTCCACGATGCCCCACTGCGCCGCGAGCGCCATCTGCCGGGTGCGGCTGCGGCCCTCGATGTCCAGCAGCCGCGACCGGTCCACGAGGGCCTGCTGTTCGGGAACGGTCGGTTCGAGCAGCCTTGCCGACAGCGGCCGTAGCAGGAACCCGCTCGTGCCTGACTCCCGCGCCACCACGTCCAGCGACTGCCGATTCTGCGACATCGGCCGCTGGCCCAGCACCTCGCCGGTCGCGACCAGCGCCGCCCCGCGCCCCTGCCCGTACGCCCACGCCTTGCGAATCATCAGCGTATGGCAGTCGATGCAGGGATTCATGTGCTTGCCCCGGCCGTGCTTCGGCGCCTTAACCATCGCGATGAACTCCGCGTCGATGGCCAGCGTCACCAGCTCGATACCCAGTTGCCGCGCCGCGCTCACCGCGTTGCTCTCGCCCTCAAGCGGCGGCGGGCAGTATGCGCCAGAGAAGTTCACGCCGATGACCGTGATGCCCTGCTCCGCGAGCAGGCGCACCGCGAGCGTCGAATCCAGCCCGCCCGACAGCAGCGAAACCGCGATGACCTTTGAGTCGGCGTTCACGCCCTAGCCTATCCCGACTCGCGTCGCGGCGCAAGCCGCGCAGGCCGGTGCGAACCCGAATGCAAGCCGGCGGCAGACACCCGCGCTCGACCTGCGGCTCAGGCGCGAACTGGACCTGCGTCTGAACCTGCGCCTGGCCCTCGGCCTGGACGCGCCCCTGTCGCCCGCGTTCGCGCCCCTGCTTGTCCGCGACCTGAGAACACCGCTCGGGCCCGCGCTCGACGCAACGCTGATTGCCTGGCTTGCGCCGATTCTGACGCTTCAGATCAACGCGCCCCTTGTCCGTTTGCTGGTCCAGATTGTGAACGCTTGGCTGAAGACCCAAATCAATGGGGGATTCACCCCCTCCACAACCTGTAGTACCGCTATTCGGCCGGCACCACTACCGGTAGTGGCGTCCGACCCTGCCCGGCCGTGCCTGCCCGCGGTTGACTCGCGCATCGCCCGGCCGATAATCGCGTCCAACATAGCATAAGGAGGCCCTTTGCGTAATTTCGCCCTTGCCCTGGTAGTGCTGTCCCTCGCGGTCGTCGGTTGCGGCGGCGGCGACAAGCCCGAAGCCCAGGCCCCGACCGACACGACTGCGCTCGTGCAGCCGGCCGAGACCACCGCGGCCGTACCCGAGTCGGCTGCGCCCGCCGAGACCCCGGCCGAGGTGAAGCCCGCAGCCTCAAAAGAGCTGCCCAAGCTGTGGGACTTCAGCGCCGAGTGGTGCCCGCCCTGCAAGCAGCTCAAGCCGATTATCGCCCAGCTCGAAACCGAGTATGCGGGCAAGGTCGAAATTCGGACCATTGACACCGACCAGGAAAAGGAACTGGCCCAGAAATTCGGGGTCCAGGCCATCCCGACGCTGGTCTACCTCGACGCCTCGGGTAAGGAACTCGACCGCTCGGTCGGCCTTGTCGAGAAGTCGGCGATTGTCGCCAAGTTCAAGTCGCTGAAGTTCATCCAGTAGAAAGCCGGTCAGCAATTCACCAGGCGGCGGGCGATTGCCCGCCGCCTTCGGATACTGCTGTCAACTGCGCCCTGCTACTCTGTTCTGACCAGACCCCTCTGCGTCTTGCCGCTGTCCGCGGTCAGTCGGATGAAGTACACCCCGGCCGAGACTGCGCACGAGCCAGAACTATGACAGTCAACCACTTAGAAACAGGGGAAGCGCCCCGGGCTTCCTCCACCGCCGTGCCTACTCCTCTTGACACTGATTCGCGCGAGTCTATCATCACGCACGACAGGAAAAGCCCCGGACGCCCTGCTCCGCCTGGTTGACCACTTCGACCAGAACCGAGACGCCTATCACTCCGTCAGCTACAACGAAGCTCAACTCCGCCGGGAGTTCATCGACCCGCTCTCCGAAGCCCTGGGCTGGGACGTAGAGAATCGGCAGGGCAACGCCATGCCCTACCGCGACGTCATCTTCGAGGACTCGCTGGAGGTCGGCGGCGCGACCAAGGCGCGGCATGACAAGATGGTCGAACTGGTGACGCGGATGATGGAGTTGAAGAAGCAGCAGGCCCGCGCCCCGAAGAAGCAAAGCCCCCAGCGCGAAGCAACTCCTCGACCAGAAGCTCGCCATCACTTACCAGCAAATCGACGCGCTGATGTATGAGTTGTACGGGCTGACGGAAGAGGAAATCCGCATGATCGAGGGAGGAAAGAAGTGACTGGTAGACATACGAGAATTGTCCTCAAGCCCGCCCGGGAAGACTTCTCCCTGGAGGCACGATGAGAATCGCCGTTCTGCTGCTGGCACTGGACGCCGCAACCTTGGTTGCCGCGGCGTCTCTTGCATCAACCGAGCCCGGGAAGTCTCCGGGGACTGCCGCCGGTCGAACCGTCTCGGCCGGACCCGACGGGCCGGACATCCTGATTCGCGAAGGTACGATCATCGCCACCGCCGCCGACTATGCGATGGACGGGACTATGTGGGTGACGTTCACGCGGCTGGAGGACAGCACGACCTACCTCTATCGCTCGACCAACCACGGGTTGTCGTGGGAGTACCGGGCGTCGGTGCGGTGCGGCGCCGGGATGGTCGAGAAACTGGGGCTCGTGGTCGGCGAGGGCGACTCGGCTTTCGCGCACGTGTTCTACCTGGACCCGGCGGAGAACGGCAACCTCTGGGAGTTGCGCGTGTCGTGCGTAAACGACAGCATCGCGTCCTTCCCCGTCTGCATCGGCCGGGACACCATCCGCGACTTCGCGGTATGCCGAGACTACACCGGCAGTAACTACTGGCTCTACGCCGCGGCGACGAACCACGACCCAATTACGAACTCCCGAGCCCTGCGATTCCTCCGCTCCGCGACCTACGGCCGCGAGTGGGCCGTCACCGACAGCTACGCGGTTCAGGTGCGCGACCCGCACCTTTCCGCGGGCGCGGGCTCGTACCTTCACTTCGCCTCTCAGAGTGAGTGGCAGGGCGGGTCTGTCCACATGTGGACGAACGATCTCTTTCTGAACGCAAACCATTGGGTCTACGGCATCTGCTACAGCGACTCCGACGAGGTTGCCGACCCGGTTATTGCCTCGTCCTTCACAATGCCAGAGTCCGCTGCGACCGTCTGGTGTCTCTGGTCCCAGAACTACCAGAATTCCGGTGACTGGGATATCAAGTACTCCTACATGGCCGGCGTCGGTCAAGGCTGGTCAGCGCCGGCCTATCTTGCCGGGTCAACCCAGGCCGACGAGCAGTTCCCGGACCTGCGCAGCTACACGAGTCCCGGCAACCAGTACATCAATGCTTCCTACATCAGCGACGATAACGTGTACCGGTCGGTCTACCGGCGCCACGCGCATGCCGCGACGCCGGATCAATGGTCGGACACGCTGCGCATCAACGAGGGCAGCGCCGGCACCGGCTCGGAGACCCGCCCCAAACTCTCTTACACGCCCGGCGGACCGTTCACGGGCGCCGGATGCGTGTTCGCCGGCGCCGGGCTGAATGGAACGTGGTGGAACGCGCCGTACCCGGCCAGCATCGATGGTGCTGAAGGGGCGGCTGCCGCCCCGAGACTGGATGTTCGGCCGCGCATCGGCCATGGACCGTTCCACATCCGGTCGGCCGACAAATCAGGTTACGTTACCATTCACGACCGCGCGGGCCGTCGCATCCGCGCTCTTGATTTGCAGGAAGACGGCCGCGCCGTCTGGGACGGCCGGGACGCGTCCGGGGCCCACGTCACATCCGGGGTCTACTTTGTGCGGGTATCCGCAGGCGAACCCCGGCAGAACACCAAGATCGTCGTGCGCTAACGAGAAGAGCACAGTGACGCTCATCCGGGACCGCAAGGGACACTCCCGATATTTGCGAGCGATGTCAAGGCGCAACGCGGCTTCGCCGCGAGTTCCCATTTGCCAGGTTCCAGTTTCCAGTTGAGGATGCCGGCCCACGATGAACGTTGTACGGTTTCTGCCCAACCAACGTGCCAGGTCGAGCGGATGCTGAAGCTGCACGGTGACAGCTCACGGCTTGCGGCTGACAGCTTACGGCCGGCAGGAGTAGACGTGCCGACAGCGCGATCCTGGGATTGGCGCGACAAGCTGGTGCTGGTCACCGGCGCAACCGGGCTGTTGGGCGGGATGACCGCGCGGCGATTGCTTGCCGACGGCGCCAAGGTTCGAGGCTTGGCCCGGCAGCCGGCGCGTGCGGCAGAGTTAGCCGCGGCTGGAGCCGAAATCGTGGCCGGTGACATGACTGACGTCCCGTCCCTGGAGCGCGCGATTGAGGGCTGCCGTGCGGTGTTTCACTTTGCCGGGGCTCTGGCCAATGAGTTCAGGCCGTGGTCGTACTTCCGGCAGGTGAACGTCGAGGGCACTCGGCACCTAGCTCTGGCCGCGCTGGCGGGACGGGTCGAGCGGTTCCTCTATTGCAGTACAGCTTGGGTGTACGGCATGGCGGCCGGGGCGGACACTGACGAGGCGACGCCGCATCAGTACAGCGGCGAGCCGTATTGCGACACGAAGCTGGACGCCGAGGAAGTCATCCGGTCACTGGTGCGCGATAGAGGACTCCCGGCGGTTGTCGTGCAGCCAACCGAGGTCTACGGTCCGGACGACAAGAACTGGACCCTTGGTCCGCTGGAGCTCATTCGGGCCGGACAGATGGTCTTGGCGGCCGGCGGCAGCGGGTTGGTCCAGCTCATCTATCAGGACGACGCTGTAGACGGGATACTGTCGGCCGCCAGGCATGGATTGGTCGGTGAAGCCTACATCATCGGCGGAGCCGAAGCTATAACCATCCGGGAGTATTTCCTGAGCCTGGCGCGAATGACCGATCGTGAGCATCTGCCGTCTGTGCCGGGCTGGCTGGCCGTCGCGCTGGCCGGGCTGTTCGAACTCGCGAGCCGGGTGAGCGGGCGCCCGCCGTCATTCACGCGCGGCGCGGTGCGGGGAACGATGGTGCATGCCACCTACCGGATCGGCAAAGCTCGGACGGAACTCGGGTTTGCCCCACGGACTGACCTTCGAGTCGGGCTGGAACAAGTCCGCCGGAAGCGGGACGCTTCCCGAGTCTGCGAGTAATGTCAAGGCGGGGAAGTTCCGGAGTGAATTAGGAACACTCACCTATTACGGAGCGATGTCAAGGCGCGGCATGACAAGATGGTCGAACTGGTGACGCTGATGATGGAATTGAGGAAGCAGCAGAGCCGCGCCCCGAAAAGGCATACTCGGATACTCGGGACACTTCCCCTATTCCTAAGTGGTTGACCGTCATAGACTTAGTTTTGACGACTGCGCCCTCGCGGCCGGGGTGTATTCATCCAACTATCCAACTGACCACGGACCTGGGTAGAACGCAGAAGAAGCTGGTCAGGACCGATTAGTCAGGAGATACCAAGCGCCGGCGGCGGGCCACTGCCCGCCGCCAGCCGCGCTACAGCCAGCCGCCGCGGATGGCGGAGAAAAACAGTAGCATGGCCAGCAGCCCGGCCGCGATGAACCCGCCGATGCCGACCGTCGGCACCAGCCGCTCGAACCCGGCCGGGTGGGCGAACATCAACAGCGACGAGCCGATGATGAGCGCGGCGATGACGATGGACACCGCGAGCCGGTTGTTGGACCGGCCGAGGTTCTGGAATATCTCGCGCAGTTCTTCCTGGTCGAGCGACAGTTTGAACTCGCCGCGCTTGAGCCAGTCGATTATCTGGCGCAGGTCGGCGGGCAGGGTGCGCGACAGCGCGCTGATGTCGGCCCCGGACCGCCGCAGGTTGCGCAGCCACATCGCCGGGCCGAACCGCTCCCACGCCACGCGCTTGACAAACGGCCTCATCTCGTCGACCAGCCGGAACTGCGGGTCGATGACGAGCCCCAGCCCCTCGATGGTGCCGATGCCGCGCAGCAGCATCGACAGCCCGGGCGGGATGCGGATGTGGTGACGCCGCAGGACCGCGAGCAACTCGCGCGTGATCGTCCCGAGCGACATCCGCTCGAGTTCGACCCCGTAGTAGCGGTCGATGAGGTCGCCGACGTCGGCCCGCAGGGCCGCCTCGTCGACCATCTTGTCGGCGTACCCGGCCTGCATCACCAGCCGCACCAGCGCCCCGGGCTTGCGCTCGTACGCCGCCAGCATCAGGTCGACCAGCAGTTCGCGGGTGTCGTCGCTGATGCGGCTGAACATCCCGTAGTCGATGATGCCGATGCGGCCGTCGGCCAGCAGGATGAGATTGCCCGGGTGGGGGTCGGCCTGGAAGAACCCGTGGTCGAACACCATCTGCATGTACGCCTTGCACCCGTTGGCCGCGAGCTTGTGCCGGTCCACGCCCGCCGCCTCGAGCGCCGCCGAATCGGTCAGCTTCGTGCCTTCGAACCGCTCCTGCACGAGCACGCGCCGCGTGGTGTAGTCCCAGTACATGGCCGGGACGGCGACGTCCGGGTTGTTCTTGAAGTTGCGCCGGCAGATGTCGCAGTTCTGGCCCTCGCGGATGTAGTCCAGTTCCTGCCTGATGCTGCGACTGAACTCCTCGACCAGCGGCACCGGGTCGAGCACCGCGCTCTCGGGCAGCCGGCGCTCGGCCTGCTTGGCCAGCGACTGAAGGATGGCGAGGTCGCCCTCGACAATTCCGGCCACGTCGGGGCGCTGGACCTTGACCACGACCTCCTCGCCGCTCTTCAGACGCGCCGCGTGCACCTGGGCCAGCGACGCCGCGGCCAGCGGCGTGCGGTCGAACCGGGCAAAGACCTCTTCAGGCGCGCCGCCGAGCTCGCGCTTGATGGTCTCCGCGATGAACTCGTACTCGACGCCCGGCACCCGGTCCTGCAGGCAGGACAGGGCCTTGATGTAGGCCGGCGAGAGGATGTCGGGCCGGGTCGAGAGCACTTGCCCGAGCTTCACGAACGTCGGGCCGAGTTCCTCGAGCACCCGGACCAGCCGTTCGGACTCGGACAGCGTCTCCACCTCGCGGCACTCGCGCCCGCGGCCCAGCCGACGGCGGTGGCCGAACAGCGCGTCCAGCCCGAGCCGCTTCGTCACCTCGCTGAACCCGTAGCGCGTCAGCACCGCCACGATGTGGCGCGTGCGGGAGAGCTGGTGCTGGCGGCGGCGCCAGCCCAGCAGCCTCATCGCCGTCTTGATGATGGTGGATTGAGTCTTGCTGTTGTCGTTCATCGACGTCCCGTTTCCGGTGACCCATTCTCGACCCGCGCCGGCCTCTTGTCAACCCGCGGCGGGCGGGCCGGCCTACTTCCGCAGCGACGCCTTGGAGAAAATGACGTCCGGTATCGGCACGTTGAACCGGATCGAGTCGATGCGGAACTCGGTGCCGCCGCCGGACTTCAGCGCGTCGCGGAAGCTGGCCCGCTCGGCCATCCACCGGCCGTCGAACCGCTTCACCGACAGCACCTCCATCGTCTTGAGCAGTTTGCCGCTCTTGGAGAACCGCTCCTCTTTCAGCACTAGGCTGCGTTCCTTGTCGACCCAGAGGTTGCGCCTCTGGTACGCGACGTCGGCCGACTTCGCGGCCAGTTCCAGCTTCCACGCCGCGCGGCCCGCGACCGAGTCCGACCCGCTCACGCTCGCCGTGTACAGGCTGGCGAGACTGGGGTCTTCCATCACGTCCTCGTAGGACAGGTCCGAGCCGGCGACCGACTGGCGCAGCATGTGGCCGGAGATGAGTATCGTCCGGTCGCTCTCCGGCGAGTAGGTCCAGAGCTGGTCCCCGAGCTTGAGCATCTTGGTGCCGCGGTCCCGCTCGGGGGCGAGGTACTCGGTGAACGCCCGGTCCGTGCCGCTCACCCACGACATCGTCCGCACCGACCGACTGCCGCGCCGGCCGCGGATAGTCATCTCGCTCACGATTACTTTGTTCTCCGACCCGGCGTTGGCGTCGATGCGCCGAAGCAGGGCGTTGCCGTCGGGCAGGTCTGCCGCGCCCAGAAGCAGCGCGAGCAGTAATGTCACTGTCGTACTCATCCGGAAAACTCCTTTGCCAGCGACGCAGTCTGGCGCCTGAACACACCCAGCCCCGATATCGCCGCGCCGATGAAGGTCGCCAGCAGCCCGGGCAGGAACCCGACGAGGTAGCTCGCCGGCGCGATGCGCGCGCGCAGCACGTCGTCCATCACGATGGACGCGTTGCGCATCATCCCGCCGATGTCGACGCCGACCTCCTGCAGCCAGTAGCTCAGGCCCAGCCCGACCGCGGTGCCCGCGGCCGAGCCGACCAGCCCGATGAGGAAGGCCTCGGCCAGCAGCGTGCCGTACACCGCGGGCTTGGACTCGCCCAGGGCCAGCCGGATGCCGATTTCGCCGTAGCGGCGCAGGCTGCCCATCAGCCCGGCGTTCCACAGCACGACCGCCATCGCCATCACGAATATCGCGACGATGAGCGCCGAGGCGGCGCCGATGAGGTCGATCATCGAGCCCAGGCCGCTGGCCGTGCGCAGCGTGCCCATCTCCGCCGCGAACTCGTCGCCGCCGGCCCGTGCCGCGTTGAAATCCGCTGCCAACTGCGCCGCCGCGCGGTCGTCGTACCCGCCGCCGGGCAGAAACCCGAGCACCTCGTCGGCCGCGTCGGCCATGTCCAGCGCCCGCTGGATGTCGCGGATGTCGGCGACCAGCGCGCCCCGGTCCATCGCGCTCACCCCGAACCGCACCGTGCCCGCCAGCGTGAAGTTGGCCACCGCCATCGAGCCGTTCATCGTCGACGAGACCAGCGTGAGCCGGTCGCCCGGCCCGACCCCGAGCCGGCGCGCGAAGTCGTCCGAGAGCAGCACCTCGCCCGGGGCCGTCGGCAGCTTCCCGCTCGCCAGCGAGCGTTCCAGCTTCAGTATCGAGCGCTCCGGGCTGCCCGGCGACAGGTCGACGGCCAGTCCCGCGCCCGGCGCCTGCACGCGGGTGTTGCCGGTCGAGTCGGGCACGTCGATGAGCCCGCCGAACCGGATGCGCGGGGTCCAGGTGATTGCCGGCCAGTCGCGCTCGAGTTCGCCCACCAGCGCGCCGGCGTCGAGCAGCGCCAGCTCGTTCGACGCCCCGATTCCCTCCCGCGCCGACGCCCGCGTCGTCACCCGCACGTGGCCGCTGACAAAGCCGGCCGTCGTCCGGAGAATGCTGTCCATCGCGCCGCGCATGTAGGCGTCCATCACGACCGTCAGCGACACGCCGATGGCCACGGTCAGGAGCGGGAACAGGCTGCGGCTCCGGTCGCGCAGCAGCCCCTTGGCCAGGAACCCCAGCATCACCGATCTCCCTTCCGCAGTCCGTGAATCGACGATCGACAATCGGAGATCGACAATTCCATCACGTCATCCTCCCCGCAGTCCGCAAATCGACGATCGGCAATCGGAGATCGACAATCCCTCACGTCATCCTCCCCGCCAGCGCATCGGTCGGCTTGAGCCGGGCGATCTTGCGCGTCGGCAGCCAGGCCACGAATGACGTCACGAGGAACACCAGCAGTGTCGTGCCCAGTATCAGCCCGGCGGTGAAGGTCGGGTAGAGCTTCTCGCCCAGCGCGAAGCCCCACGAGTCGCCGCCCGGGATGCTGAAGCCGTACCGGCCGAGGTAATAGAACAGCGGCGCGCCGTAGGCGAGGCCGAGGGCAGCCGCGAAGACGCTGTGCAGCGCGCCTTCGAGCGTGAACAGCGCAATGACCTGCAGCTTGGTCATCCCCAGCGCGACAAGCATCCCGATTTCGCGCCGCCGCCGGAACACGCTCAGCACCTGCGTGTCGAAGATCGCCAGCATCGCCAGCAGGAACAGCACGATGAACATTATCGACTGGCCGACCGTCTTGGACTGCACCATCGCGCGCAGGTCGGAGAGCAGGAACGCGCTCGTGCGAAAAGTCCAGCCCGCGACCGCCGGCGGCTTGCGCAGGCCCCGGGCCACGGGCACCAGCGTCGCCTCGCCCGGCATCCCGGCCAGTTCCCGCAGCCGTTCCAGCGGCACCCAGACCTGGCCGTTGTCGATGGTCCCGACGCTGGTGCTGAACACCGCGACGACCCGGCCGTCGCGCGCGTCGAACGCGCCCAGCGCATCGCGCCACTGCACGGCCACCTCGTCGCCGACCTCAAGCCCCGCCGAGTGCGCCATCCGCGCCCCGAGCAGGACCGGCAATTCCTCGCCCGGGTTCTCCAGCGCCGCGGTCGGCAGCTCAAGCACCTGCTGGCCCGGCTCGATGCCCTTGACCAGCACGGGCTTGATGCGGCCCTGCGGGTAGATGCTGCCCTGGATGACCAGTATCGGCGCGGCCCGGCCCGCCTGGGCGATCGCCGCCAGCTCGGGCGGCACCGGCGCGTGCGCCGACTCCAGCGTCAGCGGGTCGTAAGGGTCGTAGTCCGCCTGCCAGTACTGGCCGCCCGCGAATTCCCACGCGGTCGACGCATCCTCGGCCTGCCGGTTCGCTCCCTGCAGCATGCCCTGCCCGAAGATGATGGCCACGAACGCGAACGAGAGCGCCAGCGCGTTGAGCCAGGTCCGGATGCCCGCGCCGCGCAGGTTGCGGATTGCCAGCCGCAGTATCATCATCGCACGCTCCCGGCCGGCTCCTGCGAGCGGTCCTCGGCGACCGCGCCGTCGACCAGTGATATCTTGCGCCGCAAGTAGCCGATGACCTTCTCGTCGTGGGTGGAGAAGAGGAACGTCGTGCCCAGTTCGCGGTTCAGGCTGACCAGGGTCTGCAGTATCTTGTGCGAGTTCTCGGCGTCGAGGTTGGCGGTCGGCTCGTCCGCGAGCACGATTTCCGGCCGCTTGACCACGGCGCGGGCAATCGCCACCCGCTGGCTCTCGCCGCCCGAAAGCTGGGTCGGCCGCGAGTTTGCCCGGTCGGCCAGACCGACCCAGTCCAGCGCGTCGGTCACCTTCTTGCGCCGCTCGGCCGACGCCAGGCCCAACAGCAGCAGCGGGAACTCGACGTTCTCGTACGCGGTGTACACCGGCAGCAGGTTGAAGGTCTGGAAGATGAACCCGATTCGACGGCTGCGCAGGGCCGCGGCCTGCCGCGGCGAGAGCTTCTCCACGCGCTCGCCGAGCACGGTCGCGCTGCCCGAGGTCGGCGCGTCCAGCGTGCCGATGATGTTAAGCAGCGTCGTCTTGCCCGAGCCCGACGGCCCGACCAGCCCGGCGAACTCGCCGCGCCGGAACTCGAGGCTGACATCTTTCAGCGCGGTCAGCGTTGTCCGGCCCATCGGGTAGGTCTTCACCAGGCTCTCGGTCTTTATCACAATGCCGTTATTCACTTCTCTCTCCTCTCGCACCTAATGGTTGAACACCGCGGTCAGGCGCAGGCCCTTGCCCGCGGCCGCCCCGGTCATCCCGCCGCACGGCCAGCCGCTTGCCGTGCACAGCAGCAGCAATCCGAACCGCAACATCCCTTCGATACTGCGCCGGGAGTGCGCTGTTGTCAACCCGCCGCCGGTTGACACGCGCGCTGTCCCGGGCTAGAACTGTCAAGCGATGAACACGAATTCGCCTGGCACCGCCCGGCTGTCGCTGGCCTCGGGCGACATCACCTGCTTCGCGGTCGACGCCATCGTCAACGCCGCCAACACCAGCCTGCTCGGCGGCGGCGGCGTGGACGGCGCGATTCACCGCGCGGCCGGCCCGGGCCTGCTCGAGGAATGCCGCAGGCTCGGCGGCTGCCCGACCGGCGAAGCCCGCATCACCGCGGGCTACAACCTGCCGGCCAGGTGGGTCATTCACACGGTCGGCCCGGTCTGGCGCGGCGGCAACGCGCAGGAGGACGACTTGCTCGCCGCCTGCTACCGCGACTCGATGGCGCTTGCCGCGCAGAACGCGGTCCGGACCATCGCCTTCCCATCCATCAGCACCGGCGCCTACGGCTTCCCGCTGCAACGCGCCGCCCGCATCGCGGTCACCGAGCTCGCTGCCGCGCTCGCACGCCATCCGCGAATCGAACAGGCAACCTGCGTCTGCTTCGGCCCCGGCGCCCTGCGCGAGTACGAGGCCGCGCTGGCCGAAGTCACCGGGAGGGCAGAGTGAACGTCACTGTCGACAACAACCTGGTCGAGTGGGTAATCGGCCTGCGCCGCTGGTTCCACCAGCACCCCGAGCTGGGGATGAAGGAAGTCGAGACCCAGCGCAAGGTGATGGCGATGCTCGCCGAACTGGGCATCGAGCACCGTCCTGCCGCCGGCACCGGCGTCATCGCGACGGTCCAGGGCAGCTCCGAGCGCCCGATGATTGCCCTGCGCGCCGATATGGACGCCCTGCGCGTCACCGAGGCCCGCACAGCCCTGAACCGCGACTACCGCTCGCAGAACGAAGGAGTGATGCACGCCTGCGGTCACGATGCCCACATGGCGATGCTGTTGGGCGCGGCCCGCTGGCTGCAGGAACATCGCGCCGAGTTGCCCGGCTCGGTGCGCCTGCTGTTCCAGCCGTCCGAGGAAGACCCGCCCGGCGGCGCGGTGCCGCTCGTGGCCGACGGCGGTCTCGACGGCGTCGATGCCGTGCTCGGCCTGCACGTGCTCGGCGACGCGCCCTCGGGTGAGCTGCGGTTCCGCCCGGGTCCATTCATGGCCCAGACCCGCCGCTTCGACCTGACGGTACAGGGCAAGGCCGGCCACCAC
>JAWOHG010000073.1:0-25786 GCA_046485245.1 bacterium
CTCCCGCTTGAGCGGGTCGAGGGGAGGCTTGCCTTCGGCCCTCCTCGCCGCGGCCGTCTTGATGTCGTAGGTGTCGCCCTGCGCTGCAACCCTGCCGCCCAGGGTCGCAGCGCAGGTCGACACCTACGACATCAAGACGGCCGCGGCGAGGAGGGCCGAAGGCAAGCCTCCGCTCGACCCGCTCAAGCGGGAGTTGCGGGTGCGCCGGGCGGCGCAGGCCGCCCTGGAGCGCGACACACTCGACCGGGCGGTGCACAAGGTGATGGACGAGCTGGGCGTCTTGCCGATGATGGACGTGCGCCGAACTGCCTTCGACTTCTGCCACAAGCTCTGGCGCATACTCCGGACCACGCGGCCCCGGCCGGACCGGCCCCTGAACTGGCGGGGCAAGTCGCGCGAGGTGCGCTTGGACGAGGTCTCGGCCAAGACCGTGGAACTGAACATCATCCCGGCCGAGGGACTGGCGCTCTTGCGCGGGCTGACCGAGGGGCTGTTTGCGGCGATGGAGTCCTCGGGACAACTCGACCGCCTGCCGGCGTTGCAGCAGGCCCGGCTCGTGCCCAAGCCGCTGTCGCACCACTACAAGGGCGGAGCGGTTGCGGCCGAGGCCAAGCCGTTGGCGCGCGGCCGGCCGTTCGACGCCAAGTGGGCCGAGGTGGTCACGGCTGAAACGACCAAGCGAATGAGTGAAGCGGGGCTCAAGGGTGACCGCCTGCGAGCGTGCATCCCCTGGCTCTCTGTTCTGCGGCCGATTGCGCTGGACACCGAGCCGGCGAGCGACGAGCGCGAACAACGACTCGCGGCGGCACAGGCTCAGACGCGCGACCCGGAGCTGTTCCGCAAGGTGGCTGAGATGTACTTCGACGAGTTCGAGCGCTGGCGTACCCGCATCTTCGGGTAGGGCAGACCGACAGACGCAATCCCATTGCCGTTAGCCGAGAGGGCTGGTAGCAGCCGCCCGGCCAGCGGTGTTGCTCCATTTTACAGTACGGCGCCGATATCCTGGTACCGGCTATCCCTGAGATGCCTCTTAAATGGGGACGCTACCCATTTCCTCTGCAGGTTGGCGATGAGAGGTAGTCTGAAGTGCGTCTGAATCTGCGCAGACTGTCGTGTTGGGAAAACGGGTAGCGTCCCCATTTATCCCCATTTATCCCATTTATCCGGGCGCTGAGACGGGCTTCAAGCCGCGGCCTCAAGGCACGAAGCAGGCGGGGCTTGAGTTCTGCGGCGAGGGGAGGGTCCAGTTCGTGGAAGAGGCAGGAGGCCAGCGCCGAAGTCAGCGCGGAGGCGAACCAGTCAGTGAACCGCCGGCAGGCAACGCGGGTCCACGGTCGGGCGGCGCTTCAGCCGAGGTTGAAGGAGACCATCACGATGTCGGTCATCTCTTCGATGGCGAAGCGCGGGCCTTCGCGGCCGATGCCGGAGTCCCGGACGCCGCCGTAGGGCTGGTGGTCGGCGCGGAAGGTGGCCGAATCGTTGATGTAGATTGAGCCGGCGTCGAGCGTCTCGATGGCCCGAAAGGCGCGGCCGAGGTCGCGGGTGAACACGCCGGCGGTGAGGCCGTAGCTGTAGCGGCCCGCGGCCGACCCGGCGTTGTACCGCTCGAGTCCCTGTTCGAACCGGCCGAAGGTCTCGACGGTGACGACCGGGGCAAAGGCCTCTTCGCAGACCGCGTCCATCTCGGGCCGGGCATCGGCGAGCACGGTGGGGTAGAGGATGGTGCCTTCACTGCGGCCGCCGCAGAGCAGGCGCGCGCCCGAGGCCACTGCCCGCTCGATGAGCGCTTGGGCCGAGGCGAGCGCGGCGCGGCTGATCATCGGGCCGACGTCGGTGTCGGGCAGGGCCGGGTCGTCGCAGATGAGCCGCTCGGCCGCGGCGACGAACCGCTCGGTGAACTCGGCCGCGATGCTTTCCTGCAGGTACAGGCGCTGGGTGTGGATGCAGACCTGGCCCGAGTAGGCGAACGCGCCGGCGAGGCAGCGCTTGAGCGCGGAAGAGAGGTCGGCGGTCTCGTCGACGAGCGCGCCGGAGTTGGACCCGAGTTCGAGCGCGACGCGGCGCAGGCCCGACTCGCGTTTGACTGTCTCGCCGACTTCGGGCGAGCCGGTGAATGTGACCATTCGCACGCGGGCGTCGCGGACCAGGGTGAGGCCGGGGCCGGACCCGGAGCCGACGATGACGTTGAGCGCGAGCGGGGGCAGGCCGGCTTCGAGCAGGACTTCGGCGAGTTTGAGCGAGGTGACCGGCGTGGCGCTGGCCGGTTTGAGCACGACGGCGTTGCCCGCGGCGAAGGCCGGGGCAAGTTTGTGGCAGACGAGGTTCAAGGGGAAGTTGAAGGGCGTGATGGCGGCAATCACGCCGAGCGGGCGGCGATACCAGAAGCCGCGCCGGTGCTCGCTGCCGCGCGAGGCGTCCATCGGCACGGTCTCGCCGTGAGTGCGCAGGGCTTCGGCCGCGGCGAAGCGGAACGTTTCGACCGCGCGCGCGACCTCGGCCGCGGCGTACTTGCGGGGTTTGCCGGCCTCCGCGATGATGGTGTCGGTGAACACCGCGGCGCGGTCTTCGAGCAGGCGGGCGGCGCGGTCGAGTGTGTCGCGGCGGGCGTGGGCGGGAAGCGCGCGCATCGCCTCGGCCCCGGCTTCGGCCGCAGCCACGGCCGCGTCGACCTCTGAGTCGGAGCAGGCAGAGACTTCGGCAAAGGTGTCTTCGGTGTAGGGATTGGCGACTTTCAGGGTGCGTTCGGTCGCGACCCATTCGCCGCCGATGAGCAGGGGCAGGGGACCGTTGTCAGTCGATGCCACAGGTCAGGATAGGGCGGCCGGCGCGGCTGTCAACGCCCGGTTGACTTGTAGCGTGCCCGTCATATAATCGACCGGCAGGGCGATTAGCTCAGTTGGCTAGAGCGCCTCCCTTACAAGGAGGAGGTCATCTGTTCAATTCAGATATCGCCCATCACACAAGTCATTGCCTGGTGGCGTGTTAGCCCTGTCTGCGCGGGCACATGCCGAGGCCGGCGGCCTGAATCCGAACGCCGGCATCGTGGTCTAAAGTCAGTGAGGGGAAAGGGTTATGGCGTGGCGTCAGCCTGAGTCCCCATCCGGCCCCGGGCGCGACGGCAAGCGAGCTAAGTTTCACAGGCACAGCGTATTAGGACAGCAAGCCCAGGCCGCTGCTGCCTGCGTGCAATGGTAGATTAACTGCATTCCGCAAGGAGGAGCAATGAAGGTCAGGCCGTTGCAGGACCGCATACTGGTCGACAGGATCGACGAGGAAGTGAAAAAGGGCGGCATCATCATCCCGGATTCCGCCAAGGAAAAGCCGCAGCAGGGCAAGGTCATCGCGGTGGGCAGCGGGCGCGTCGACGATGACGGCAAGCGCATCCCGATGGACGTCAAGAAGGGCGACATCATCCTGTTCGGCAAGTACTCGGGCAGCGAGATCCGCGTCGGCGAAGAGGAATACCTCATCATGCGCGAGGAAGACGTCCTCGCCATCGTCGAGAAAGACAGCAAGTAAGGAGGATTGGCAATGCCGGCTAAGGAATTGCGTTTCGAAGACGAAGCAAGGCGCGCGATACTGCGCGGCGCCGAGAAGCTCTCCCACGCCGTGAAGGTAACGCTGGGGCCCAAGGGTCACAACGTCATCATCGACAAGAAGTGGGGCGCCCCGACGGTCACCAAGGACGGCGTGACCGTAGCCAAGGAAGTCGAGCTCGAGGACAAGTTCGAGAACATGGGCGCGCAGATGATCAAGGAAGTCGCGTCCAAGACCTCGGACGTGGCGGGCGACGGCACGACCACCGCGACGGTGCTGGCCGAGGCCATCTACCGCGAGGGCCTGAAGAACGTCACCGCCGGCGCCAATTCGATGGCGCTGAAGCGCGGCATCGACAAGGCGGTCGAAGCCGTGGTCGCCGAGTTGAAAAAGATTTCGAAGAAGACCACCGGCCGCGAGGAGATCGAGCAGGTCGCGACCATCTCCGCGAACAACGACAAGGAAATCGGCAAGCTCATCGCCGACGCGATGGAGAAGGTCGGCAAGGAAGGCGTCATCACGGTCGAGGAAGCCAAGTCGCTCGAGACGACGCTCGAGGTCGTCGAGGGCATGCAGTTCGACCGCGGCTACCTGTCGCCCTACTTCGCGCTCGAGCCGGGCACGACCTCGCCCCAGAACTCGAAGATGGAAGCGACCATCGAGGACGCGCTCGTGCTGCTGTACGAGAAGAAGGTCTCCTCGATGCGCGACATCCTGCCGGTGCTGGAGAAGGTCGCCCAGCGCGGCAAGCCCATCCTCATCATCGCCGAAGAGGTCGAGGGCGAGGCGCTGGCCGGTCTCGTCGTCAACCACATCAAGGGCACGCTGCGCTGCTGCGCGGTCAAGGCGCCGGGCTACGGCGACCGTCGCCGCGCGATGCTCGAAGACATCGCCGTGCTGACCGGCGGGCGGCTCATCTCCGAGGACCTCGGCGTGAAGCTCGAGAACATCCAGGTGTCGGACCTCGGCGTGGCCAAGCGCGTGGTCATCGACAAGGAGAACACGACCATCGTCGAGGGCGCGGGCAAGAAGGCCGACATCACCGCCCGCATCGAGCTCATCCGCAAGCAGGTCGAGGACACCAAGTCCGACTACGACCGCGAGAAGCTGCAGGAGCGGCTGGCCAAGCTGGCCGGCGGCGTGGCGGTCATCAACGTCGGCGCCGCGACCGAGATCGAGATGAAGGCCAAGAAGGCGCTCGTCGAGGACGCGCTGCACGCGACCCGCGCGGCGGTCGAAGAGGGCGTGGTGCCGGGCGGTGGCGTCGCCCTGGTGCGCTGCCTGCCGGCGCTGGAAAAGATGAAGCTCGAGGGCGACGAGGCCATCGGCGCGAACATCGTCAAGCGCTCGCTGCAGGAGCCGATCCGGATGCTGGCCTCGAACGCGGGCGTCGACGGCTCGATCGTCTACGAGCGCGTGCGCGCCGAGAAGGCCAACATGGGCTTCAACTGCGACACGCTCGAGTACGAGGACATGTTCGTGTCCGGCGTGCTCGACCCGACCAAGGTGACACGCGCGGCGCTGCAGAACGCCGCCTCGGTGGCCAGCCTGATGCTGACGACCGAGTGCGCCATCGCCGAGCTGCCCGAGAAAGAAAAGACTCCCCCGATGCCGGCCGGCGGCGGCGGGATGGACTACTAGACTGACTCCCGGCGGGGTGGGGAGCAAGCCTCTCCACCCCGCTCTTTTCCCAGCCGTGCCGACCTACGAGTACCAGTGCCAGAAGTGCGGGCACCGGTTCAGCGAGTTCCAGCGCATCGTCGACCCGCCCATCAAGAACTGCCCGAAGTGCCGCAAGCGCAACTGCGTCGAGCAGATAATCTCCGGCGGCAGCGGGCTCATCTTCAAGGGCTCGGGGTTCTACACCACCGACTACAAGGGCAAGAACGCGAGCGGCGCGCCGGCGAAGCCGGCAGACTCCGCGCCAAGCAAGCCCGGGGACAAGAGCTCGGGCTGAATCCGGGCGGACCGGCGGCTTGACCACTGTATAGCGTTCTAGTATAATAATTTAGCTTGGCTGAGCCGGCCGGCAGGGTTAGCGGCCGGCTTGGGAGCAGGGCGGTTGCGCCCGCTCCTTTTTTGTTTGCAGGAGCTCGCTTCAGGTTCTCGACTCAGGGGAGGCTTGAATGTCTCGTTGTGCTTCGGTCCTGCTGGTCCTGCTCACGGCGACGATCGCCGTCGGGCAAGTCGACACGCTGTGGGTGCGCCACCACCAGTATGCGGTCAGTTTCCCAAACCAGTACATGATGACGACCCAGAGCGCGGTCACCGACGCGGCCGGGAACGTGCACGTCTGCGCCTACGGGCAGTACGCCGCGCCGGGTATGGACATCATCGTGATGAAGTACTCCAGCGCCGGCGAACTGCTCTGGTCCGAGGGGCTGGACCTGGGCGGGTCGGACTACGGCTACGCCATCGCACTGGGCGGGGACGGCGCCGTGTACGTTACCGGCACGGCCTACGCGACGCTGGGCGGGTCGGACCTCGTCGTCGCCAAGTGGTCGGCAGCCGGTGGCCTGGCCTGGACGCGCCGCGTGCAGGGCGACAGCGTCGGCGGCTACAACTCGGGCCGGGCAATCGCGGTCTCCGGCGACGAGGTCTACGTGACCGGCAGCATCGTCAACCAGTCTACCGGGTACGATTTCGTGGTGCTGAGGCTGCACGCAGTCACCGGCGTGCCGGACTGGTTGCGGACAGTCTCGCGCTCGACCGTGCCGACGACCAGCGAAGCGGGTACCGACATCGCGGTCGCGGCCGGGGCCGTTTTTGCCTGCGGCCAGACGCACACGAGCTCGACCCAGTACGATGCCACCATCCTGCGGCTGGACGCGACCGGCACGATAATCTGGCAGCGCGATTACCCGGGTTCGGGTACGGCCAGCGAGTTCCTGCGCGCGCTCGACCTGCGAGGCAGCCGCGTGGTCGCCACCGGGCAGGTGTCGCCCGGCGTCGGTGGAACAGACGCGCTGACCGTTTCCTACACCCTTGACGGCGTCCTGGAGTGGGCGCAGACTTTCAACGGCCCGGGGTCGGGGTCGGACTACGGTGCCGACGTCAAGCTCGACGCGGCGGGCAACGCGGTCGTTTGCGGCACCGGGTCGGGTTCGGGTTCGCTGGACCTGATGACGCTGAAGTACAATTCGACCGGGACCAGACTGTGGGCGCGGCTGTACGACGGCGGCGCCGGCGCCGACGCGGGTTACTCGGTCGACGTCGATGCGGCCGGCAGCGTGATCGTCGGCGGCTACTACTGGGGCGGGTCGAGCCGCTACTACCTCGCCGTGGTCAAGTACAGCTCGGCCGGTGACCAGGGCTGGGTCTACGCGTTCCAGCCGCCGGGCTCGGGCGGCAGCAACGCCGCGACCGTGGTGCGCGCGTACGGCGACGACGTGCTGGTGGCCGGTTACGCGCACTGGGGCTACCCGAACTACACCGACCCGGTCGTGCTGCGGCTGCAGGAAATCCCGGACGTCGGCGTAGCGGCGGTGCTCGCGCCGACCGGGACCGTTGCGCCCGGCACGATCGTGGCGCCGGTAGCGAGCGTGCGCAACTTCAGCCTGCGCCCGGCAAGCGGCCAGTGCCGGTTCCGAATCGGCGACGGCTACACGGTCGACACCTCGCTGACGCTGGCACCGGGCGAAACCCTGGCCGTCGTCTTCCCCAACTGGACCTCCGGCGCATACGGGACCTGGGCGGTCAGTTGCTCGACGATGGCGCAGTTCGACTACGACCGCGGCAACGACCGGGCCGCGGGGCTGGTGTACGTCAGCGGACCGACGCCGGACGCGGCAGTCGAGGCCATCGAGGTCCCGGCCGGCAACGTCTCCTACCAGTCAACGTTCACGCCTGCGGCGCGGTGGCGCAACCGGGGCGCGACCGCGGTCACCTGCAGCGTGTACTACCGCATCGAGCGGGATGGCGTGCCGGTGTACTCGCAGGCCCGGGCCTTCGTCGACCTGCCGGCGAACGGGCTGGACACGGTGGTGCGATTCCCGACGTGGTTCGCGGCCCAGATCGGCTACTACACCGCGCGCTGCTCGACCGCCCTGGCCGGCGACGGTGCGCCCGGCAACGACACCGTTTCCTTCGTGTTCGGCGTGGTGAACGAGGCCATCGGTCAATGGACCCAGCTGCCCGATGTGCCGTGGGGCGATGCGGGCCGAGCGATGTCCAAGGGCGGGTCGATATGCTCCGATGCTGAGAAGCTGTACGTCATCAAGGGCAACAAGACTGCCGAGGCCTACAGCTACGACATCGCCGCCGGCACCTGGGCCACGCTGCCGCCCGTGCCTGACGGCATGGCCGGCAGGAAGGTGAGCAAGGGTGGCGCCGTCGCCGCGGATGGTAACGGCCGGCTCTACGTCGTCAAGGGCAACCGGACATTCGAGTTCTACCGCTACGACCCCGCGCTGGGCTGGACCGAGCTGGCCGAGATTCCGCCCGGGCCTCGGGGCAAGGCGGCCTACGGCGGCACCGGGCTTGTCCACGCGGTTATCAACGACACCGGGCAGGTTTACCTGCTCAAGGGCAACGGAACGAGCGAGTTCTTCCGGTACAACACCGTGGCCGACAGCTGGGAACCGCTGCCGGACGCGCCCCTGGGCCTGAGCGGCAAGTCGAAGTACAAGGTCGGCAGCGCGCTCGCGGCGCAGGGCGACAGCCTCATCTACTGCCTCAAGGGCTACTACAACGAAATCTTCCGGTTCGACCCGCGCAGCAGCCTGTGGCTCGAGGGCCAGACCGACGTGCCGATGTTCGGTGCGTCCGGCCGCAAGAAGAAGGTCAAAAACGGCGGCGGCATGGTACTGGGCGGTGAGAGGCTGACCGTGCTGAAGGGCGCCAACACGTCTGAGTTCTGGCGGCTCGAGGCCGCCGATTCGTCGTGGCGTGAGTACCCGGAAGTGCCCCGCGGGATGTCGAACCGGCGTGTAAAAGACGGTGGCGGCGTCGCTTACAGCGGCGACTACTACGTGACCAAGGGTGCCAAGACCAATGAGCTGTGGCGGTTCCGGCTCGTCGGCGGGGGCGAGCAGATCCAGGCCGGTCCGGCACGGCTTCAGTCGGGCGGTCTGGCGGTCAGGGTATGGCCGAATCCGTCGTGGTCAGCCCCGATGCTGTGGCTGCACGCGGGGCCGGCCGGCGCTGATGCGCGGGTCGACGTCGTCGACGCGACCGGTCGTGTAAGGCATTCAGAATCAGCGACTTGCAGTCGCGACGGGCGACTGAGCATCGCTTCCCCGAACCTGGAGCCGGGAGTCTACTTCCTGCGCGTAGCCAGCGGCGGCAGGGCAGGGTCGGCCAAGCTGCTGGTCTGCCGGTAGGACTGCTATCAGGATGCCCGGGGGTGCCTTGTACTGGGCGCCCCCGGGCCGCTCTCAAGGGGCTGAAGTCAGCGACTGCGGCCGCGTCGTACCAGGGAAACGCGATGCGCGTGCAGATTCCGCGAAGTGGACGTTGACACCCGGCCGTTTTCTGCTATGCTGACCCACAGAGATATCGCTCTTTGATAATTCGGATGTAACCCAAAGCGTGCTCGGATCGTGCCATAATCAAATACCTTTAGTCAGTTTGCTTGGAGGGTTTGATCCTGGCTCAGGACTAGCGCTGGCGGTGTGTCTTAGACATGCAAGTCGAGCGGGGTGCATCGTTGTAGCAATACAATGGTGTACTTAGCGGCGAACGGGTGAGTAATACAAGGGCAGCCATCCCCAAGGAGGAGCACAACTCGCCGAAAGGCGGGCTAATTCTCCATGTGCTGCGGCAGAGGCATCTCTGCTTCAGGAAAGGCGCCGCAAGGTGCTACCTCGGGACGGGCTCTTGTCCTATCAGCTTGATGGCGGGGTAACGGCCCACCATGGCAAAGACGGGTAGCCGGCGTGAGAGCGTGACCGGCCACAGGGGAACTGCGATACGGTCCCCACTCCTACGGGAGGCAGCAGTCTAGAAATTTGGGCAATGGGCGAAAGCCTGACCCAGCGACACCGCGTGGAGGATGAAGTCTTTCGGGATGTAAACTCCTTACAGGGGGAACGAGGCCGTTGCGTAGTAACTGCCGCAACGGTGACGGTACTCCCAGAGGAAGCCCCGGCTAACTACGTGCCAGCAGCCGCGGTGATACGTAGGGGGCGAGCGCTGTCCGGATTCACTGGGCGTAAAGGGTGTGTAGGCGGACCGGCCGGTCGATGGTGAAAGCTCACGGCTCAACCGGGAAAGTGCTGTCGATACTACCGGTCTAGAGGGCAGGAGAGGAAGCTGGAACTTCCGGTGTAGCGGTAAAATGCGTAGATATCGGAAGGAACGCCAATAGCGAAGGCAGGCTTCTGGAATGTTCCTGACGCTGAAACACGAAAGCTAGGGGAGCAAACAGGATTAGATACCCTGGTAGTCCTAGCTGTAAACGATGTACATTAGGCGTGGGGGGTAACCCCCGTGCCGTAGCTAACGCGATAAATGTACCGCCTGGGGACTACGGCCGCAAGGTTGAAACTCAAAGGAATTGACGGGGACCCGCACAAGCGGTGGAGGATGTGGTTTAATTCGATGCTACGCGAAGAACCTTACCTGGGCTTGACATGTAAGTGGTAGGGACCCGAAAGGGAACCGACCGGGGTTTTTCCCTGGAGCTTACACAGGTGCTGCATGGCTGTCGTCAGCTCGTGCCGTGAGGTGTATGGTTAAGTCCCGCAACGAGCGCAACCCCTGTCCTTAGTTGCTAACCAGTGATGGTGCACTCTAAGGAGACTGCCTCCGTCAAGGAGGAGGAAGGTGGGGATAACGTCAAGTCATCATGGTCTTTATGCCCAGGGCTACACACGTCCTACAGTGGCCGTTACAGTGGGTTGCTACATCGCGAGGTGATGCTAATCCCGCAAAAGCGGCCATGGTTCGGATAGTAGGCTGCAACTCGCCTACTTGAAGATGGAATCGCTAGTAATCACTGATCAGCATGCAGTGGTGAATACGTTCCCGGGTCTTGTACACACCGCCCGTCACGCCATGGGAGTTGGCAATGCCCAAAGCCCCTCTTTACGAGGGCCTAAGGCAGGGCCGATGACTGGGGCGAAGTCGTAACAAGGTAGCCGTACGGGAACGTGCGGCTGGATCACCTCCTTTCTACGAGCTTCGCACGGTCCGAGCACGCTTTATAGTTACATCCCGTAAAAGAACGAAGGCCTAACGGCCTTCTTTCTTTTTTGTTGGAGGGGCGGTTCTCAGGCGCGGCGCAGCACCGCGAAGCGGCGGGGGATACCGGTCATGGGCAGGTTGACCGTGTCGACGCGCTCGAGCGTCAGCCGGGAGCGAGCAAGCGCCTTGGTGCTGCGGCGCAGTTCGGCGACCGAGTCGGCGGTCTTGTGGAGTACGACCGTACCGCCCAGGCGACAGTGCCGGCCGCACCATATGAGGGTGTCGTTCACCGGGCCGGTCTGGCGTCCGAAGACAGCGTCACACTCCATCGGGGGGAGTTCCTCGGCCCGCGCCGCCGCGACTTTCACACCGGCGAGCCCGAGCGACTCGACCGCGGTCCGCAGGAAGAGCGATTTCTTGTACGAGGACTCGACCAGGGTGAATTCGATCCCGGGCCGGCAGAGCGCAAGCGGGATGCCGGGCAGGCCGGCGCCCGACCCGATGTCGGCGGCCCGGCCCGACTCCGGCAGGTAGCGCAGCGCCGCAAGCGAGTCGACGAGGTGATAGGAGACGAGCCGGCCGGTGTCGCGGCGCGACACGAGGTTGATGCGCGCGTTCCACTCGCGGAGCAGGGCGACGTAGCCGAGCAGGCGCCCGGCGAGCCCGGCGTCCATCGGTATGCCGAGACCGTCGGCGGCCGCGGTCAGCGCGGCGAGCGCCGCGTCAGGCAGGGCCGGGTTTTCCCCGCTCGCCGATGTAGACGTTGGTTTCGAGATAGGGGTGATAATCCGTCCACTTGACGCCCTGGTTGCGGTCCACGGCTTCGCGGAACATCGCGACCCGGGCGTCGAGGTTGTCGAGGAAGTGCACGACCAGGGCTTCGGCGAACTTGGGCGTCTTGGGCGAGCCGAACTCCATCTGACCGTGGTGCGAGACGATGATGTGCAGGAGCATCCGGGCGAGCTCCTCGGGGAAGTCCGGCAGCGTCGCGATGCGCTCGCGGACCATGTCGTGGCCCATGACGATGTGGCCGATGAGGCGGCCGTCCCAGGTGTGGTCGATGGCCATGTCGTAGACGTACTCGTCGATCTTGCCGATGTCGTGCAGAATGACGCCGGCCATCAACAGGTCGCCGTTGAGCTCGCGGTAGATGCCGGGCAGGGGAGCGGCCATCCGGCACATCAGGACGGTGTGCTCCAGCAGGCCGCCGATGAAGGCGTGGTGGACGCTGGCCGCGGCCGGGGACTCGGCGAAGTGCGCCGCGAACTGCGCATCGTTGAAGAACGACTCCAGCAGGCCGCGCAGGTGGTGGTCCTTGACCGCGGCGACGTACCCGGACAGCTCTTTCATCAGTTCGCCGCGGTCGTACCGTGTCGTGGCGGTGAAGTCTTCGCGGACGATTTCGTCGGGCGCGGCCGGGTAGATGGCGGTCACGTTCAGCTGGGGCCTGCCCTGGTACTCGCCAAGCCGTCCCTGCACGTGGTAGAACCCGCCCGGCTCGACGCAGCGCAGCGCATCGTCGATCCGGTCCCACATGATGGCGTTGACCGAGCCGGTCCGGTCGCGCAGTTCGAACGTCAGGAACGAACCGCCGTCGCGCCGTTCCTTGATGTCGCGCCGCGAGCAGTAGAGAATCGTGTCGACGCTGATGCCGGCCTTCAGGTCGCGCAGGTACTGGCGTTTCATTCGCTTTGGCGGCGCGGCCTAGAGGCTGAAGGCGAGCGAGACGCGGTGGGTGACGCCGATGGGCAGCATCGGCGTGACCGCGTAGTCGACCTGGTAGCCCTTGTAGCGGACACCGAGGCCGCCGCAGATGCCGGCGAGGATGTCGCTCGAGCCGCCGGTCTGGAGGTCGACGCCCAGGCTCGAGTAGCCGCCGCGCAGGACGAGGTACTGGCCGACCCATCCCTCGATGCCGAGGCCGAAGTTCAGCCGGTTGTCGATGGGCTTGTGCAGGTCGGCGGCGAGCGCGAACGACGGGGATGGCCGGAACGAAAGGCCGGCGCCGAGATCAAGCGGCAGCGGGTCGCGGCTCGACCGGTAGGGCTTGACCTCGAAGCCGGCGTTGCGGACCGACACGCCGGCCGACAGCCCCTTCAGCGGCAGCGCGACGGCGGCGCCGGCGTTGGCGGCGAGGCCGAGCGAGAAGAACGTGTCGATCGACCCGTAAAGCCCCTGTAGCGCGGCGCCCGCGGTGACGCCGCCGCCGAGGTCGTATGAGCCGCTGACGTTCAGCCCGGTGAATGAGGCCCCGAACGTGCCGAGCTGCTCGCCGGACTCGTTCGTGCGCTTCATCGTACCGGAGGTCGTGAACACCAGGCCCAGCCCGATGCCGAGTTCGTTGCCGACCGGCCGGCTGTATGCCAGCGCGCCGGCATGCACGCCGGCGACGTAGCCGGTGTAGTTGAACTGGGCCCGTTGCTCGGCTGCCCGCGCGTGGGCCGGGCTGAACCAGAACGACATCGGCCCGTCACCGGCGCCGATTGCCGTGCCGCCCAGCGCCGCCTCGCGGGCCGTCGGCGTGATTCGGAGGAAGTCGAAACCGGCGGTGCCGGCGGACGGGTCCACCGCGAACAGGGCCAGAGTCATCAGTATTGCCACCATAGCCATCTTAAGTTAGTTCCGGCCGACCGGAGTGTCAAGCTAAGCTGGCAGCGGGCCCGCACAGGGCCAACTGTTGACACTCCCGAGACCCGTCCTAGAATGAAGTCGGTGACAGCCGTCCCAACGCAGCCCGAGGGACCCGGCGAGCCACACCGACAATTGACAGCCCGGGGCCCGGCTCCGGTTTCAAGGAGGACTGCGATGTCTGGACATTCTAAATGGTCGACCATCAAGCACAAGAAGGGCAAGCTCGACGCCGCCCGGGGCAGAGCGTTTTCCAAGCTCCTTCGTGAAATCACGACCGCGGCCCGCATCGGCGGCGGCGACGTCAACGGTAACCCGCGGCTGCGCACGGCGGTCGATTCGGCCCGGGCTATCAACATGCCGTCGGACAACGTCGAGCGCGCCATCAAGAAGGGCACGGGCGAGCTGCCGGGCGTGTCGTACGAAGAAGTGATGTACGAGGGCTACGGCCCCGCCGGCGTCGCGATAATGGTCAAGGCGCTCACCGACAACAAGAATCGCAGCACCGCGGAAATCCGGCACGTGTTCGACAAGTACAACGGCAGCATGGGCGCGGCCGGCTGCGTGGCCTGGCAGTTCAAGCCCCAGGGCGTGATACTGGTCCCGGCCGAGAAGGCGAGCGAGGACCAGGTGCTGTCGGTCGCGCTGGAGGCCGGCGCCGACGACGTCCAGACCGACTCGAGCGGCTCCACGGTCATCGCGCCGCTCGACAAGTTCGAGGAGGTCAAGCGCCAGCTCAAGGCCGCCAGCATCGAGTGGGCGAGCGCGGAGTTTACGATGCTCGCGTCGAACACCGTCGCGGTCGGCGAGTCCGATGCGCCCAAGGTCCTCAAGCTCGTGGAGATGCTGGAGGACCTCGAGGAGGTCCAGCAGGTCTACGCGAACTTCGACATCGCCGACGACGTACTGGAACGACTCTCCGCCGCCCAGGAATAGTTGCGCATCATCGGCATCGACCCCGGGCTGGGAGCGACCGGCTACGGCGTGGTCGATGCCGGCACCGCGGTCGAGTTCGGCGTCATAGCCACCCCGACCGACCGGCCGACGGCCGAGAGGCTGCGGTCGCTCGGTGACGCGCTTGACGCGGTCATCGAGCGCACCCGGCCGGAATCCTGCGCCCTCGAAACCCTCTTCTTCAAGACCGTCGGCGCCCGCAGCGTGATCCGGTCGGCCGAATCGCGGGGCGCGATCCTCTACGTGCTCGGCCGGCACGGAGTCCCGGTGCACGAACTGACCCCGGCGACCATCAAGCTGGCGCTGACCGGCAGCGGCCGGGCGTCGAAGACCCAGATGAACTACATGGCGCGCGCCCTGCTGAAGCTCGACGGGCGAGTGCCCGAGCACGCCGCGGACGCACTCGCCGCGGCCTACTGCCTGTCGCGTCGCCCGGACCACCGGGCCGCGCCCGTCGCCCGATGATCAGCCGTCTGCGCGGCCTGCTCGCGGAGCGGGAACCCACGCGCGTGGTGCTCGACTGCGCCGGGGTCGGCTACGAACTGCGGGTGCCGCTATCGACCTCTGGGCGCCTGCCCGAACCGGGCGCCGAGACGATGCTGTTCGTTGAGATGACGGTCGGGCGCAACGGGGTCGCGCTGTTCGGCTTCATCACCGAGGCCGAGCGCGAGACCTTCCGCCTGCTCACGTCAGTCCAGGGCATCGGCCCGCGGGCGGGCCTCAACCTCCTGTCGCGGCTCGAGCCGGGCGAGATTAGGGACGTCATCGCGACCGGCCGGCTCGAAGTCCTGCGCAGCGTGCCCGGCATCGGTCCAAAGCGCGCCGAGAGCATTCTCAAGAAGTTGCAGACCGCCCTGCCGGTCGCCCCGGCCGCATCACCGCTCCTGGCCGATGCCGAGTCAGCGCTGGTGTCGCTGGGACTGACGCGCAAGGAGGCCCGCGACCGGCTGTCGCGGGTCAAACCGGTGCCGGAGAAGCTCGCCGACCTGCTGCGGGCGGCCCTGGCCGAGACCCGGTAAGTGAGCACCGAGCGCCTGTCGTCGCCCCAGCGGCTGAACGGCGAGGAGCAGCTCGACGCCGAGATAAGGCCACGCCGGCTCTCGGACTTCATCGGCCAACAGCGCCTCAAGGACAACCTCAAGGTGTTCATCGAGGCCGCCCGGATGCGGCAGGAGCCACTCGAACACATACTGTTCTTTGGTCCGCCGGGCCTGGGCAAGACGACGCTGGCCAACATCATCGCTTCGGAAATGGGCGTAGCCATCCGGACCAGTTCGGGCCCGGTCCTCGAGCGGCCGGCCGACCTGGCCGGGGTGCTGACCGGCCTCGCGCGGGGCGACGTGTTCTTCATCGACGAGATTCACCGGACGAACAAGGCGGTCGAGGAGTACCTCTACCCGGCAATCGAGGATTTCAACATCGATATCCTCATCGACCGCGGGCCGGGGGCCCGGTCCGAGAAGATCCCGCTCCAAGTCTTCACGCTGGTCGGAGCGACGACGCGGTCCGGGCTGCTGACCGCCCCGCTCCGGTCGCGGTTCGGCATCACGATGCGGCTCGACTACTACCCGGCCGACGACCTGCTACTGATAGTGCAACGGTCGGCGCGGATACTAGGCATAGTGATTGAAGACGACGGCGCACAGGAGATTGCCCGACGGTCGCGCGGCACGCCGCGCATCGCCAACCGGCTGCTCAGACGCGTCAGGGACTTTGCCCAGGTCCATGGCAAGGAACGGCTGGATTTGGAGATAGCGCAGTTCGCCCTCGCGCGGCTCGACGTCGACGGTCGCGGCTTGGACGACATGGACAAGAAGATTCTCACGACCATCGTGGACAAGTTCGACGGCGGACCGGTCGGCATCAGTTCGCTGGCGGCTGCGGTCGGCGAGGACGCTGGCACGATAGAAGAAGTCTACGAGCCCTTCCTGGTCCAGGAGGGCTTCATCCAACGCACGCCCCGCGGTCGCACCGCTACTGCTTTGACGTTCAATCACTTAGGCCGCAAGCGGCGAGTCTCGCCCCAGGCCGAACTCGACATCTGACCGTCAGTCGGCACGGTCGACCCGGCGGCGGAGTCCATGCGTAAGTCGTTTCCAGTCAACATAATGCGGCGCTTGTGTTGGGTTACGGGAGAGACAAGGTCCGGCCGGGCTGTGATGGCCCAGGGTCGGGCCTTGCCGGGCAAGCTTGACAGGCAGGCAGACGTTCGGCACTATCTACAACTATGCAGAAATGGGTCGTCGGCCTGTTACTCGTGAGTTCGGCCTGCTTCGTGCCCAGGGCGCAGACCTTGGCCAGTGGGCAGTCCGAAGTCAGGCCGCCCGGATTCCTGACCGAAGACTGGCAGAACGACAAGTCTGCGACCGGTACCTACGCCGGCAAGTTCAAGGTGACGTTCTACTGGGCCGTGGATGAAGTCGAGTACCCCGACAGCAAGTCGATTCCCATCTACCTCGCCGACGGCTCGCTGCTGGGTCGATTCGCCGACAACTTTGTCCGGGCATTTCGCATCGAGGCGGCGGCGCGACTTCGCGACGGCCGTAAGATAAGCTATCTCAAGAAGATGAACCGGGCGAAGGTCGTCGACCGGTTCCTCGGCATCCGGGGCTACAAGCTCACCGACCTGAAGTCCATTGCGGTCGACCCGCGCATCATTCCAATCGGATCAATCGTGTACATCCCCCAGGCGGAGAACGTCGTCATCGACGGCAAGCGTCACAACGGGCTGTTCTACGCCCACGACATCGGCAGTGCCGTTAAGGGCAAGCACATCGACGTCTTCCTCGGCCGGCGGGACAGGATGGACGCGTTCACGTCAGCGGGGATGCGCAGTTCCGGCAGCGTCGACCTCTACATCCTCCAATAACCGCCCGGGCGAGAGCACCGGGGACAGCCAGTCCTGTTCGCGCAGCACATCCTCCAAACGTTGCTGCCACCACCAACGGTAGTACTCCGACAGCGTCGTCACGCGCGCGCCGCGGCGGTCCAGCCAGTCGAGCAGTTCGGCGAAGTCGGCGGCCGGCCACTCGGTGAACGCCGCCGGCCTGGGTACGATGCGGTGCAGCAGGATGACCGTCACGTCGCGGCGGGCGATGCGGGCCTTGAGGTCGGACAGGCGGGTCTCGCGCCGGAGCTCGATTTCCGGGATGCGGTAGGGGTCGGCCCAGATGTTGGGCAGGCCCGGCCGCACGGCCCGGGCCAGGCGGTACCCGGCCCGCCGCACCATGTTGCGCACGCGGGGGTCCATGCTGCCGTATGGGTAGATGAAGGTGATGACCGGTCGGCCGAACATCGACTCGAGGTGGACCTTGGAGCCGTGGATCTCACGCCAGCACGCGGCGCTGTCCAAGCGGGTGAGCCGGGCGTGGGTCATCGAATGGCTGGCCACCTCGATGTCGCAGGAGTCAATCATCTCCTGGATCTCGCGGCGGCCCATGTAGGAGCCGGGCGGGCCATAGGAGCTGCCCGGGCCGCCGACATAGCTGCCGATGACACCCAGGGTCAGGGTCATACCGTGGCGCTTCAGCAGGGGATACACCCGGTCGTAGATTGACCGGTGGCCGTCGTCGGCCGACAGGATGACGAACCGGCCCGACAGGTCGACCGTGTCGAGCGGGTCGACCTCGGGCAGCAGGGAATCGGCCGGGGTGAGGCCGGACAGGACCACCAGCAGGATGAACACGGCGGGTCATTGTAGCGCAACCCCGGCCATTGACAAGTCGGCGCCGTGCGGCAAACTGCAAGGGCGAGCGACAATGGTATCACGTCGATTGGAGAGCGTAGTTTGAAGGCGGCGCTGGCCCAGGTCAACCCGATGGTCGGGGACGTGGCGGGCAACGTCCGGCTCGTCGCGGCCGCGCTGGACCAGGTCGGCGGCGCGCGGCCGGACCTGGTCGTCTTCCCGGAGCTGGTGCTCTGCGGCTACCCGCCGCGCGACCTAATCGAGCGCGGCTGGTTCCTTGACCGGCTCGAGCGCGGGCTGGACCAGGTCAGGCGGCTCTCGCGCGACCTGCCCGAGACCGGCATCCTGCTGGGGACCGTGACGCGGTCCGGGTCCGACCCGGCCCGGCTGCACAACAGCGCCATCCTCCTTTGCGGCGGCGCAGAGGTGTTCCGGCAGGACAAACGGCTCCTGCCGAACTACGACGTGTTCGACGAGGCGCGCTACTTCGCGCCCGGGACGCGGTCCGACGTCGTGGAGTTCAGGGGCACTCGACTGGGCATCAGCGTCTGCGAGGACGCCTGGAACGCGCCGGGCGGGTTCGAGCGCCGGGCCTACGACGCCGACCCGGTCGAAGACCTGGCCGCCGCCGGCGCCCAGCTGCTGGTCAACATCGCGGCTTCACTCTTCACCGTCGACAAACCGGCTCAGCGGCTGCGCCTGTTCGAGCACCACGCGCGGCGCCACGGCCTGCCGCTGCTGTTCGTCAACCAGGTCGGCGGCAACGACGAACTGGTGTTTGACGGCGGCAGCCTGGCCCTGGACAGGGCCGGCCGGCCCGTCGCGGCGCTGCCCGCCTTCGAATCGGCGGTCCGGGTAGTGGACACGGCCGCGAGCGGCACGGAACAGAGCGCCCTGCCGATGGAGCGGGTCGAGTCGGTGTACCGGGCGCTGGTGCTCGGGCTGGGCGACTATGTCCGCAAGTGCGGGTTCACAAGCGTCGTGCTCGGCCTGTCCGGCGGCATCGATTCCGCGGTGGTCTGCTGCATCGCGGCGGCGGCGCTCGGGCCAGAGAACGTGCACTGCCTGACAATGCCGTCGCGGTTCTCGTCCCCGGGCAGCGTCACCGACTCCCAGGCGCTGGCCTGCAGCCTCGGCGTCGACCTGCAGACGATTCCCATCGAGCCGGCGCACGCGGCCTACCTCGAGATGCTGGCCCCGCACTTCGCAGGCCGCGCGCCGGACGAGACCGAAGAGAACCTCCAGGCCCGGGTCCGCGGCAACCTGCTGATGGCGATGTCGAACAAGTTCGGCCGGCTCGTGCTGTCGACCGGCAACAAGAGCGAGCTGGCGGTCGGGTACTGCACCCTCTACGGCGACATGAGCGGCGGGCTGTCCGTGCTGGCCGACGTGCCCAAGACGATGGTCTACGAACTGGCCCGGTTCATCAACCGTGAGCGCGAAGTGATTCCCCGGGCCACCATCGACAAGCCGCCATCGGCCGAGCTGCGGCCCGACCAGGCCGACTCAGATACCTTGCCGCCCTACCCGGTGCTGGACCGGATAATCGAGCGCTACGTCGACGACGGGGCTTCAGTCGAGGAGATAGTCGGCGAGGGGCTGCCCGAGGACACGGTGCGCAAGGTCGTCGGGGCCATCGTGCACAGCGAGCACAAGCGGCGCCAGGCCCCGCCCGGCATCAAGGTGTCGGCCAAGGCGTTCGGCATCGGCCGGCGGATGCCGATAGCGGCCAAGTACTAGGCCGGCAGGGCCGGCCTTCCCCAATCAGTCTTGCGGCAGGCGGTCGAGCAGTTCGCGCGCGGGCGCGAACCCCGGGTCGCGCTCCAGCGCGAGGCGGGCATAGGACCGGGCGCTGTCGGTTCGGCCCGCGGCGAGAAACGCAAGGCCGAGCTCGGTGAGGATCTGCGGCGAGTCGGGCCGCAGTTCGTTGGCGACGCGGAGGTGGTGGGTGGCGCGGCGCAGGTCGCCGAGCTCGCGGAACAGCGCGGCGACGTGCAGGTGGGCCGGCAGGTAGTCCTGGTCGAGGATGATGGCCCGGTTGTACAGCGCGACCGCGGAGTCGGGCCGCTCAGACCGCTGCGTCTCGGCCAGAAGGGTGTAGCCAATCGGCGACTGGGGCGCCTCGGCGGTCATCGCGGCGGCGAGGCTGGCTTCGTCGCGCCAGACACCGGACCGGCGGACCGATTCGACGCCGAGGGCCAGGGCCAGCACCAGCAGGACCAGCCCGGCGGCGGCGCGCAGGCGCGCACGGCTGGACAGGAGGCGCGACAGGAGCGTGACGATGATGAGCACCAGGCCGGCCGACGGCAGGTAGAGCACCCGTTCCGAGACCTGGTTCGAGAGGGGCAGCCAGTGCAGCGCCGGCAACAGCAGCAGCACGACCCAGCCGTAGCTCCAGAGCGTTACCCAGAACCGCCGGCGCAGGGCGACAAGGGGCAAGGTGACGATGAAGAGCACCGTCGTGATGACGGCGCGGGTCAGGCCGTAGTAGACCGGGTCGGGCGGGAACAGGACCCGGTGCCCGACCGGCCAGAAAAACATCTGCAGGTACAGGCCGAAGGTGTTGGCGGCATCAACCAGGCGGTTGTACAGGGGCAGGCCGCCGGCCGGGCCGAGCGGCGCGACCGGCAGACGCAAAGCGAGGTAGCCGGCAAGTACGATGCACACGGCAGCGACGAGCAGCCAGTAGCGGCCGGTGTAACGGGTGCGCGTCAGCAGCGGGGTCAGCGCGCAGAGCAGGGGGAAGAACAGGGCGCCTTCTTTGGAGAGCAGGGCCAGGCCGAAGCCGGCCGGCACGAGCAGCCACCACCAGTGGCTGTGCTTGCGCAGACCGCGCAGGAGTCCGACCGCGGCCAGCGCGGTGAAGAGCCCGAGGAGCAGGTCTGGCCGCGCCGAGACGTAGGCGACCGACTCGACGTGGGCGGGATGGGTCGCGAAGAGCAGGCCGCCGAGCACGGCCCAGACCCCGGAATGCAGCAGCTCCCAGATGACCAGCGTGACCAGTATCGAGACAGCGACGTGGAGCAGGACGTTGATGAGATGGCCGGCGAACGGGCCCGGGCCGAACAGCCGGTGCTGGGCCCAGAAGCTCAGGGTCGCGAGGGGTCGGTAGGCCGCGGCCTGGTCCCGGGACAGCGGCTCGAGCCCGGTGGGCCAGTACCCGTGCTTGAACGCCGCGGCCGGGTCTTGCCCGGTCACGGCGGGGTTGCCAGTGACCAGACGGGCATCGTCCCAGACCAGGCCGTAGCGCAGCGTCGGCAGGTAGACGGCCGCCGCGGCCAGCGCCACCACCAGCAGGACCGCGGCGACGCCGCGCCGGGTGCGCAGGCGTTCGGCGAGGGCCCGGCTGTTCATCTTGGCACGACCCGGCTGGAGTCGGTCATTTCCCTTCGGGCAGTCGGTTGAACCCGGCGATTTCATCAGCGGACCGGCGTCGGTGCTGGCCGGGCGTTGCCGGGTCAGTGCTCTCCGCCGGGTAGCCGACCGCGATGAGGCAAACCGGCCGGTACCCGGTGCCGCGCAGTTTCAGGCGGCGCGTGCAGGCGCGCGCGTCGAACCAGCCGATCCAGCAGGTGCCCAGCTCCTGCTCGGTCGCGGCGAGGACGAAGTGCTCGCCGGCGATCCCTGCGTCCACTGCCTGGAACGCCGTGCCCTGCACGAGGGCCGCGGCCCGGTTCACGAGCACGTTCTCTTTGATGAGCAGCACCGCGAGCACGGGCGCTGCGGCGAACTTGCGCGAGGCGGAGTAGATGCCGCCGAACACCGCGTCGGCGAGCGCGGTCCGGGCCGCCGCGTCGTCGAGCACGACCCAGCGGCAGGGCTGCTTGTTGTCGGCCGAGGGCGCGAGGCGGGCCGCCTCGATGCAGTACTCGAGCTTGGCGCGCTCGACCGGCCGGTCGCTGAACCGCCGGGTTGACCGGCGCCGGCCGCAGAGTTCGAGAAAAGCCGCGTGGGCGCGGTCAGGCATTGGCGGCTCCACCGGTCGGTGCGGGTTCGGGCACCAGGAGGGGCAGGACTTCGCCGGCCTTGCCTTCGAATCGGTAGTCGACCAGCGAGCTCAGGCCGGTCGTGCGCGGGTTGACCTCGACCGCGAGCGCGCCCGATTCGCGCGCGGCCCAGGTCCATTCGACGATGTAGCCGAACTGGGCCTCGGTGCCGACCACGAGGCAGGCGTCGATGGTGCCGGAGAGCAGGAAGTCGCGCACCCGCGCGACCGGGGCCCAGGGCAGGGTCTCGCCGAACCAGACCACGTCGGGCCGCATCACCTCGCCGCACGGGCAGTAAGGCGGCAGTTCGGCCAGGGGCACGTCGGTGTTCTCGATGACCGTGCCGTCGCGCTCGCAGCGCATTCGCCAGAGCGAGCCGTGGATGTGGACGACGTCGACCGAGCCGGCCCGTTCGTGCAGGTCGTCGACGTTCTGGGTGACCACCAGCACGCGGCGGCCGGGCGTCTGGAGCCGGGCCAGGGCGATGTGGGCCGGGTTGGGTTGGGCCTTGGCGGCCACGGCGCGGCGCTCATCGTAGAAGCGCCACACCTTTTCCGGGTCGCGCAGGAACGCCTCGCGCGTGGCGAACTCGAGCGGGTTGTTCTTCTGCCAAAGGCCGTCGTCGGTGCGGAAGGTGGGGATGCCGGACTCGGATGATATGCCGGCGCCGGTGATGACCAGCACGCTGCGGGCAGCAGCCAGGCGCGCGCGCACGGCCGACAGGTCGGCCTCGCCGCGCCCGGTGCCCGGGGTGTGGTTCCCTGCCTGTGCTGACATTTGCTGTTCGATGGACAAGCCTCAGCGCCCTCGGGGATTCTAGCCGCAGTGGTCAGGGTGTCAACCGCACCGAAGCCGCGGCCGGACAGTTGTCCGGGAACCCGGGCAGGGCGGTCGCCGGCGGCTTGACGCGCCGCAGGTGGGGGTATAGACTGGCGGGTCGACAGGCTTTGGCAATCACCGCCACAGGAGGCAATAGTGAATGACAGCAAAGTAGTGAAGGCAACGCTGGCGCTGCTGGCGTGCGTCACCCTGGCCGGCGCGGCCTGGGTCCCGCTTTCCTTCGGGGCGCCGGAGCGGCCGGCCGAGTTCCGCGTGGTCCGGTCCGACGCGCGCGGCACGACGGTCGAGCTGACCATCGACGGGCTGTACGTCGAGCCGGTGCAGGCCGGCGGGCAGGACTGGCAGACTGTCGGGTTGGGCATCGCGGCCGGCGGCCACACCGCCAAGCCGGGCCAGCCCCAGCTGCCGCTGGTCAGCCGGTTCCTGCAGGTATCGGACGACCGCGGGGTGCGGGTCGAGGTCACCGTGCTCGAAGAGGTCACGCTCACCGGGTACAAGGTCTACCCGGCCCAGCCGGCCCAGCCCGAGAGCCGGCCGACCCTGCCCTTCGAGTACGACCCGCAGGCCTACGCGGTGAACGCGCTCTACCCGGCCGAGAACTGGACCGCGACCGAGCCGATGATAATGCGCGACGTCCGGCTGGTGCAGCTCGTGATGCAGCCGGTGCGCCACAACCCGGTCACGGGCGAGCTGCGCGTGGCGCGGCGCCTGCAGGTGACCCTGACCAACGAGGGCGCGAGTTCGACCAACGTCCTGCGCCGCCGCCCGGGCGGGCATTCGCGCACCTTCCTGCCGCTGTACCGCACGCTCATCCCGAACTACGACGAGCCGCCGCAGCGGCCCGAGGACGGCTCCTACCTCATCATCACCCACGACGACTTCGCGGCCGCGGTCGCGCCGTTCGCGGCGTGGAAAGAGCAGAAGGGCTGGCGAACCACGGTCGTGACCACGAGCGAGCTCGGCGGCAACGACTCGGCGCGCATCGACAACTACATCACCAACGCCTACAACAACTGGCCGTTCCCGCCCGACTACGTGCTTTTGGTGGGCGACGCGCCGACCAAGCTGGCCTGCTGCCACTGGCCGGGCCGGACCGACGCGTCGGACCTGCAGTACTCGCTCAAGTCGGGCACCGACATCCTCGCCGACCTGATGATATCGCGGGTCTGCGTGCAGACCCAGGCCGAGGCGGTCGGCACGCTCAACAAGCTCTACAAGTACGAGATGTCGCCGTGGATGGGCAACACCGACTGGTACGGCAAGGTCGTGTCGCTGGCCGGGTACGAAGGCAATCCCCGGTTCTGGTCGATGGTCATCCGCGTGCGCAACTACACGATGGGCCGGCCGTTCACCCAGTTCGACACGCTGTTCCAGCGCTGGGGCCTGAACACCGCCACCAACCTCGCCGAGTCGCTCAACCAGGGCCGGTCGTGGATGCTGTACCGGGGCCACGGCGACGTGGACGGCTGGTACAACTGCTCGCCGGCGTGGACCAACTCCTACGTCCACAACCTCAACAACGGCCGGATGGTGCCCTGCGTCATCGCGCCCACCTGCCTGTCGGGCGACTTCGACAACGTGGCGGAGGACTGCCACGCCGAGACCTGGCTCAAGGCCGGGGAAGAGAAGGGTGGCTGCGCCTACTTCGGCTCGTCCGAGGTGTCCTACTCGGGGCATAACGACTCGCTGGCCACCGGCTCGATAATGGCCTACGCCGACTCGCTGCACTACACCTTTGCCCAGTGCACCCAGTGGGGCAAGCTGTTCATGCTGATGGCCTACCCGCTGCCCAACTCCGTCACCGAAGAAGAGATGTACATGTTCAACAACTTCGGCGAGCCGGAGCTGAACGTCTGGTCCGCGGTGCCGAGAACGCTCACGGTGCAGCACCCGCCGACGGTGCTCATCGGCAGCTTCCCGTTCGGCGTCACGGTCAGCGCGAACGACGCACCGGTGGCGGGCGCGCTGGTCTGCGTGATGTCGCGGGCCGACTCGACCATCTACCACGTGGCCCACACCGACGCCTCGGGCCAGGTCCAGCTCACGCTCAACACCACCCTGCCCGGCGACTCGATAATCGTCACCGTGACCGGGCGCAACCTCCATCCCTACATCGGCGCGGCCATCACCATCGCGCCCAACTCGGCCTACGTCACCTACCTGCGCTGCACGGTCAGCGATTCGGCCGGCGGCAACAACGACGGCATCATCAACCCGGGCGAGGCCATCAAGCTGCCGACCTGGGTCAAGAACTGGGGCAGCCTGCCGGCCAGCTCGGTCAGCGCGCGCCTGCGCTCGGCCGACCCCAACATCACCGTCACCGACTCAATCAAGAGCTTCGGCACGGTCGCGGCGGGCGACTCGGCCTTCACCGGGGCCAACGGCTTCGGGTTCACCGTGGCCGGGGCCTGCACCAACAACTACACCATCCGGCTCGAGCTGGTCGTGCGCGACGCCAACGACTCGACCTGGACCTCCGGGATAACGCTCTGGGTCGGCACGGCCGCGCTCGGCTACGCTTCGCTCGATGTCGACGACTGCCCGCCCGGCGGCAACGGCGACGGCAAGGTCGACCCGGGCGAAACCGCCCAGCTCTACGTCACCCTGCGCAACACCGGGCTCGGCCACGGCTACAACGTCAACGCGACCCTGCGCTCAGGCGACGCGCGCTTCACCGTGCCCGACTCGACCGGCGCCTACGGCCGCATCACGCGCGACACCACCGGCGCCAACGCCGACCCGTTCGTGGTTTCGGCCGACGCCTCGATACCGCGCGAGACCGCGATACCCTGCACGCTCGTGGTAACGGCCGACAACGGGTACCGCGCCACGCTTCGGTTCAGCCTGGTCATCGGCGAAGTCCGCGCCATCGACCCGATACCGGACGGGGCGCGCACGCCCGCGCTCTACTGGGCGTACGAGGACGTGGACGAGGCCTACGACGAGGCGCCCGAGTTCGAATGGGTCGACATCGCGGGCATCGGCACGCGCCTGACCCTGTCCGACGACCAGACCGTGGTCGTCAGCATCC
>JAWOHG010000241.1:0-12846 GCA_046485245.1 bacterium
CACACGGCGCTTGAGTTCAGCCAGGCGAGCAATGAGAGCGCCGCCGATATGGGGCGAGACATGGAACTCGTTGGCATATACGCGGCGAATCTTGCGCACGAGATCCCCAAGGGAGTCCTCTTCGACGACATAGCCGGCCCTTGACCATCTCTTCGATGCGCGACGCGCCGTCGAGCAGGCTGTACTCGGAGTGGTTGTGCAGGTGCACGAAATCGGCGACAGCGATCTTGCGGGGCACAGTCCTCTTTACCTCAGCGACGCCGCGATGTCAACAACTATCGGCCGGCGGCAGACGGCGCCCGGGAGATGGGGTTGCCCGGCTAGGGCTTCTGCTCGAACTCGAGGTGCAGCTTGAGTTGCTGGCCGGTGAACTCGGACGGCAGGGGCGGCAGTTTCTCGGTCACCTTCACCGCCCGCTCGCAGGCCAGGTCGTAGGCCCGGTCCCCGGACGGCTTCTCGACCGCAACGTCCCGGATGGTGCCGTCGCGCGCGATGGTGAACATCACGGTAGCGGTGCGGTTGATGGCCTGGCCCGCGTACGGGTTCAGCCAGTTCGAGTTGATGGCTTCGAGCATCCGCGTCAGGTAATAGGAATAGCCCAGGGCCTGCGCGCCCTCGACGTTGACCCCGAGCCCGAACCGCTTGACCTGGCCCGCGTCCTCCTTGGGCGGCTCCTTCGGCTTGGCCGGGGCCGGCTTCGGGTTGAGCTGGGACTTAGGTTTGGACTCGACGACTTCCGCCTTCTCGACCTTGGGCTGGGGTTGGGGCTGGGGCGTGCCGCCGGCCGGCAGCTGCACCGCGATGACCGCGGGCCGGCGCGTGTCGCGCACGACGCGCGTGCCGGCGAGCGTCGCGACCAGTATCAGCAGGGCGTGGCCGGCGAACGAGAACAGCAGTTCGCGGTTCACTGCGGCAGGGCGACGAGGCCGATGTTCGTGATGCCCTGCTCGCGCACCGCTCCGAGCACCGTCATCACCGTGCCGTAGTCGACGCGCTTGTCCGAGCGCAGGTAGACGCGGTCGTAGCTGCCCTTGGCCAGTTCGTCGCCCAGCACGCGGCTGAACGCATCGACCGTCGTGGCCTTGCGGCCGACGAAGATCTCGCCGTTGGCCCGGACGCTGATGTCGAGGCCTTCCTTGGGCTGGGGCTCGACTGTCGATGTGCGCGGCAAGTCCAGGTCGATGCCCTGGTTGCGGCTGAGCGCGGTGGAAACGCCGGCGATGAGGAAAATGACCATCAGGGTGAAGCTGATGTCGGCCAGCGACGTGACGTTCATCTCGGCCATCAGCTTGAGCCGGCGGCCGCCCTGCCGGGTCATCTGGTCGGGGGTCTCCGGTTCACGACCGTTGATCGCCGCGGCCGGTCTGGTCCATCGTCATTCGACACTCGTCGTTCGACAGTTAGCCGTCCGGTCGGCCTGCGACTCGACCATCTCACGCCGGATGATGCCGGTCAGCTCGGACGCGAACCGCTCCATCTCCGACTGCAGGTCGGCGACCCGGCTGACAAAGTAGTTGTAGAACAGCGCGGCCGGGATGGCGACCAGAAGGCCCATCACCGTCGTCACCAGCGCGTCGGAGATGCCCGGCGCGATGGTCTGCAGGGTCGGCATCTGGTTGCCGCGCAGGGCGAGGAAAGTGGTCAGCACGCCCTGCACCGTGCCCAGCAGCCCGAGGAACGGCGCGACCATCGTGGTGATGGCGAGAAACGGCATCGACGTCTGCAGCCGGTCGGTTTCCAGCGACGCCGAGCGCTCCATCGCCTCGGTCACGTTGGGCATCAGCTGCTGGAGCAGGTCGCCGACGTTGCCCGCGCCCTGGAAGTCCTCGCGCAGGGCAAGCCACTCGCGCGTCCCGGCCAACAGCAGCGGCGACAGCGGCGACTGGCTGAGCTCCTCGGCCACCTTGGCGTAGTCGCCGAGCCGGCGCCGGTACCCGAACACCGACAGGAACCGGCGGGTCTGCTGCCGGGCGCGGCGCAACTGCCTGAGCTTGCGCAGCACGATCGCCCACGACACGACCGACATCACCAGCAGCAGGAGGATTATCGCTTGGGCAAACAGCCCGGCGTTGAGAAACGGCCCGAGGAACCCGCCGCTCGGCGCTGCGGCCGGCGGCACTACTGCTCCATCGCCCGGAGGCGGTCGGCCGCCAGCCTGGCCTCGTTGGTCCCCGGGTACTTGGCGACGACCTCGCCGAACGCGCGCCGCGCGTCGGCCGGACGGCCCTGGGCCAGGCTCACCATCCCGAGTTTGTAGGCGGCGGCCGGTACCTTGTTGCCGTCCGGGTAATCGCTCAGGACCCGGCCGAATTCGGTCTCGGCGCGGCCGAATTCGCCCATCGAGTAGTAGCACTCGCCGACCCAGTACCGGGCGTTGTCGGAATTGTCACTGTCAGGAAACTGGCGGATGAAATCCTCGAACCCGGCCACGGCTATCTCGTACTTGCCGCGGGTGAAATCGTAATAGGCGGCATCGTACATCCTCTGCGGGTTCGGGCCGGAATCGACCACGGCGTCGGTCTCGGCCGGCTGGGCAGCATCCGGCCGGGTCCTGTCCTCGGGCTGCGGGCTCTCGGGATTGTCCGAGGTCTCGGCCGGCTGGGCCCGGGGCGTCAGGTTGCCGCGGCCCAGGCCGAGCCGCAGGCCGATACGGTCGAGCCGGTCACCGGTCTCGTCGAACCGCGCGTTGAGCTGGTCGAGCCGTTCGACCGACTGTTCAAGCTGGGTCAGCACGTCCGCGCGCAGGGTCGTAAGGTCTTCCCGGGCGGCGGCCTGCTCGGATTCGACGCGCGCCACGCGCACCGCCAGCGAATCCAGCAACTGGCCGCGCCGCACGTACTCGCGCTGCATCGCGCAGCCGGGCAACAGCACGGCGGCCAGCAGCGCTCCGGCCGGTACCAGGCAAAGCCCGGCCCGTGCAAGAACCCTGCTGGCCGCCATCAGGAATCGATGTGCCGCGAGCCGGCTAGCGGACGACCTTGAACTCGGCCCGGCGGTTCATCTCGAACTCGGCCTCGTTCTGCGTGACCAGTCGCTCTTCGCCATAGGAGATGGTGCTGAGACGGGCCGCGTCAACGCCCAGCCGGGCAAGGTACGCCTTGGCCGCTTCGGCCCGGCGCATCCCCAGCGCCATGTTGTACTCGGACGTGCCGACCGGGTCGCAGTGACCCTCGACCGTGACGACCGGGCTGCCGGCCGCGCCGTTGATGGCGCCGGCGTTGGCCTGCATCTTGCCGGCGTCGCCCGGGCGGATGTCCGACTTGTCGAAGTCGAAGTACACCGTCTGCAGCCCGAACTCACCGGCCTCGGCAGGCTGCTCCAGGTTGAGCGGCTCCTCGGAGACCGCCTCCGGAGGCGGGGGCGGCGGGACCGGTTCGGTCGGCTCGACGCACTTCCTGCAGCCCGTGAGCGCCAGCACGAACACTACGCCCAGCAGGACGCTGAGGACTTTCGCGGTGTTTTTCATCAACACTCCTCCTGAATAACTGCCGCTGCCTTTACCGATACTTGCCGGCGGACGCGGCCGCCGGGACTACTGGGCGACCTTGAACTCGGCCCGGCGATTCAGCTCGTACTCGGCCTCGTTCTGCGTGACCAGCCGCTCCTCACCATAGCTGATGGTGTTGAGCTGCGCCGCGTCGGCACCCAGCTTCACCAGGTACGCCTTGGCCGCTTCGGCACGGCGCATCCCCAGCGCCATGTTGTACTCGGACGTGCCGATTGGGTCACAGTGACCCTCGACCGAAACCATCGGCCGCTGGTCCATGTCGGCGGCCTGCTTCATCTGGCCGGCGTTCTCCTGGAGCTTGGCGCCGTCGCCGGGACGAATGTCTGACTTGTCGAAGTCGAAATTGATGGTCTGCAGGTTCCAGGCAAACCGCTCCGGCTCGACCGGCCTCTCGGAGAGGGTGTCCGGCGGCGGCGGGGGCGGCGGCGGCTCAACGACCACCTGTTTCTTCGGGCAGCCCACGAACGTCAGCACGAGCATCACGCCGAGCAGGGCACTCAGGACTCTCGCGGTATCTTTCATTGAGACTCCTCCTTTGATTTTCGGTACCCACAGCCGCACGGCACGACCTGTTTACGGCCTGCATCGCCCGGCTGATTCACCGCAGTAATCTAGCCGTATTGCGCCGCAATGTCAAGAGCTTACCTCACTCCCGGTCCTTCCGCTCAAACGCTCCTCGCTCGATTCCGCGGGCCGGTACGTGCCCGGCCGCGGCACACCTGCCTTGACTCGGCGCGGCGCCGGTCTAACATCGTCAGCATCTTGCTCTACCCGCATTGACGCTATGTTGGACGCCAAACCCCACTTGGACAGCCTCGCCGCGCTCGGGGCGCGCCTGCGCGAGTTGCGCCGGCGAGTCGGGCTTTCCCAGATGAAGCTGTCCGAAAAGCTCGGCTTCAACCCGGCTCACGGCTACAAGTACATCCTCCGCATCGAGAAAGGCCAGATCCCGAACCCGACCCTGCGCACCATCGCGGCGATCCTCGCCTCCTGCGGCGCGTCGTGGACCGACGTCGCCGACGTGCTGCCCGCCGTGCCCGGCATCACGCCCCACCGCCCCAAGCCGAAGCCATCCAGGACAGCACCGGTCGAGACGCCGGCCGACGGGACCGCGCCGGCCCCGGCCGAGGTCGAACCTGTGCCCACGCGCGCCCGGCGTCGCGACGGCCGTCCCGCGCGCGAGTTACTGCGCCAGCGCCGCGCCGAGGAGAAATCACGCCAGGCCGAGTTGTTCTGGGGCCGAACCCGTGCGGCCGAACGCCGCGTCCACGACCTGCTCGAACACCTGCGCGTGCCGGCCGCGTCCCGTGCCGCGTACATTGATTACGCCCGCGCCCAATGCCGTGCCCTGTTCGACCGCCTCGGGCCCGGGCCACGACGCCCGGCACCGGCCGAGCCCGGCGCGGGCAGGACTGCGGGGCTGGACAGCACGGTCGCCGAGTCCATCAGGGCAATTTGCGCCGAAACCTGGGGCCAGCAGTAGCCAACTCGCCTCTGCGCCTGGCCTGGCTCTGCGCGCTGCTCTGCGCGTCCCGGCTCGACGCCGCCCCGGGCTACGGCATCACCGCCCGGCTCGACCCCGAAACGCGCACGGTCACGGCTCACCAGTCCGTTCGCTTCACGAACGATACGCCCGACACGTTGCAGGCGGTTGACTTTGCCCTGTCCTCGGCCAGCAAGTGCCTCCGGCGGCGCACCGCCGTGTCGGCCATCGACCGTCTCGGTCAACCGGCACGGACCGGGGATTACGCGCGGACACCCATCGCCATCGACTCAGCCTCGTGTGCGGTTGTCGGGCTTCGCGGCGAGGATGGCGACACTGCAACGCTGTCCCTGGCGCAACCGGTGCCGCCGGGCGAGTCGGCGACAATCGACATCTGGTTCACGCTGCGCCTGGCCGGCCCGGCACAGCAAGCCGGCGATGCCGACCCGCTCTATGTCCTAGTCGACTGGCATCCCCGGCTGGTCGGCCTGGGCGATGATATTACCGCACCGCTGCATGCCGACTTCAACGTCGAGCTGACCGCACCCGCGCGCCTTGCCGTCATCGCGCCGGGCGGCCGGCCCGAAGCAGACCGCTGGCTCGCGCTTGACCCGCCCGTGCGCATCACGGCCGGCTTGAGGACTGTCACCTTCGCAGCCCGCGACCTGCCCGCCTTCGCGCTGGTAGCCGGGCCCGGCTTCAAACTCGTCCCCGCACCGACGGCAGCGCCGCGCGTGCGCGTCGTCTGCGAACCTGGCGTCGAGGACGCCTGGCGCGGCCTGGCCCCTGCCGCCGACTCGGCAGCGGCCGCATTCGAGTCTGCCTACGGCCCGCCGCCAAGCCCGGTCACCGCCGTCGTGGACGTCGGCGCATTCGTCGACACCGACACCAGCCTGCCCGGGCTTGTGCTGCTCGGCCGGCCCGGCATCGCCTTCACGCGCATCAGGGAGGCGCGCCTCTACCGCCAGCTTGCGCTGCAGTGGTTCGGCGTGCTCGTGGCGCCGGACCCCGCCACGGGCGCGTGGCTGAGTGACGGTCCGGCGGTGCTGGCGGAAATCCACCGGATGGCCGACCGTCACGGCCGGGCCGACTTCCTCGCCCTGCCGCTCAAGCTCCGCCTGCTGGACCGGTTCACGACCGAGTACTTCCACCGCCTGATGCACTACTCCGCCGCCACCAACGAGCTGCTCGAGCCGTTCGGCTCGCCCCCGCGCCGCTTCGCCGAGAACACGGTCAACCTCGCCGAGGCGCGCTACTCGCAGGCCGGGCTGTTCTGGAGTGCGCTCGAGCGCCGGCTCGGCCGCGAACAACTCGATGCCGCCCTGCGCGAGTACCTGAGGGCCGGCCCCGTGCCCGACAGCCGGACCCTCATCGACGCCTGCCGCAGCACGACCGGTATCGACATCACCGCCGCGGTCGAACCCTGGCTCGACACGCGCGGCCTCTGCGACTACTCGGTCGGCCGCAGCGGCAGCGCCGTGCGCGTCCGCCGCCTCGGGCGCATCGCCGCCCCGGTCGACGTCGAGTTAGTCTATCGCGATGGCACGAGCGAACGCGTGGCGTTCTCCGGCCAGTCCCGCGACACCATGCTGACCCTGCGGCCCGGCGCGCGCCTGCACCGCGCCACGGCCGACCCGGGCCGGTTCCTGGTCGAACCGGACCGCTGGAACAACTACTGGCCCCGCCGAATCACTGTCCGCCCGGTGGTCGACCTGCCCGACTTCGAGGCATACCAGGTCTTCTACGGACCGTACGCCTGGTGGGATACCTACCACGGCGTCCGGTTCGGCGGCTGGCTCAACGGCCGACAGTTCATCGACGCCGGCCCCTTGCGCGGCCGCCACATGTGGTCACTGGCCGAAACCTACAGCGCCGGGCTGGACGAATGGCAGACCGGGTTCTCCTACCAGACCCCGCTGCTCGCGGCAACGCGCGAACTGCGGTTCCGGGCCGAGGGCAAGTATGCGGTGCTCGAATCCGACGCGCTGGTCGGCCTGGAGTACGGCCTCAGCCCGGTGTTCCGCCAGTCAGGCAGTCTCGTGCGACTCGAGTACCAGCTCCTCGACGTCAGCAACACGCGGTCGCGCGACACGCTGGCCTGGCAGGTGGCGCGCACGTCCGAGGTGCGTTTCACCAACAACTACACCAACCGCACCGACTACTCCCTGACCGACGGCCACCTGTATGTCGGCCGCGGCTCTCCCGGCCTCGGCGACACGTTCAGCTATTGGAAGGCGTCGCTGGACCTGCGCCAGGCCGTGCGCGTGGCCGGCCCGGTCGGCCTCTACGCCCGAATCTTCGCCGGCGGCATCAGCGGCGACATCCCGAAGCAGGGCCGTTTCTATCTCTCGGGCGGGCTCCTGCCTACCGAGGGCGAACCGGTGAACCTCGGCCACGAGGGCTGGGCGTCGCCGCAGGAGTACTGGCACTTCGAGGGCGACGCGAATGTCCGGGCCTGGGCCGGCGACTTCAACAGCGGCAAACTCGCCTTTGCCGCCAACGTGATGCTGACCCTGTACCGCTACTGTGGGGTTTTCTACGACATAGGCAGCGTCGGTGACAGACTCGACCGTGAGTCCGCCCCGGTCCGGATGGACGCCGGAGTCCGGCTCAGGCTCGGCCCGGCATACGCCGACCTCCCGCTCTGGCGCTGGCAGGTCGGTTCGGCCTCCGAGTTCGCCCCGAAGGTCATGTTCGGCTTGAACCTGTCCGGCTTGGGCGACTTCTAACCCGCCTGCCGCGCGCTTGACAGGCATTTCGGGGCGCCTATACTTCCTTGGACGGAGCTAGCGGGATGACTCCCGAAACGGAAAACTGTTGTCTGCCTGTGTCAACGATTCAGGCCTGTTTGTTTTGGGCTCCCGCTCGATAGCGTTCCGCCGCCCGTGTCACAGTGTCAGCCGTCAAACGACAGGCCCCGATTCTCGCGTTGCGCGATGCTGACCGTTCTCTGTAAGAACCTGTAGCGGCAAGTCCGGGATCCGGTTGCCGCCGCCTTTGAAGGAGACAGGAATGAACCAGGAAGACCTGAAAAGAAGGAAGATGTCCGAGCTCTACGAGCTCGCCGAGTCATTCGGCATCCAGGACTACCGGGAGAAGAAGAAGCACGGCCTGGTGATGGCGATTCTTGAAGCCGAGGCCCGCAAAGTGCGGCCCGACGACGAGGGCGTCGAGGTGTCCGGCGTGCTGGAGATCCTCGAGGAGGGCTTCGGGTTCCTCCGCTCACCCGACTACAGCTACCTGCCTTCTTCCGACGACATCTACGTCTCCCCGTCGCAGATCAAGCGGTTTGGCCTGCGCACCGGCGACACCATCGTCGGCAAGGCTCGGCCGCCGCGCAACAGCGAACGGTACTTCGCCCTGCTCAAGCTCGACACGATCAACGGCACGCCGCTCGACGGCGACCGCAGCCGCGTCCCCTTCGACGCGCTGACCCCGCTCTACCCTCAGGAACGCATCAAGCTCGAGGTCCTCGAGAAGAACGACTTCGCGATGCGCGTGAACGACCTGTTCGTGCCCATCGGCAAGGGCCAGCGCGGCCTCATCGTGTCGCCGCCGCGCGCCGGCAAGACCATCCTGATGCAGAAGATCGCGAACTGCATCACGACCAACCACCCGGAAGTGACGCTCATCGTCCTGCTCATCGACGAACGGCCCGAGGAAGTGACCGACATGGAACGCTCGGTCCAGGCCGAGGTCATCTCCTCGACCTTCGACGAGGTCCCCGAGCGTCACGTCCAGGTCGCCGATATGGTGCTGGAGAAGGCCAAGCGCCTGGTCGAGCACAAGCACGACGTCGTCATCCTGCTCGACTCCATCACCCGGCTGGCCCGCGCCCACAACCTCGTCGTGCCCCACTCCGGCCGCACGCTGTCCGGCGGCCTCGACTCCAACGCGCTGCAGAAGCCGAAGAAGTTCTTCGGCGCCGCGCGCAACATCGAGGAAGGCGGCAGCCTGACCATCATCGCCACCGCGCTGGTCGAGACCGGCTCGCGGATGGACGAGGTCATTTTCGAGGAGTTCAAGGGCACGGGCAACATGGAACTCATCCTCGACCGCAAGCTGGCCGACCGCCGGCTCTTCCCGGCGATCGACCTCCAGCGGTCCGGCACCCGCAAGGAAGAGCTGCTGCTGACCGAGTTCGAACTCAACCGCATCTGGGTAATGCGCAAGCTGCTCGCCGAACTCAACCCGGTCGAGATGATGGAATTCGTTCTTGACAAGATGCGCCTGACCCGCAACAATGAAGAGTTCCTGCAAGCAATGAGCGAGAACTAACGATGAAACCAAAGATTCACCCCAAGTACGTCGAGGCCACCATCACGTGTGCCTGCGGCAACGTCGTCAAGACGCGTTCGACCAAGCCGGCCCTGCACGTCGACCTGTGCTCTGCCTGCCACCCGTTCTTCACCGGCAAGCAGAAGCTCGTCGACACCGCCGGCCGCGTCGAGAAGTTCCGCCGCAAGTACGGCCAGGCGGCCGGCACCCCCAAGAAATAGCCGCGGCTGATGGCAGGCGGCAACACCCGGCAGGACCGGCCGGAATTCGACGCGCTCTCGGAGCGCGTCGGGCGCCTGCAGGAGTTTCTTTGACCTGCCGCGCCTGAGGACCGAACTCGCCCGACTGACCGAGCAGAGCGCCCAGCCCAACTTTTGGCAGGACGGGACGGCCGCCCAGGCCGCGATGCGCCGCATCACCGAACTGAACGACATCCTGTCCCGCATCGAGCGGCTCGGCACCGACGTCCGCGACGCACACGAGATGTACGACCTGTTCGGCGACGGCGCCGACCCTGCCGCGATGGAAGAACTCCGCACGCACGTCGACACCGTGGTCTGCGACCTTGACGCGCTCGAGGAACGCGCGATGTTCAACTCGGCCGAGGACTCGCGCGGCGCCATCGTCTCGATTCACCCCGGCGCCGGCGGCACCGAGTCCTGCGATTGGGCCCAGATGCTCTTCCGGCTCTACACCCGCTACATCGAGCTGGCCGGCCTGAAGTACGCGATACTGGACTACCAGCCGAACGAAGAAGCGGGCCTGAAGGACGCCACGCTGGAAGTGACCGGCACCTACGCCTTCGGTCTCCTGAAGTCTGAGGCCGGCGTCCACCGGCTGGTCCGCGTGTCGCCGTTCGACGCGACCGGCCGCAGGCACACCAGCTTCGCCGCGGTTTCGGTCCTGCCCGAGGTCGACGAGATCGAAGTTGTCATCAACCCGAGCGACCTCAGGGTCGACACCTTCCGGGCCGGCGGCCACGGCGGGCAGAACGTCAACAAGGTCAGCTCCGCCGTCCGCATCACCCACGTCCCGACGAACATCGCCGTCGTCTGCCAGAACGAGCGCTCCCAACTCCAGAACAAGGTCAACGCGCTCAAGATACTGCGCTCGCGCCTGTACGAGTTCGAACGGCGCAAGCGCGACGAGAAGCTCGACAAACTCGAAGCGGCCAAGACCGAGATCGCCTGGGGTCACCAGATCCGTTCTTACATCCTCTTCCCCTACCAGCTCGTCAAGGACCACCGCACCGACCACGAGACCCACGACGTCGACGCCGTGCTCGACGGGCGCATCGAGCCGTTCGTCCACGCCTTCCTGACGCGCCCGGCGTCATCGACCGGCCGGTCTTGACATCCGCCATTCGCCGAGTATTTGTGAATCTGCCTGAAGGCAAAGCCGGCGGTTCGCGCCGCCGGTCCTAACGGAGGTAACGTATGAAAGCGACCATCGACAAGGAACTCTGCACCGGCTGCGAACTCTGCGTCGGTTCATGCCCGGACATCTTCGAGATGGACGGCGACACGGCCAAGGTGAAGGTCGAGATCATCCCGGACGGCGCCGAGGAATGCGTCCAGCAGGCTGCCGAGGACTGCCCCTCGACCGCTATCAAGGTCGAAGCCTAGTCCCGAGCGATTCGAGCCGCCCGCCGGCACCGATGCCGGCGGGCGCGCCGCAATCAGGAGCAAGGAGAGCGAAGCGATGCCTTTGATAAACCCGGCCGTCGCCCAGCAGGCCCGCGAGCGTCTCGCCCGGCTGCCCGGCGAAGTGCGGCTTGTCGTATTCACCCAGGAGATGGAATGCCAGTTCTGCCGCGAGAACCGCGCCCTCGCCGAGGAACTGGCCGCGCTGTCGGACAAGGTCAGGCTCGAGATCATCAACCCCCTCACCGAACCCGAGAAGGCGATGCCGTACCGGACCGACAAGGTCCCGGCGCTCGCGGTCGTCGGCAAGCGCGACTTCGGCGTGCGGTTCTACGGCATTCCCGCGGGGTACGAATTCACGTCGCTGATGGCCGCCATCGAGCTTTGCGCCGCTGGGGACAGCGGTTTGAAGCCCGAGAGCCGCGCGCAGCTGGCCGCGCTCACCGTCCCGCTCGACATCCAAGTCTTCGTGACGCTCACCTGCCCGGTCTGCCCGCTCGCGGTCGGCCTGGGCGTGCGTGCCGCCATCGAACGCGCGGGGACCACGCTCAGCGTCGTCGACGCCGCCGAGTTCCCCCAGCTCGCCAACCTCCACGAAGTGATGGCCGTGCCCAAGATTGTCGTCAATCGCGGCCATTCGTTCGAGGGTGCGTTGCCCGAGGACCGCTTCGTCGAGGAACTGGTCAAAGGCGCGCTGCCGACGCCGGCCGCGGGTTAGAGCCCCCGCTAGCGCGGCCGGTTGCCCAGGCGGGCGGTGATCTCCTTCTGCGCCCGGGCCAGGTCCGCCCCGAACCCGGTCACTTCCAGCCTGAGCCGCGAGCCGGCGACGCGCTCGGCGGCGACCTCGCCCGCCCGGCGCACCAGCCCGATGATGTCACCCCGGTCCAGCGGAACGTGGAAGACGCGCGTCACCATCAGGCCCCGCACCTGCTCGAACATCGCCGCCTTCAAGCTGTCCAGCCCCGCGCCGGTCACGCCCGACACGACCAGCGCGCCGGAGTAGAAACGGCCGAGCCGCTGGGCGGCCGACTCGTCCGCCAGCCGGTCGGACTTGGTGAAGACCATCAGCGTCGGCTTCCCGGCCGCGTCGATCGAAGTCAGGGTGTCGTTGACCGCGTCGATCTGGCGGTCGACCTGGTCGTCGGCCGCGTCCACGACGTGCAGGATGAGGTCGGCGTCGCGAATCTCGGCGAGGGTCGAACGAAAGCTGGCGATGAGCTGGGGCGGCAGGTCGCGGATGAACCCGACCGTGTCGGTCAGCAGCACCTTGACCCGGCGGTCGAGCGCCAGCACTCGCGTGTTCGCGTCGAGCGTGGAGAACAGCTGCTCCGACACCTTGGCGTCGGCGCCGGTCAGGTGGTTCAGAAGCGTCGACTTGCCGGCGCTCGTGTAGCCGACCAGCACCGCGCGGAACTGGCCCGCCCGACGCCCGCTCTGGGTCCGCCGCTCCCGCTCTATCCGGACAAGCCCGCGCTTCAGCGCCGCGATGCGGTCGAGGATACGCCGCCGGTCGACCTCGAGCTTGGTCTCGCCCGGCCCGCGCGTGCCGATGCCGCCGCCCAGCCGGGACAGCACGCCGCCGAACCCGGTCAGCCGCGTCCGGCGGTACTCCAACTGCGCCAGCTCGACCTGTATCTTGGCCTCCGCGGTCCGGGCGTGGAGGGCGAAAATGTCCAGTATCAGCGCGGTCCGGTCCATCACCCGGAGGTCGAGCTCGTCCTCGAGGTTGCGCTGCTGCGTTGGCGTCAGTTCCTCGTCGAACACGACGATGTCGATGGTGTGCTGTCGGGCCAACGTCTTGAGCGAGCCGACCAGCCCGCTGCCGATGAGCGTCGCCGGGTCGGGCTTGGGCCGAATCTGGATGAGCTGCTGCACGACCGCGCCGCCCGCCGTGCGCGTCAGCGCTTCGAGTTCGCGCAGCGAGTCGGCCTTGG
>JAWOHG010000330.1:0-3709 GCA_046485245.1 bacterium
GACATTGAAGGGCGACCTGCGCGTCGGCGGCAGCCTGCGGCTGGACGGCCAGGTCGAAGGTCGCATCGACGTCACCGAGACATTCCAGACCGGCCCGCGGTCGCTGCTGAAGGGCGAGGCGCACGCGCGCGACGCGGTCATCGCCGGCCGGGTCGAGGGCGACGTGCACGCGAGCGGTACGGTCGAGATGCAGGCCGGGGCCCAGGTGTTCGGCAACATCGCCTGCAAGGGCCTGGTCATCCAGCGCGACTGCGTGTTCCAGGGCAACTGCACGATGGTCCAGACCGAGGGCGGGCAGAAGCAGTGAGGGCGCGATGAGCATCAAACTTGACGGACGCAGGGCCGTGGTGACCGGCGCGGGCGCCGGCATCGGCCGGGAAATCGCGCTCGCGCTGGCGCGGTCCGGGGCGGCACTGGCAGTCTGCGACGTGGTGCGGGAGCCGGCCGAGGCAGTGGCGGCCGAGATTGCAGCGGAGGGCGGCAATGCCCGGGCCTTTGTCGTCGACGTGTCGGATTCGGCGCAGGTCAATGCGACCTGCGACGCGGTCGTCGCCGGACTCGGCGGGATGGACATCCTCGTCAACAACGCCGGCATCACGCGCGACACGCTGATGCTGCGGATGAGCGACGACGACTTCGACCGGGTACTGGGCGTGAACCTGCGCGGCGCGTTCTACTTCACCCGCGCGGCGGCGCGGCCGATGATGAAGGCGCGCTGGGGCCGCATCATCAACATCGCCTCGGTCATCGGCCAGATGGGCAACGCCGGCCAGGCCAACTACGCCGCGGCCAAGGCCGGTCTCATCGGCCTGACCAAGTCGGCGGCAAAAGAACTGGCGGCCCGCAGCATAACCGTCAACGCGGTCGCGCCGGGGTTCATCACCACGGCGATGACCGAGAAGCTCGATGCGGCGACGCGCGAGGCCTACGTCAACGCGTTGCCGCTCAAGCGGGCGGGGACGCCGGCCGACGTGGCCGGGGCCTGCCTGTTTCTCGCGTCATCGCTGGCCGATTACATCACCGGGCAGGTCATCAGGGTCGACGGCGGGATGCTGATGTAGCGAGGCGGCGGGCGCACGCCGCTTAAGGGAGGCATTTGGCCAAGGAGAGTCCGGGGGAGAGCGAACTCAGGGACCAGTTGGCGCAGACCGCGACGCCGGCCGAGCGCTGCGATGTCCTGCTCGTCGCGTTCGATGCCGCGCCCGACCGCCACGCACCACATTGGGAAGAGCTGCTGCGCGTTGCCCTGGCTGAGGCGCAGTCGCTCGATGACCCGGACCGGGTGTGCCGTGTCTGCGTGAAGCTTTGCAATTACTTCGCCCGGCTTGGCCGCGGTGTCGACACCGACCGCACGCTTGGGCTTTTCGCGGACTCTGCGTCCCGCACGCAGGACCGCAGGTTGAAGGGCAGCTGTGCTTACGTGAAGGCGGGTCGGCTGCATGACCTCGACCAGTACCAGCAGGCCGAGCCCTTTGTCGCGGAGTGCATCGAGCACTGGACCGTCATCGGCTACACTGCGGGCCTGTCGGCCATCCACGACCTGGTCGGGTCGGCGGCACTGATGCGGGGCCAGCCGGCCGAGGCTTTGCGCTCGTACCAGCAGTCGCTGGAGTACGTGCCGGCGGGTGATCTCTACGGCCGGGCAATCGCAAACTGCAACATCGCGGGCGCGCTGCAGCAGATGGGCCGCTGGGAGGACGCGGTCGAGTCGGCCTATCACGGTCTGGCCCTGGCTGAGCAAGGCGGCCTGCCCGAGCAGCGGGCTCAGTCCCTGGAACTGCTCGGCGAGGTTTTCCTCAGGCGCGACCGACTCCCCAAGGCAATCGACCTCTTCAGCCAGGTGATTCGTATCCACGGCGAGACCGGGTTGGCCGGGGACCAAGCCCGCGATTCAGTCCTCGCCCTGGCCGAGGCGTATCTCCGCCAGGGCGACCTGTCCCGGGCAGAGCAGGTGCTAACCGAACATGAGTCGCTCATTCTTGCCGATGCCCGGCCATATTGTCGCGCGCGCCTGCTCACTGCCCGGGCTGAAGTTTCGCTTGCCGAGGGGCGGGTGCCCGACGCCGAAGCGTTAGCACGCGAGTCGGCCGAGCTCACCGCCGGCCACGGGCTGGTGTCCGAGCAGGCCGAGGCTTTGCGCGTTCTGGCCCGCGCCCGGGCCGCGGCCGGGAACGGCACCGCTGCGCGGGAGGGTCTTGAACAGGCGGCGGCACTGCTGGGTGCGCGCGAAGACAGCTTCGAACTGGCGCGGGTGCGGATGCAACACGGCCTGCTGTTGGTTGATACCGGCGAAACTGCGGCGGGGCGCGAGCTGCTCCAGGCCGCGGGCCGCACGTTCCGGCGGCTCTCTGCCACAGCCGAATCGGGGCAGGTCAGCCGGGCGCTGTTCGGCCTGGACCTGGCGGCCGACAGCGAGCTGGCACTGCTCCAGGGCGTGACCGGCCTCGTCGCGCTGGGGCTCGACCCGCAGGTCTTTGTCACGCGGGCCATCGAACTTCTGCTGGCAGGGCTGCGGTTCTCCTCCGGCACCCTGCTCGTCGGTCGCCGGCCCGTAGTGGTGGTGGGTGCGCCGAACCTCGAGGAGGCGCGGCTTGCCGCCGACGCGGCCGAGACAGTCCGCACGCCGCTCGCGCTGGTGCTGCCGGTGCCCTTCCAGGGCCGCTCATTGGGCGTGCTGTACCTCGACCGGCCCGAGCCGGTCGAAGGCGGTCGACAGTTGATGATTTTGGATACACTGGCGACGTTGCTCGCGCCGATGGTCCAGCGCGTGGCCGAGATAACGGCGAGCGCGGCCAACGCGGCGGCCCAGACCGCGGCGCTGGCCGGTCTACACTACACCGGCGTCGTCGGGTCGAGTCCGGCGATGCGCGACGTGCTGGCGGTGGTGGCGCGGGTCGCGGGCACGAGCGTGCCGGTGCTCATTCGGGGCGAGAGCGGCACGGGCAAGGAACTGGTGGCGCGCGCGCTGCACGAATCCAGCCCGCGCGCTTGATCTCGCAAGGAACGGACCAGTTCATCGGTGTTTTTCTGGGGGATGATTCGGACAATTAGATTGCCGATGGAAAGTTTTTCTTCCACAAGAATGCCGATGTAATTTCCCATGGCAAACCCTGCACCATAAGCAATGTAGCATACCGGATTGTATAAGTGTTTCATGATTTGAGCGATGGCAAGCAACCAGATGATCACCTCGAAGAATCCAAAAATGGAGGAGGAATATTTGAATCCCTTGGAGGCAAAGATCATCCGCAAGGTGCCTACGGTTTGAGCGATGATCCTTGCGAAAAAGATCAACAGTGGAAGAATAACCCAACTCCACCACACTGAATCCATAAATCCTGGATCCATGATCACTCCTGTCTATCGTCGAATTCTAAGGAACAAAATGAACCCAATGATGCATGCTGCGAAAGGAGGCAGAAAAGCGGAATGGAAGGGGCTGATGGCCCCACTTCGTCCCAGAGGAAGGGTGGCCAATGTGGAGAGAAACATCACGAGCACAATGCATACACATGCCCCTAAACCAGCGGCGATACCTCGTTTACAGGCGATCAAAATGATGGGAACGCCCAGCACCATGATGGGAAATGTGGCAAAGGGCAGGGCCAGCTTGGCGTACATCTCGACCTCTTCCTTGATGGGATCGAAGTGAAGTGCACGCAACTGTTCGATGTGACGTTTGAGCTCCAAAGTGGACATCTCGGCCGGA
>JAWOHG010000005.1:0-7326 GCA_046485245.1 bacterium
ACAAGGCCAAGAATTACTGCGATCAAGTTTCTGCTAAACATGTCATCCTCCTAGCGGCTGGGCCGCCAAGTTCCGTTTGCACTCCGAGTTTTCAAATCCACCGGGCATAACACCTTTCCCTCAACTTCGCACTATAGACCGCGTATTGGCGCGGAGGATTCAGGTTCTGATGCGGTGGCAGAAACGGAACCGGGGGCGGCAGAGCCGCCCCCGTGGAGAATCGAGCCGGCCTCAGCGGCTGATGACCAGTTTGGCTGAAGTTGCTGTGCCGGCGGTGGTTACGTCGACGAAGTAGATGCCGGGCGCGAGGCTGGGCAGGGTCAGGTTGCCGTTCCTGCCGGATATGCGGGCCTCGGCGATGCTGCGGCCGGCGACATCGCGAACGCAGATTCTTGCCGTGGCGGTCGGCAGCCCGGTCCAGTAGACGCGGGCCTGCCCGGCGGCCGGGCTGGGCTCGACCCGCACGCCGGCCGGGGTGTGCTGCGAAAGCCGTTCCTGCATGCCACCACGCGCCGGCGCGAGTCCGAGGAGCGTGCTCGACCCGGGCGAGTAGCGCCAGAATTCCCTCGTCTTGTTGCCCTTCAGGGCGTAGAGCAGGCCGTCCAGTTCGGTGATGTCGCCGCCGGCCTTAACCCGCTTCTTCTTGCCCGTGGTGCCGAAGGCCGGGATGGTGTCGTGCTCGGTCCACGCCATCGAGGCCAGGTCCAGCGCGTAGAAGTCCTGCGTGTTGCCGCCCTTGAGGGCATAGACAGTGCCGTCCAGCAGAGTGCCGGAGCCGCCGTCCTTGCTCTTCTTGCTCCGGCCGGTCTGGTTGCTCAGCAGGGGCATGCCGGTCAGAGCAGGCCCCCACGCCTGCGCCGCGAGGTCATAGGCGTACATCTCGTGGTTCTTCGCCTTGTGGGCAATCAGCCGGCCGTTGGGCGAGTCGTGCACGAGCCAGGAACCCTTGTCCCATTTGGGCAGGGCGCCGGCAGGCGCGTCGGCGAGCTGCTGCCAGGTGCCCAGATCGGTGTTGAAGCGGTAGAACTCGGTCCGGTATCCCTTCAGGAGATAGACGTAGCCCGAGTCCCCATCCTGCACGTACACCATATCCGTGCCGCCTTTGACCTTCTTGTTCGACAGGCCGAGCGGCACGTCGGCAAGCTGGGTCCAGGCCGAATCGCTCAAGCTGTAGCGCCAGAACCCGGGCGTGTTATTGCCCTTGGTCGCGTAGAGGGTGCCGTTGCCGTCCGAGCAGGCGGCCGAACCCTTGTAGGGCGGTTTTGCTTCCACGCCGAGCGGCCACGGGGCCAGCCCGGTCCAAGTGCCGGCGACCGGGTCGCCGGAGTAGAAGTCGCCGGTCTTGTAGCCTTTGGCGGCGAACACCCGGCTGGACGCGGCCTCGGCCACGAGCCAGGCGCCATCCTTGGCCGCGCGGCCCGAAGGCAGCAGGGGCATCGGGCTCAACTCGGTCCAGCCGGGCGGCAGCGTGACGCCGACCGTGAAGCCGGCCGACAGCGTGTCGTTGGCCGGGTTCTGGTCAGGGGCCAGCACGGTCCAGGCGGTGACGGTGTAATCGCCGGCCGGGTCGGCCAGCCAGGTGCCGAAGTCAAGCGTAGTGGTTGCGCCGGCGGCCAGCGCTATGCCGGTCAGCCCGTGCGAGTGGACGGCTGTGCCGTCTTCGTCCCGGATGACGAGCGCAGCATCGAGCACGGCATCGGTCATCGCGTAGTTGCGCAGGCGGGCGCGCGGGGTGACCGAGGCGCCGGGCAGGAGCGTGCCGGTCGGCGCGACTATTGCTTCGACGCCGACGTCGACGTCAGCCACGACGACCGAGCCGGACAGCCGGTTGTTGGCCGGGACGAGGTCGGTGCCGAGCTGGGTGGAGCAGGCGACCGCGTGGCTGCCGGTCGCGGTCGCGGTCCAGTCCGGGAAGATGGCCGCAACGGTCGCGCCGGGCGTATGGTCGGTGACATTGACAGTCTGGCTGTAGCCGGCGCCGATGGTCAGGCGGGCAGAGTAACTGCGCGCTGCGGTGCCGTAGTTGGCTAACGAGCAGACCGGTGTGACGACGGTGCCGACCGGGACCGTGCCCGAGGGCGCGACGATCGCGATGGCGCCGACGTCGTCGACGTTGACCGTCACCGAGCCGGCGAGTTGGTTGTTGGCCGAGACAAGGTCGTCGGTGAGGTCGGTCGTGCAGGTAACGACGTGGGTGCCGCGGGCAATCCCGGTCCAGGCCGGAAACTCGAACCCGATGCGGGTGCCGGGCGCGTGGTCGGTGACGGTAGCGGTCTGGTTGTACAGGGAGCCGATGCGCAGGCGCACCGGGTAAGTCACGGTCGTGGTGCCATGGTTGTACAGCGAGCAGGCCGGGACGAGCGATGCGGTGGAGTCAATCGTCCCGGTGGGCGCGACAATGCGCACGGGAGCGACATCAAGCACACGTACCGTGACCGAGCCGGTCTGGCGGTTGTTGGCCGCGTTGCCGTCGCCCGGCAGGCCGGTGGAGCAGGCGACATCAAACGTGCCCCGGGTCGGGGTCCACTGATTGAAGCTGACTTCGGCCGAGTCGCCGGGAGCGAGGCTGGAGACCGTGCGAGTGTCGGTGTAGCCGGCGCCGATGCGCGTTGATACCGGGAAGGTCACGGTCGAGCCGCCGAGGTTACGCACGCGGGCGCGCGGGGTGATGGCCGGGCCGGAGTCGATGGTGCCGGCCGGGGCGAGAATGGCGGTGCACGTGACGTCGTTGTTCTCGTCGACCCAGACGTCCTCGAGCGGGCCCTTGTCGTTCCAGCCCCAGGTAGTGTTGTGGCCGCGCGCCCGGTAGTAGTAGTGGCCGGCGGCCTTGCCGGTGAAGCTGTAAAATGAGTCCGGGATTGACGTGGACAGCGTCGTCCTGCCCGAAAACGCCGGCACCGGCCATACGTCGTCGACGTACACGCCGGAGTAAGTCGTCAAGCCGTCGGTCATGTAGCGGAACCGGATGAACACGGATTTGCCGACCCAGGGCTCGAGCGAGTAGGCGAAGCGGCGCCAGGTCCGGTAGTCGCCCGAGAAACGGTCGGCGAGCTGGACCCACTCGCGGCCTTCGAGCGAAACCTCGGCTACGGCCACGTCGCGGTTGTTCTGTGTGTAGTGCCATATCCAGAAGGTCAGCGAGTCGCCGGGCTGGACCGGGTACGGGTCGGCGGTCATCGCGTAGTTGGCAATGTTGTTGCCGGTGCCGAGGTAGATGCTGTAGGTGCCGGCGTGCTTCTGGGTCGTGGAGCGGGTCACGCCTGGGCCCTGCAGGACCCAGCGGGAGTTGGCGGCCTCGAAATCTTCGGATACAACGCTCAGGCCGGTGAGCTCTTCGAGTTCCCAGTAGTCGGGGTGGTTCTGCTCGGGTCGGGTCGGGGTCCAATGCAGGGTGAAGTTCGGGCCGACCGTGTCGAGCGGGGCGAGTATCGGCCGGGGCACGGCGCCTTCCAGCGTGTTGGTTATTGCATCGGCCTGCTGCATGTGGTACCACGCGCCGCGGAAGTTGGCGGTGATGATTGAGTCGAGGTCGCCGACCTGCTGGTAGAAGCTCGTGCCGACTTCGACGGTGTAGCTCATACAGGGGAACCCGCCGATGTAGTGGCCCCAGCCCCACATCCAGTCGTCCGAGCCGCAGTTGGTCGGGTAGAGGTAGTTGGACTGCTGGGGCGTGTAGGTGCCGCCGGCGAGTCGGCCGATGCGCGAGGCCATCTGCGTGCCGAGGTTGGCGATGTAAATGCTGTCGAGCACCTTGGTGCCGATGCCGTTGGGCCAGAGCACGAGCTCGCTGTAGGAGTGGAAAGAGATGACCCCAACAAAGGTCCGGGTCTTGAAGAACTCCTGTAGGACGTTGGTCTCTGTGCCCCACGCGCCGCGCGCTCCGAAGAAGGTCAGGTCTGACGGGTTGTGCGACGTGTTGGAGTTGGGTACGAGCGAGCCCCAGTCGGCGAAGCGATTGCCGTCGCAAGCGCCGTTGAAATCGCGGTTCAGGTCGCACCCGATCGGGGTGTAAGAGCCGAAGGGCTGGCGGTTCTTGCGCCAGCTGTATCCCGTCGGGTAGTCGAAGACGTAGCCGTCGACATTGAGCACCGGGAAGACCCAGACTTCGTGGCTGTTGATGTAGTTCTGGAACGTAGTGTTGGTCGCGTAATTGCGGATGATGGTGTCGGCGAGGTGGCGGCAGACCTGGGGCGTCGCCCACTCGCGGGCGTGAATGCAGCCGTAGTAGAGCATCTCCGGTTCGTTCTCATCGCTGCCGGGGTTGTCGCTGATTTTCAGGCCGTGAATCCAGCGATTCTGGTAGGTCGGGCCGATGCTCTCGACGCGGCAGATGGCCGGGTAGGTCGCGGCGAGGTTGCGGAGTGCCGCGACTATCTGGTCGTAGGTCTGGTAGGAGCCGTCCAGCGCGCGGACCCGGGCGAGCGATTCGAGGTCGCTGACAATGACCTCAAGTCTCAGGCCCGATGCCTCGACCGCAGGCAGGTCGCTTCGGTCGCAGATGATGTCGTAGGTTTCGCCGGGCCGGGCGCCGGCAATCTCGCGGGTGGTGCCCTCGAGTTGGATGTGGCGCGCGAGTTCGTCGAAGCTGCGGGCATCGACACGAACAATCATCCGCGGGTCGGGCGCGGCCAGCGCGCCGCCTGCGAGCGCGCACGACAACAGCATGAGGACAGCCAATCGCATTTTGCCTCCGTGAATCAGCGGTCATACCTAGGAACTGGACCTGCGGCGCGGGCTGGAACCCCAGACTTGCCGGCAGCGGGCCGGGCACGCGCCGAGAAAGTCTAGAAGCGCCGCCAAGACTGTCAACGCCGCCGCAGGTTGACCCGGTTTGACCCGGCGCCGCGCGCCGCTATGCTGGCGCCGTGAACCTCATCGAACGCGGCTACTGCTCAGCTTACCTCGCGGGTCAGCGTCTGCGCGGTGACGAGCGCGTGCTGGTGCTGGGGCCGACGCCGGCCGCGCTGGCCGAGTGCGCGTCCGACCGGCTGAAGTCGGGCACGGTCACCTGCGTCGACTCGACCGGCGGGCTGGCGGGATTGGCCAGCCCGGGCCTCGGCCGGCGGCAGAACGTCAACCTGCCCGCGGGCAACATCTGCTCGATGGAACTGCCCGACGGCGAGTTCGACATCGTCTTTGCGGACCGGGCCATCAGTCGAATGGGGCTGGCAGAACGTCAGAGCGTGATGCAGCGCATCGCCCGCCTGCTGAAGCCTGCCGGGGAGCTGCGCGAGCGGGAGCCGGCCGGGCCGCGGGGGATGGCGACCGACGAACTGGCCAACCTCGCCGGGCTGGCCGGGCTGCGCGTACTCAAGCTCGAGTACGTCAACACGTTCCGCTTCGGCCGGATGGTCGACGCGGTCTTCGTTCGTTCAAGCTACTAGACAAGTTCAGGGCGCGATGCGCCCGCCGAGGCTCAGGCCGACCGGGTCGAGAGCTGCAGCGGGGCGGGCCGCGCTGGCGGCGGGTCGAAGGTGCGGCGCAGGTAAGCGTTGAGCAGCCGGCCGAACTCGGCCGGCCGTTCGATCATCGGCACGTGGCCGCATTCCGGGATGAAGTGCAGTTCGGACTGGGGCATGTAGTCCTTGAACTCGCGGGCGACCTCGGGCGGCGTCACGAAGTCGTCGGCGCCCCAGACCAGCAGCACCGGGCACTTGATGCGGTGCAGGACCTGGCCGAGGTGCGTGCGCTTGGCCGACTTGGCGACCCGCAGGAGGTTCATGGCGCGGCGCCGGTCTTGCAGGACCAGCATTACGTCGTCGATGCGCTTCTCGGTGACGTGGACCGCGTCGACGAATATCTCGCGGATGCGCTCGCGCACCCAGTCGCGGTCAGGGTGCCGGGGCACGTTGCTGACGATGCCGCGCTCGAACAGGCCCGAACTGCCGGAGAGCACCAGCCCGGCGACCCGCTCGGGATGGTCGAGCGTGAACTGGAGCGCGACGTGACCGCCGAGCGAGTTCCCGCCGAAGACGGCGGACTTGATGCCGGCTGAGTCCATCGTCTCGGTGACGAAGCGGGCCAGGCCGTTGACGCCGATGTGGTGGGGCGGGCCGTCGAACACGGGCATCTCGGGCGCGAGCACGCGCCAGTCGGCCGGTATGCTCGGCAGGCTGGCGTCCCACATATCGGGGAGGCCGAACATCCCGTGCAGCAGGATTATCGTGTGCTCTGAGAGAGAGGTCACGCTGCTACAGGTTAGCGCCCGGGATGGGTGTAGTCAACCGCGGTTGGTTCACCGAGTGAACCACAGGCCGGCTGCGGCAGGACTGCCGCGGCCGGCAGGTCGGCAGGCTGACGCAGAGCGCCCGATCTAGCCCCGGGGTGCTGCAGTACTATCGGCGCCTGGCTCGTGGGCGCGGCGCTGACCGGGTCCCCGTGTTGCCTTCATCTCGGCCTGCGCGGCCGACAGGCACGAGCCGAGGATGATGACCCAGCCGGCGATGTATGACCACAGGAGGAGGGCGACGATCGCGCCGAATGTGCCGTACACCACGTTGAGCCGGCCGATGTTGGCCAGGTAGAGCCCGAACAGCCCCTGCATGACGCGCAGCGCCACGGTCGTCAGGGCGGCCGCCAGCCACACTTCGCCGAAGCGGGTCCGCCGGCGCGGGGCCAGTCGGTAGAACAGGCTCAAGCCGTAGAAGCCGACCAGCAGCGGGACCGCGGACATCAGCGTGACGTAGACCAGGGAGTGGGAACCGGACGCGGGACGCAGCCAGTTCACCATCAGGTCGCCCGCCACCGGCACGGCAATGCCGAGGGCGAGGGCACCGGCCGTGACGGCGAGCGCGAGGAGGCCGTTCAGCCGCATCTGCCACCAGTTCCGGGGCTCCAGGTTCCACGCCCGGTTGGTCGCGCGGATCAGCGCCGTGAAGAACGACAGCGAGCTCCAGACAAGCGCGAGCAGGGCGATCGCACCGGCCGGGCCGCGGAACTCGGCCACGCCGGTCACGATCGAGAAGATGCGGGTCTGGGCTTCGGCATCGAGCGGCACGTAGTTCCTGAGGTAACCGATGACTGCCATTGCCGCGCGACTGCGGTCCACGAAGAACGACCCGACCGTCACGAAGAGCACCAGCAGGGACGGCAAGGAGAAGATCGCGTAGTACGCGAACGCCGCGGCCCGCTGCGCACCGTCGATGGCCAGGAACCGCTTCACGGCCAGGACAGCCGCCCGGTGCAGGTTCACTGCGTCACTCTCAGCCGGACGCGGTCGCGCCGGCGCCTTCCTTTACAGTCCTGTGAACAGCAGTTGCGCATAAGACCTTCAATCGTTCAATTCTAGGGGTCAAGCCCTTGCGGTCAAACGCGCCTGCCGATGGA
>JAWOHG010000048.1:0-5548 GCA_046485245.1 bacterium
CGGGTCGATGCCGAGCGGGATGCCCAATGCCTGGGCGAACCGGCCGGTGCCGACCCCGACCTCAAGCCACGGCCTGGGCAGGCGAGCAAGCAGTGGCCGCAGCGCGGCCAGTTCGGTCGCAAACGCTGCCTTACCCTTGCCGTCGTACCACGCGTCGTACTGCGCGGCGATGGCGTCGAAGGGCGAGGAACTCAACTCTATCTCCGATGTGCGATGTGCGATCGCCGATTTGTCGGCAGCTTTGTGCTCTCTTTAGGCCAGATCGCAGGTCGGAGATCGGAAATCGGCGATTGCCTCACAGCGTTATAACCTCGTATCCTTCTTCGATGTAGCGGGCCATCGACGGGTGGCCGCCCATCTCGTCGCAGGTGCGCAGGCCCTGTTCGATGACCGCGGGCAGGGTGCTGTTGCGGACGGCGCAGACCTTGCACACGCAGTCAATCAGGCCCATCTGCAGGGCCTTGCGCCACTCGGCCGCGCCCTGCTTGGTCTCGTTGCGCAACAGCGACACGAGCTTGGTCGAGTCGCCCTCGATGACTATCTTCACGTCCCAGCCGCGCAGCTTCATGTCCATCGCGTTCAGCAGCATGTGGACAAAGCAGCCCGGGCTCTCGCAAAACGTGAATATCGCGACCTTCTTCGTCGGCTTGGGATTCGCGTCGTTCATTTCTCCTCCTTCTCCGGCTTCATCGCTGCGAATTCAATCACCCGGCGGACGATGTCGGCCATCGCCTTCGACGCGGCCGACTCGGGCTGGGACACGACGAACGGGCGGCCCGTGTCGCCGTCGTCGACGATGGCCGGGTCGATGGGGATGCGCCCCAACAGCGGCACGAGCATCTCGCGCGCCATCTGCGCGCCACCGTCGCGCTTGAACAGGTCAATCTGCCCGCCGCAGTGCGGGCAGGCCAGCCCGCTCATGTTCTCGACCACGCCGATGACGCGCAGCTTGAGCAGTAGCGCGAAGTTGAGCGCCTTGCGCGAGTCGAGCAGGGCCACGGCCTGCGGCGTCGTCACGACGATGGCCGCGGTCGCGGGGATGAGCTGGGCCACGGTCAGCGGCTCGTCGCCGGTGCCGGGCGGCGAGTCGATTATGAGCCAGTCGAGTTCGCCCCAGTCCACGTCGGTGATGAACTGCTTGATGACCGACATCTTCATCGGCCCGCGCCAGACCACCGGCGCGTCGTCGCTCGGCATCAGCATCGCCATCGACATCACCTTCACGCCGTCCGGGCTCGTCGCCGGCTTCATCTTGCCGCCCTCGGAAATCCCGGGTTCGGCCCGCTCCACGCCGAGCATCTTGGCGGTGTTCGGGCCGTGGATGTCGGCGTCGAGCACGCCGACCCGCAGGCCCGCGCGGGCCAGGCCGGCCGCGAGGTTCACGGCCACGGTCGTCTTGCCCACGCCGCCCTTGCCGGAAAACACCAGCAGGCGGTTGTGAATCGTCGCCAGGCTCGCGTCGAGCCTTTCCTGGTCCTTGGGGTCAACTCCGGTCGCCATCACGCACTTCCTCTCGTTTGGCGGCTACTCGAGCCGCGCCGCTCAATCGACATTCGACATTCTTCATTCGACAATTCCTTAGACCTCCGAAGCGTAGCCGGTGGTGCGTCCGGCGTCAATTGACCCGGCCCGGGATTGGGCTATCCTCGGATTCGAGATGACAGCACTTATCATTGCCCTCACGACGCTCGTCTCGGCCCAGCCGCCGGTGCCGACCCTGCGCGTCTCCTATGCGCGCACCGACCGTTGCGCCCCGCTCTACGACGCCTGCCTGTACCCGAAGGACTTCCGCAAGCGCTACGGGCTGTACCTGAAGCAGGTTTCGCCGCAGCAACGCTATGACCTGTACGACGGCAAGGTCCGCACCCTGACGCTCGAACTCGACGCCTGCGACTCCGACTCGGCCGTGCTCGAGCGGCTGCTCGACGGCTCCAGCCCGGTCGGGCTGCTCAACGCCGAGGCGGTGCTCGCATCGGTCCTGCGCTTCGAGCCCGCGCGCATCCTCGCGCCGCTGCAGAACAAGGGCGACATGCTCGTGCTCAACTCCGCGGTCCCGGCCGACTCGTGGGCCGCGTTCCTCGGCTGGGTGCGCGACGCCGGGCGGACGGTCAACATCGGCTACCTCGGGCACGAGTCGATGTCGATGCTCGCCATCGAATGGGCGCTCAAGCTGGAGAACATCGTCTCGTCCCGCGATTCCGTTGTCGACACGGCGCGCGTGGTCCTGCGCCGCTTTCCCGACCGCGCCGCGCTCGCGACCGAGCTGGCCGCGCTGCGCGTCGACGCCGCCGTGGTGCAGGAACCGGACGCGGTCGGGCTCGCCGCCGTCGAGGGCATCCGGCGCGTGTGCGAAATCCACGACCTGCCGCCCAACTGGTTCGCCCTCCGGCCCGGGGTCGTCGCCGCCTCGACCAATGCGTCCATCGCCTCCCGCCGGCCCGACATCGAGCGGTTCCTCGAACTGCTCGCCGTGTCCACCCACTACGCCAATAACCGCACGCGCAACACCGTGCGCGCGGCGGCCGATTGGCTGGGCACGGACGTCAAGGCCGAAAGCACGGCCCTGTCGGTAATGAACTTCTCCTCGGTGCCGACCGTGAATTTCACAGACGGCGTCTGGAACTGGTACTTTGCCCAGCGCCTGCGCGGGGCCGTGCCCGACAGCCTGAACAATTTCATGGAAAGCGCCGAGTGGCTGCACGTCCCGTGGGACTCGGTCCCGTCGAAGCCGGCGCGGGAGCGGGCCGGCGCCCGCTTCATCCCTCAGAGGTAGCGCACCGGCTCGCGCACGACCTCGACTCGCCCCGCATCGCAGAGCGTCTCGGCCGGCCGGCCCGTGCTCATGAAATCCAGCAGCGACATCGAATGGCCGTAGGCCCCGGCGTTGAAGAACCCGATTATGTCCCCCGGCCGCGGCTCGGGCAGCGGCTCATCCTTGCCGATGCAGTCCAGCGGCGTGCAGACCGGGCCGCAGATGTCCCACGTCCCGGCGACCGGTTCGCCCGGCCGGCTCACCAGCCGCGCCGGGTGCCGGATGCGCATGAACACCGGCCGCGAGAACGCGTTCATCCCGCCGTCGGTGATGACGAACCGCCGGCCGCGCGATTCCTTCACCCTTATCACCTGCGTCAGGAACACGCCTGACTCCGCGACGAGGTACCGGCCCGACTCGAAGACTATGCGGCACTGGCCCAGCCGCTGCGGGTCGAGCCCGCGCAGCCGCCGCATCGCGGCCGACGCCGGCCGCAGGTCCAGTTCCGACTGGCCGTCGTCGTAGGGAATCCCGAACCCGCCGCCGAAGTCCACGCACTCGAGCTTGAACTCGAGCTGCGCCGAGAGCCGCAGGGCGAGCTCGGCGACGTACTCGAGGTGCCGATCGAGCCAGGTCGAGTCCAGCACCTGGCTCGCCGAGTAGACCTGGATGCCGCAGATTCTCGCGCACGACAGGCCGAGCCCGCCGACCTGCTCGACCACGCTCTCCTCGTCGAACCCGAACTTGCTCGGCCCCCCGACCATCACTTCCTTGGCCTCGGGCCGCGTTTCGCGCGTGTTGATGCGCAGCAGCACGCGCACCGTCCTGCCCGCGGCGCAGGCCAGCGCCTCCAGCCACTCCAGCTCGCCCGGCCAGTCCGCGACCACGGCGTAGATGCCCTTCTCGATCGCCAGCCTGATGTCGGCCTCGGTCTTGGCCGGGCCGACCCAGATGATGCTGTCCGGCGCGATGCCCGCCCCGAGCGCGGTCGCCAGCTCACCGGCCGACGATACCTCGGCCCCGGCCCCGCACTTGGCCAGCAGACGCACGATTCTCGGGTTGGGGTTGGCCTTGAGGGAGTAGAGCACGTCGCACCCGGCGAAGCTCTCGGACAGGCGCGCGTACTTCGCGCGAATAGTGCCCGCGGAATAGGCGTACTGCGGCGTGCCGCCCGAGCGGACCAGTTCGTCCAGGCCGACGCCGTCCACTGCGAACCGGCCTCCGCTGATGAAGAACCGCTCAGCAGTACCCGCCATCAGTTCATATCTCCGCGGTTCTGCATTCTGCACTCTGCCGTCGCCCTGCTCACAAGCGGATTTGACATTTGGCTTTTGGCCTTTGGCTTTTGACTTCGCCGCGGATGTCCATCTGCCTTCTGCATTCTGAGTTCGTCCTTACTTTCGGTAGACTTCTATCGTACTCGTCCCCTGGAAAATGTAGAACGGGAACGGCTCGGCCACGACCGCGTCGACACCGACGGTCCGGCAATACTCCTCGCCGAAGTTCGCGCCGGTCTCGGCGAACACCAAGAGCTTCGTGCCCGCCTTGCGCGCCTCCTCGACGATGAGCTCGAGCGAGTCGGTCGCGATGGTCATCCCGGTGACGATGGCGAGGTCTGAGTCGCGCACGAGGTCGAACGTCCGCGTGCCGTCCTCGACCAGCACGCCGTGGACCTTCGTGCCCACGGTGTCGCGTTCCATGTCGCTCGCCCGCACTTCGTAGCCGCGCGCGACCAGGTCGCGCACCACGTTGCCGACCAGCCCGACGTTGACCACCCGCGGCTTCCGGTTGCAGATGCCCGTGACCAGCCGTTCGGCCTCGTGCAGGATTATCTCGGTCCTGCCGTCGGTCTTGTCGACCGGGTTACCGACGAGCTGGTAACTGGCCGCGGGCCGGCGCGGCATCGAGGCGTAGAGCGAATCGAGCGCGGCGATGGAAATGCAGGTCTTCTCCTTTGTCAGTTCACGCACGTCGGAGCCGACCAGTTCCCGGCCCCGTTCGTCGTCCCCGGTGCAGTAGCAACAGCCCTGGCCCCGGGTCATTGCGAGCCAGAAGGTATACTTGAAGGTGCGCTCGGCCGGGTTGGGCTTGAAGGCCAGCTCGACCTTCCAGATGCCCCGCACGAGGAAATCCTCGTCCGTCGCCCCGGCCATCAACTCCAGCGCCCGCTCGCGCAACAACGCGTAGATGTCAACCATTTGGGAATCTCCGATTGTCGATTGCCGATTTGCGACCTGCCCGGACGTCCTTCGGCTTTGACCTTTGGCCTTTGACTTTTGGCTTCTGACTTGCCTGCTTGCACAGCCAATGTTTCAGCACCGCCACCAACTGCGCTTCCTTGCCCAGGTAGTTGTGCGGCGCGTCGCTGATGACCGCGGTGGTCACCAAAGGCGCGTTGGCCAGCGCCGTCCTGATTGCAGCCAAGTAGTCTGCGGCCGGGCCGACAAACGCCTCCTCGACCGTGCCGGCCGCGACCAGCACCGGCACGCGGATTGCCCCGAGCCCTGTTTCGGAATTCGGGTTTCGGGCTTCGGGTTTGGCGAAGTGGAACATCGCGGCAATCGAGTCCGGGCCGAACGCGTCGAGGAAAGTCCCGGCCGATACGGGGTAGCTGAACATCCCCTCCGGCAACAACTCGCGCACGCGCCCGGCCTTCACCAGGCGCTCTGCGGTGCTGCGGGCGGCGTCGAACCGCTTGCCCATCAGCTTCCGCCCCCAGCCGAGGTCGTCGGAAGGCGAGAGCAGCACCAGCCCGCGCACGCGCCGGTCGCGCCGCGTGGCGACGTAATGCGTCGC
>JAWOHG010000071.1:0-4257 GCA_046485245.1 bacterium
AGTTCCACGCGGCCGTTGGGCGCGACCACCTGCACCGCCTCCAGTTCCAGCATCCAGGTCTGGCCGTTGCCCGAGGCAACGGCTACCCCGACATCGTCGCCTCGGGCAACGGCCAGACCTGGATGCTGGAACTGGAGGCGGTGCAGGTGGTCGCGCCCAACGGCCGCGTCGAACTCGCGCCCGGCGACACCTGCCGCATCCGTTGGCGCGTGTTCTCTCCCCCGCGCTGCGATTCGGTATCGCTGTTCCTGCGCCGCGACTCGACCTGGCGGCTGGACACGATTGCCGCCGGTCTCGCCCCGACCGAGTCGAGCTACGTCTGGACCGTCCCGCCCGGCCCGGCCGAGTCCTGCCGCGTCGTGGCCATCGCCTACGGCCCGGGCCGGCAGTTCGACGAGTCCGACACCGCGTTCGCGATTCTGCCCGGCGGCATCGCCGGGGAAGTCGGCGCTACGCCGTGGCGCTGGCAGCCGCCCGCAATCCTGCGCGGCAGCGTGCGCGTGCCCGGGCCGCAGGCGGGCACGGCGATGCCGAAACTGGTGCTGTGCGACGTGCTCGGCCGGCCGGCCGCGCGGCTGCGGGCCGGGGATAACGACCTCGGCGCCCTGAGCCCGGGCGTCTACTTCCTGCGCTCGTCGACCGCGCCCGCCACGGTCGCCAAGGTCATCGTCGCCCGCTAGCCGCACGGCGGCAATGCGCCGCCGAATCAGCACTTATCCGTGCCTGCCTTGACTCTCCTCCCCTCGCCCCTAGAATCAGGCTCAAAGGAGAACTGATGGCCCAGGAAGAAAGACCCCAGCAGGGTCCGCCGGTACAGATTGAGATCGGCGAGAAGGAGTCGGAGGGCGTTTACTCCAACTTCGTTCTCATCGCCCACTCGCCGTCCGAGTTCATCATCGACTTCGCCCGCATCCTGCCCGGCCTGCCCAAGGCCAAGGTGTTCTCGCGCATCGTGATGACGCCGCAGCACGCGCTGCTGCTGTACAACGCGCTGGCCGACAACATCAAGAAGTACGAGGAACGCTTCGACAAGATCAAGCTCCACGGCAGGGAAGACGCCGTCGCCAAGAACCTCGGCTTCTAGTCCGGTGCGGGCAGTCCCCGAGTCCAACCGGCCGCTGCTCGAACGGCTCGGCCGCGTCGCGCACAAGCTGGGCGCGCGGTCGTTCCTGGTCGGCGGCCCGGTGCGCGACATCCTGCTCGAACGCACCGGCCCGGACACCGACGTCGCGGTCGACCGCAAGGCGGAGGAGTTCGGCCGCGCCCTTGCCCGCGAGCTCGACGGCCGGTTCACCTACCACTCGCGGTTCCTGACCGGCACGGTGACGCTGGCCGACGGCAGCCACATCGACATCAGCTCGACCCGCACCGAAACCTACGAGCGGCCCGCGGTCCTGCCCCGCGTCGAGCCGGCGACCATCGAGGCCGACCTTGCCCGCCGCGACTTCAGCATCAACGCGATGGCGCTGGAACTGACGCCGGACGCATTCGGCCGGCTCATCGACCCGCTCGGCGGACAGACCGACCTCGCGGCGCGGACCGTGCGCGTGCTGCACGAGGAAAGCTTCTCAGACGACCCGACCCGCATCTTCCGCGCCATCCGGTTCGCCACGCGCTTCGAGTTCGCCATCGAGCCGCGCACGCTCGAGCTGATGCGCGCCGCGCTGCGCGAGCGCCTGCCATCGAAGCTCACGCCCGAGCGCGTGCTCTACGAACTGCAACTGGTCTGCGCCGAGCCGCTGGTCCTGCCCGCGCTCGAGGCCCTGCTCAAGGAACGCGTCCTGCAGTCGACGTGGGACTGGCGGCCGCGCCCCGGCCTGCTCGTCGGGATGCGCAAGCTCGTCCAGTCCGGTGCCGGCGCGGGCCTGCGCTTCGTCTACCTGCTGGGCTTCCTGCCGGTCACGGACCGCTGGCCCCTGCGCAAGGAAGACCGGCTCGTCGCCGCGGCAATCGGCTCGGCCGACGCGCTGCGGGACGGCCTGGCGCGCGCCCGGCGCCCGAGTGAAGTCTATCGACTGCTTCACCCCGTGCCGCGCCCGGCGCTGGAAGTGCTTTCGCGTATCGAGACGGCACCTGCGGCGCGCCGCATCCGCGCCTATCTCGACACGATGGCCGACGCGCGGCCCGGCCTGGCCGGCGCCGACCTGAAGGCGCTCGGCCTGCGCCCCGGCCCGCTCTTCAGCCGCGTGCTGGACAAGCTGCTCTGGGCCCGGCTTGACGGCCGCGTCACCGACCGCGCCGGCGAGCTGGCGCTCTGCCGCCGGCTGATAAGGAGCGCAAAATGATGCCCGACCTGCGCAGCCTCCTGCTCTCGGCCCCGGCGATTCTCTTCGGCCTGACCATTCACGAATTCGCCCACGGCTGGGTCGCGTGGCGACTGGGCGACCCGACCGCCAAGATGATGGGCCGGCTCACGCTCAACCCGCTCAAGCACCTTGACCCCATCGGCACCATCGCGCTGTTCCTGTTCCGGTTCGGCTGGGCCAAGCCCGTGCCCATCGACCCGAGCCACTTCCGCAACCCGACCCGCGACATGGCCATCTCCTCGCTGGCCGGCCCGGCCGCCAACTTCGCGACCGCGCTCGTGTCCGGCCTGCTGTTTCGCCTGCTCACGGCGCTCGGCGTCACCGGCTTCGGCCAGCTCCTGCTCGGCTACTTCGTGCTGTTCAACATCATCCTCTGCTTCTTCAACCTCATCCCAATCCCGCCGCTGGACGGCTCGCGGCTCGTGTACTACTTCCTGCCGCCCAACCTCGCGGCCGGCTATGCCCGGCTCGAGCGTTACGGGTTTCTCATCCTGATGGGCGTCATCTTCGTCGGCCAGTTCACCGGCGTCTCCATCTTCAGCGTCTACCTCGGCCCCGTGGTCGGCTTCTTCGGCCGGCTCTTCACCGGCCAGGCGCTGCTCTGACATGGCACGCACCGCGCCCGCCCGCAAGACCGGCTCCCGCACCGGGCAGCGCGTGCTCGCCATCGCACTGGCCGTGCTCGTGCTGTTCGTGACCGCGAGCCTCGTGTTCTGGTTCGCGGGCCAGCGCTCGGGTGAGACTTCCTACTGCGGCCCGCTCGGCCACTGGATTGCCGCCGGGCTCACAGTCGCGTTCGGCTTCGCCGCGGTGTTCGTGCCGGTGCTGGCCGGGTTCGCGGCCTGGCTGGTGCTCGCCCGCGGCCGCGGCGCGCGGCCGATTGCCGGCATCGCGCTCTGGCTCCTGGCCGCGTTCGTGACCTTTGCCCTGCTCGAGTACCAGGCCGCGCTGCACCCGGTCCCGGCGCTGACCGGCGTTTCCGGCAAGTTCGTCGGCGGCGGCCTGACCGCGCTCCTGGGCTTCGGCGCGTGGACCCTGGTCGCGGTCCTGCTCATCTGGGGCCTGAACATCCGCCTGCGCGCCCGCCTGCGCGACGACCTGCTCGAGACGCTGTTCGTCCTGCTCATCGGCCTGCTCATCGACCTGTTCCTCGCCTACTTCTTCCAGCCGCTGCGACTCGGCGGCCTGGCCGGTGACTATTCACCCGGCGGCATTGCCGGCGTGGCGCTGGTCGGCCTGCTCACAGGTCTCGTCGGCAAGGCCGGCACGCTGTTCGTCATCATCGGCTGCACGCTCATCGTCATCGCGGTGTTCACCACCGTGCGCGTGCCCGAGCTGGGCTGGCTCAGGCGCATCTTCGAACGGCTGTTCGCGTGGGTGCGCGGCCTGTTCCGCCGCCGCACCCCGCGCACCGAACCGGCCGAGCCCGGCAACGAGCGCGAGCCCGAGCCGGTGCACGTGACTCCCGAACCGCCGCGCCCGGTCGAGCCCGGGCCGACACGCGAGGACGAACCCCGGCACCAGCCGCGGCCCCAGCCACCGCCGCGGCGCGTGCCTCCCCCGCGGTTCAACCTGACCGAATTCCAGAAGGAGTTCCTCGGCCTGCTGGACCAGCCGACCGAGGGCGACCGCGCGTTCAAGGACCCGGGCGAGGCAGAGCAGGAAAAGGAAATCCTGCTCGACAAGCTCGCGCAGTTCAAGATCGAGGGCCGGGTTTCCGACATCCTGTCCGGCCCGATGATAACCCGGTTCGAGTTCGAGCCGGCCCCGGGCATCAAGGTCTCATCGGTCGAGAACCTCGCCGACGACCTGTCGCTCGCGCTCTCGGCCGAGCGCATCCGCATCCTCGCCCCCATCCCGGGCAAGAACGCGGTCGGCATCGAGATACCCAACAAGGTGCGCCAGATCGTGTTCCTGCGCGACGTGCTCACGTCCGAGGGCTTCCGCAAGG
>JAWOHG010000098.1:0-4277 GCA_046485245.1 bacterium
CACAATTTCAAATATGACAAAAGACTGGTCGGCCATGGTCTTTGATATTGGCGTGGCTTATAAAGAGGGCCGCCGTCCCGCCGCTGATGCTGAAAACTGCGGCCAATCCCGGCGGCTTGCCGATTGCCGTCTTCGACGGCATCCGCCACGGCTGCCTCGCCGACCGATCGCAGTTCTACAAGGACCTTGCCAGCGGCCCGTTCTTCGGGGCCAACCGGCCGGGCGCCAAGGTCTCGCAGGGCATGATCGATTCGTTCTGGCTCCAGGGGATGCAGGCCGGTCACAAGAACACCTTCGATTGCATCAAGGCGTTCTCCGAGACTGACTTCACCGAAGACCTCAAGAAGTTCGACGTGCCGACGCTGATCCTTCATGGCGATGACGACCAGGTTGTGCCGATCGGCGCTGCGGCCCTCAGCTCATCGAAGCTGGTCCCGAACGCAATCCTGAAAATCTACGCGGGCGCGCCCCACGGTCTCGCGGACACGCACAAGGACCAGCTCAACGCCGATCTGCTGACATTCCTTAAGTCATGAAGTGGCTTTGCCGGCACCGCACGGCTGGTCAAGCGACGGGCCGCAGACGGCGCGCCGCTGCAGCGTAGCGTTGAGCGGAAGCACGAACAGAGACATGAAAGGAGAACGAGCATGCCAGAATTCGGAACGCCCTTTTCAGGGCTGGCAAACGGCAGGAAGCTCACGAATCAGGAACTCGTCAGGGCAATTCGCTTCTCGGTGGCCGCAGAGTACGAAGCGATTCAGTTGTACATGCAGCTTGCCGAGTCAACCGGCAACAAGCTCGCCGTGGAAGTGCTCAAGGACATAGCGGACGAGGAACGTGTACACGTCGGAGAGTTCCTGAGATTGCTCCGCGAGCTCGCCCCCGACGAAGAGAAGTTCTATGCCCAAGGAGCAAAGGAAGTAGAAGAAGAGATCGCGAAACCGAAGAAGAAGGGACAAAGAAGATGAACCCGGATGCCAAAGAGTCTGCAACCGATCCGGCTGCGTCCGCCGGGTCACCCGCGTTCACGCTGCCGGCGCTGCCCTACGCCCAGGAGGCACTGGAGCCCCACGTATCGGCTCGGACGATGGGTTTCCATTACTCGAAGCATCATCAGGCCTACGTGGACAACCTGAACAAGCTGGTCGTCGGCACGCCGTGGGCGACAGGGCTGACGTTGGAGAGGGTTGTCCTGGAGAGCGCAGGCATGGCGGACAAGACAGCCGTCTTCAACAACGCGGCGCAAGCATGGAACCATGCATTCTACTGGCGCAGCCTGAGACCGGAGGGCGGCGGCGAACCTCCCGCGGCGCTGAAGAAGACGATAGAGGCCTCATTCGGCACGCTGGACGCATGCAGGAAGGAGTGGATGAGCGCGGCAACCACCCAGTTCGGAAGCGGCTGGGCGTGGCTCGTACTGGACGGTGACAAGCTCAAGGTGGTCAAGACCGGCAATGCGGCTGTGCCGCTGACCACCGGCATGAAGCCGCTGTTGACCATCGACGTATGGGAGCACGCCTACTACCTGGACTACCAGAACCGGCGCGCGGACTATGTCACCGCAGTGCTGGATAATCTGGTCAACTGGGAGTTCGCGGCAGAGAACCTCGGCTGACGGTAGCCGGGCTGTGCGGATGTCTTGTTCTAAGACTTGCCCAAAGTGGGTTGGGGTGGCTGTATCCTGGAACCCGAATCACACGGCTTGGCTTCCCTGCGAGTCTTGGCGAAATGGACTGTACATGATTGGGACCAATCAACTGATGGACTGGGGGCAGATCCTCGAACTGACCCTCCAGTGCAGATGAATACCGGTCACCAAAGGAGATGCAAATGCTGAAGACCCTAACGATTGGCGTCACATCGCTGGCCCTGACGGTCATGCTTCTCGGGTTGTCGGGCTGTAGACGGCCTGGCCCGGCAGAGCGCGCCGGCAAGAAGTTCGATCAAACGGTTGAGAAGGCCGGACAGCAGGTCGATTCGGCCGCAAAGAAGATCGGGAACGAAGTCCAGGGTAAGTAGCCCTGGTGAAGCAAGCGGACTTGGTGATCCGGGGCGCTTCCCGATTTCGTCTGAGGCTGTTCCTGTCCGACGCGGGCCGGCCAACCACACAAGAGCGGCACGGACGTCAGGCAACGCTGAATGGTGAACGATGAGTGATGAACCGGTGATGCCGGGCCGATGTCAGATGTCAGATACCAGATTCGAGATGTCAGATGTGGCGGGTGGTCTTCGTGTCTTGGGTGGCTTTGTGGTGAAGCCCGGCCGTGAGCCGGGAGAGATTCCTCCAATCGCGCCTGCGGCGCTCCGTCGGAATGACAACCACCCGGACGAATGCAGAAGTCAGAGGGCAGAATGGCGAATGCAGAATGTCGTGCCGGAAGCCGTGAGCCGGAAGCCGTCAGCCGCGAGCTACGCGAGCTGGGTGCGAGCTGCTGCGCGGAGGTCGAACGGAGAGGGACCGAGAGGACGAATGCAGAATGCAGAGTACAGAATGCAGAGTGCGGAGACGGACGACAACAAGCCAAAAGCCAAAGGCCAAATGCCAAATCGAGGGCGCGGAGCGGACTAAGCCAACTGCGTTCGAGCTGCAGCGGAAAGGGACAGGGGAGACGGACCGAACCTCGCGAAGCGTTCGGAGCCGGCGGCGGCAATCATCGCCGCGTTGTCGGTGCAGTAGGCGAGGCGGGGGATGATGAGGTCGAGACCGTCGGCCGCGGCGAGGGCGGTGAGCTGTTCGCGCAGCCAGTTGTTGGCCGCGACGCCGCCGGACACGCCGACCGTGCGCAGGCCGGTCTGTTCGGCCGCGCGGGCGACCCGGCTGACCACGAGGCCGAGCGCGGCGCGCTGGAAGGACGCGGCGACGTCGGCTTTGCTTGAGTCGGGGTGGGCGCGGAGGTAGTAGAGCACCGCGGTCTTGAGGCCGGAGTAGGAGAAGTCGAGGCCCCCGGCTTCGGGTTTGGGGAACGGTATGACTTCGCGGCCGTCGCGGGCGAGCGCCTCGAGGAGCGGGCCGCCGGGATAGGGCAGGCCGAGGAGTTTGGCGACCTTGTCGAAGGCCTCGCCGCAGGCGTCGTCGATGGTGGCGCCGAGGAGCCTGTACCGGCACCAGTCCTCGACGACGATGAGTTCGGTGTGGCCGCCGGAGACGATGGCGGCGAGGAAGGGCGGGGCAAGGTCGGGTCGTTCGAGGCGCAGGGCGAAGATGTGGCCTTCGAGGTGGTTGACGCCGATGAAGGGGATGCCGAGGGACCAGGACAGGGTCTTGGCAAAGGGCAGGCCGACCAGCAGCGCACCCATCAGGCCGGGCGTGTGGGTGACCGCGATGAGCCCGACGTCGCGCAGGGTCGCGCCGGCCGAGTCGAGCGCCGACTGCACTACCGGGACAATCAGCTTCATGTGGGCGCGGGCCGCGAGTTCGGGCACGACACCGCCGTAGGCGGAGTGGACGTATTGCGAGGAGACGACGCTGGAGCGAATCGCGGCCGGCGGTTGGAGCACGGCCGCGGCGGTTTCGTCGCAGGATGTCTCGATGCCGAGACAGAGCCCGGTCACCGGATGAGGACCTCGAAGAGCTGGGGTTCGCAGCGCACGAGCCGGAACCCGCCGGGCAGCGAAATCTCGGCGGCGAGCTTGTACTCGCCCGGGCCGAGGGAGGAAATCTTGATGCGCGCGCCGATGTCGGTGAGCTTGAGCGAGTCGACGCGCGTGACCGGGCCGGCGACCGCGATCTGCGCGGTGGGCGGCATCACCTCGACGCGGTCGACGTTGGGCGCGATGACGGTTATCGGGACGTCGAGGAAGATGCGCGCGACCTCACGCTCGGCGCCGATCTCGACTGCGACCGACTCGGGCCGGGCGAGGAAGCCCTCGCCTTCGGGCAGGACCACGCGCAGGCGCCGGGTGCCGGGTTCGCTGATGGTCGAGAGGTCGAGCGTTTCGGTGGCGACCGAGGTGACGAGCTTGAGCTCGGCGGGCGGGCCGAAGAGCTGGACCGACTGGGCCGGCTTGATGTCGACGGTGAGGCCGCCCTGGGGCTGGCCCACGGTCGGCACGATGACCGTGACCGTGCGCGAGTCGGCCGGGTTGAGGCGGAGCGCGACCTGGCCGGGTTCGATGTCGCGGACGGCGATGCCGGCGGGCAGGCGCAGGTCGGCCGCGGTGAGCTTGACTTCGCGCAGGCCGGTTTCGCCTTCGGGCAGTTTGACCCGCAGGCGGAGCGACCCGCGGCGCAGGCCGATGAGGTCGCGGCCCCGGCCCTCGAGCGTGACCCGGGCCCG
>JAWOHG010000190.1:0-4006 GCA_046485245.1 bacterium
TCGACTGCTCGCGCGACGACCTTGCCCGGCTTGCCTCGCTGTCCTTCGTGATGTCGATGGAGGAGTGGCACCCGGCCGAGGCCGAGAACGCGAACTGCCAGTGGGTGGCGCAGACCTGGACCCAGAACCAGCGTCGCGTGTGGGACCAGGGCCTGTTCGGCGAAGGTGAGATCCTCGGCTACTCGGACGGCCAGCTCGACCACGCCCACCACGCGATGTACGACCCGGCCGTGACCATTTCCGACACCGGCGAGTTCCCGACCCACCGCAAGATTGTCGTCCTGAAGAAGTACCCGCCGGCGCGGCTCGGTTCGTCGGACTCGCACGGCTCCCATGTCGGCGGCACCATCGCGGGCAACGACTCGGTCAACGGCGGCACCAATGCCAACGACGGCCATTCCAAGGCCGCCCGGCTGGTCCAGCTCTCGCCGATTCCCCAGCCCACGGGCAACGACTTCACCGTGCCGCTGAACACCATCTCCAATTACCTGCGCAACCCGGAACTGCGGCCGCACACGATGTCGCACTCGTGGTGGACCCTGACCAAGGGCCAGTACACCAACGCGGCCGCGACCTTCGACAACTTCTCCTGGCACAACAAGGACATCCAGCAGATCAAGTCCTGCGGCAACCAGGGTCAGTCGGCGCAGTACCAGATAACCGAGCCGGGCAACTCCAAGTCGATCATCTCGGCGGCGTCGGTGCAGAACGGCACCAGTTCGACCGTCCTGTCGACCTACTCCTCGCGCGGCCCGGCCCCGGACGGCCGCATCAAGCCGGACATCAGCGTGCCCGGCGAGGCGATAATGTCGGCGCGCTATCGCACGACCAACGACTACACCTCGATGAGCGGCACGTCGATGTCGGCGCCGGCCATCAACGGCAACATCGGGTTGTTGCGCAACTACCTGCGTAAGGGGTTCTACCCGACAGGCGCGGCCAACGCCGCCGACACCTTTGGCTACGTCTCGGCGGCGCTCCTGAAGGCGATGGTGCTGGTGTCGGCCGACCCCAACATCGGGTCTTACGTCGTGCCGAGCGAGTACATCGGCTGGGGCCGCATCGACCTCGACTCGGTGCTGTTCTTCTCGACCCCGAGCCCGGACGTGCGCAAGCTGCTGCTCGACGACGACACGACCGGCCTGGCCACGGGTGAATACGTCGAGTACCAGTTCCTGGTCACCGATTCGATTCCCCTGCGCGTGGCCGTGGTCTGGACCGACACCGCCGCGGCCGCGGGCGCTAACCCGGCGCTCATCAACGACCTCAACTGCCTCTTGACCGGGCCGGACGCGAGCTTCTACAAGGGCTGCCTGTACACCGGCGGCGTGTCCACGCCCAACCCGGGCGGCGCGTATGACAGCCGCAACCCCAACGAGATGTTCCGCGTGAACCGGCCCGCGCCGGGCACGTGGACCCTGCGCGTGTCGGCGCAGAACGTCGTCACGCAGCGCCAGCCGTTCGCGGTCGTCGCGACCGGCGCGTTCTCGACCGAGCGCCACGACGTCGGCGTCAGCCGCATCATCGCGCCGGTCGGGCGCATCGACTCGGGCACGGTCGTGACCCCGGCCTGCTCGGTCTACAACTACGGCACCGAGGTCGAGACCTACCAGGTCAGCATTTGGGTCCAGGGCTATACCGGCGGCACGGCCGACGTGACCGACCACGCGCCCGGCACCGCGGTCCGGGTCGCGCTGCCGTCCTTCACGGCCGATACCCTGGGCCAGTTTGCGGTGAAGTGCTCGACGATGCTGGCGGGCGACGCCAGCCCGGGCAACGACACCCTGTCCGGTTCGTTCACGGTGCGCCGGCCGATTCACGACGTTGGCGTGACCGCGATACACGCGCCGGTCGACACGGTCGAAGCGGGCACGGAGATCGCTCCGCGCGCCCTGGTCGAGAACTTCGGCTCCTACACCGAGAGCTTCGCGGTCTGGTTTGCCATCGAGAGGTGGGCCTCTGTCGACAGCCTGACCCTTGCGCCCGGTGCTGTCGACACGGCCGTCTTCGAGACGTGGACCGCGGGCCCGGTCGGCACGCTGGTCACGACCTGCTACTCGATGCTGCCCGGCGACGCCGACCCGAGCAATGATACGGCCGCGGGCCGCGTCGTGGTCCTGCCGGGAACCGGCATCGAGGAACTCGGCGCCGCGCCGCAGGCATATGCGCTGGCCAGGCCGGTGCCGACGCCGTTCGCGGGCCGAATGACCGTGCGCTACGCCCTGCCGCGCGCGGGCGTCGCCAGCGTCGCGGTGTACAACTCGGCTGGCCGGCTGGTGCGCACCCTCGCCTCGGGCAGCGCCGAAGCCGGGTACCACTTTACCGCGTGGGACGGCCGCGACGAGGCGGGCACGCGGGTCGCGCCGGGCGTGTATTACTGCCGAATGAGCGCGGGCGAGTTCCGCGCGATGAGGAAACTGGTCAAGCTCGATTAGCTTGATCGACCGAGCCGGTACGCGGGCGGGGGCAACCCCGCCCGCGCCGCTTCCAGACTGCTCGCGCGGTCTGCGTGAACCGGGTGATCACCAAGAACACAAAGACACTAAGTCAAAGAAGGCACGAAGAGGCGCAGTGATGGCTTTGAAGGGGATTTCGCCGAGTAAGAAGTTCTGTCAGCCAGTTTTCAATCAGTCGAATGCCTGAAAACCGGCCCGAAGTGGTTAACCGTTTGGCATTTTGTGACTTAATCTGCCCAACCGCTGGATTCGCGACCCAATGGGGGAACGGCTGCCTCGGCCGGTTTTCCGGTCACTTCAAGCAGCAACTGTTGTCAGGACGGTCGATCCGGTGCCTGATTCGGGGCTGGTCTCGACGCGGGCGCGAGGCGTCCACGGAGAGCATCGACCCCAACTCGGGACGTGCTTCGGCACCGGGGCATTGACACGCGGCCCGGCGCGGGCTAACGTGACCTGCAGAGTACCAAGGAGGAAGCAATGTCCAGGACGTGTTGCCTGCTCGCCGCACTGGCAGCGGCCGCGACGGCCGCGCCGATATTCACCGGCAGCTTCGTCATCGAGGCGCCGGCAACTTCTCAAACCGGGCCGGTCTTGCCGGCCGTCACCGACTTTGAACTGCTCGTGAACCCGGGGTTCGAGACCGGCGAGCTGGCGCCGTGGGTCGGCTCGGCCTGGCACGTCACCGACAAGTACCCGCACGGCGGTACCTACTGCGCCTACGACATCGGCAACGCGAGCGTCGTGCAGTGGACCGACACGGTGCCGTGTTCGGCGGTCCAGGGCGTGACGTTCTGGTCGCGCCAGCCGGACCAACCCGCGGCCCAGGCCTACACGTTCTTCTACTCGGACGGAACGCATGACCAGTACGTGCACTTTCCGGGCGCGGACTGGACGTTGATGGACGTGACCGGCAGGCTGAACCGCTCCAAGGAGTTGGTCGGGTTCGAGGTGTGGGGCTACTCGGGCGGCGGGCCCGGGCCGGATAGCACCTACATCGACGACCTCTCCATAGAGATCCAGGGCACCGGCATCGAGGCCGCGCTGCCAGTCGCGGTAGCAGGCACGCGGCGCGCGGGCATTGTCCGGGGCTTGCTGCTGCTGCCGGCGGGATGCGGGACGGGTGAGTTGTTCGACACCAACGGGCGGCGCGTGCTGGCGCTGCAGCCGGGCGCGAACGACGTGAGCCGGCTCGCACCGGGCGTGTACTTCGTGAATTCGACGGCCGGGCGAGCGAGGCCGGTCGTTGTCCTCCGATAGCCTGAGAGCCTGAACAGAGGAGAGGCGATGCGATACTTGGTTCTGGCAGTGCTGTTGGCGACCGGGGCAGGCCTGGCCCAGCCCGACGATTCGAGCTGGGTGAGTTACTACAACGGCGAGGACGGCTGGTTCTCGTTCCAGGGGCCGCAGCGGGCGATGCTCATTGACCCGGCCGATTTCAGCGTGGATTACCCGTTCCAGGTCGAGTCGCTCAAGATATGGTGGTACTGGGGAATGGGCTCGCGCACCGATACCGCGTTCACGTTCCGCGTCTACGGCGGCGACGGCCAGAC
>JAWOHG010000238.1:0-13573 GCA_046485245.1 bacterium
CTGTCCAGCCTCACCTCGACCCTGTCGCCATCCACCAAGCGCACCGCGAGCTCGGCCGGCGCCCCGCAACCGGCCGCGGCAATCGCGAGCAAGGATAGTAACCACCGCATCTCGGCCATCATAGTTCACGCCTTGGGGTCGTCAACCCCGGCCGCGCCGCAAAAAAGAAGCGCGGGCTTCCCCGCTCCTACCTCCTACCTCCTACCTCCTACCTCCTACCTCCTACCTCCTACCTCCTCACTCCCCTGCCTTGGCAATCCTGCCCACCCGCCTGAACCCGTCGGCCTCGACGACGACGAGGTAGACGCCGGCGGCGATGTCGCGGCCGTACTGGTTGCGGCCGTCCCACGCCAACTCGCGCCCGGTCACGCCCTCGAACCGGCGCACCAGCATTCCGGACAGCGTGAAGATGCTGACGCGGCACGCGGCTCCGGCCGGGAAGTCCAGCACGAGCTTGCACGCGCCCGCGAATGGCGCCGGCAGCGTGTAAGGCTCGGCCCAGTCCTCGACTGGAACCGCGTAGAACTGCCCCGCGTCGGACAGGTTGCCGAACGAGTCGGCCGCGGTCACGAACCAGCTGTACCCGGCCGGGTTGCGCTCGAGGGCCGTGAGCTCGAACGTCGTGTCCTCGAGTCCCGACGCGACCGGTGTCGTCCCGGCGAGGGCGTAAACCTTGATGTCGTCGATGTAGCAGCCTGCGCCGCTGACCGCACCGTGCGTCGTGAATCTCAGGCGCAGGTAGGCGCTGTCGGCCGCGGGCAGGACCCAGCGCCGCTCGCGCCACTCGGTCGCGCTGCCGTAGAGCGAGTCGAGCGCGCGCCAGTCTCCCCGGCGGTCGGCCCACTCGACGCGTACGACGTCGCGCTCGATGCCGGCCGAGTCCTCGCTCTCACGCAGGTCGTGCCACGCGTACAGCGACAGCAGCCCGCCCTCGGGCAGGGCGACCGGCTCGGCCGATTCGATGGAGTTGTCCAGGTTCGCGCCGATGCCGGAGAAAAGCGACCGCGCCCCGGACCGGAAGCGCGCCGCGCTCGCGGTCCAGCCCCGCGCCATCCAGCGCCCCAGGTCCTCGCAAGGGTCGCTTTGCGCCTCGGCGACCGCGCTCGCCCCGTACAGCGTGTAGCGCACCGGGGCGAGGTCGCGCGCGCGCTGCCACCACAGCCGCAGCCCGCCGCGGGCGAACCGGTGCCGGGTGATGTCGGGCCGGGTCGGCTCGACGTCGTCCGAGCCGAAGAAGCGGTTGAGCATCGCGGTCCAGCCGACCCGGTCGGCGAAGCTGAGCCGGGCGTAGGACTCGTGCAGCGACTTCAGGGACAGGTAGCGCGACGGGAACCAGCAGGCCAGCCCGCGCGCGTTGGAGAGCCACGCCCCCGAACTCACCCGCGCCACCACCGCGCCGGACAGGGCCTCGACCAGCGGCCCCTGCCCGCCGGCCAGTTCCCAAAGGTGGACGAGGTCGACCTGCTCGTCGGCCGCGCAGGGCGGCCGCGCCCCGCCGGCCGAGAACGTCTGCACGCGCGAGCGCGCCGAACGCATTGCCGAATCGGCCCCGCGCGACTCCACCGCGGCTGCAAGCATCGGCATCAGCCGGTCCAGCGCATCGAGGTCCACCGCCGCCATCTCCACCGTGTCCTGCGGGTAGGCCGCGACGTAGGCCGAGCACAGCGCTGCTGCGAACGCCTCGGGCGTAGTGGTGGGCCGCGCCGTGAGGCAGCCCAGCACCTCGGTGTAGGGCCAGCCGCCGAACGGCACCAGCCCCTCGGCCGCGACCGCGAGCCCGGCCCGGCCGATGCACTCACCCGCCACCTCGACCATCCCCATCAGGCAGGCGTCGAAGCCGAGCACCTCAGGCCGGGCGCCCCAGCCGGATTCGAACGCCGCCAGAGCGGCCGCCAGCTCGCCCCCGGCCACGCCCATCATATGGCGGTGCGACTCGTCGATGAATATCGCGTCGGAAGGGGAACGGAGGTCAGGGACCGGGGACCGGGGTCCGAGGGTCAAGGACCAGCCGGCATTCTGCATTCTGCATTCTGCATTCTGACCTCGCCCGCCATCTTGGGATTTGGGATTTGGGGTTTGGGGTTTTCCTTCCTGCCTATACCCTTCTCCCCATCCCGTGCCGTGGTCCCACAGCACCAGCAGGCAGTTGCGCGCCGGGTAGTTCCGTTTCAGGAACCGGCCGAACCCGCCCAGCGTCGCCGGGTCGGCCATGTCGACCGGGCCCAGGTCGGCCAGCAGCCGCGTCCCGCCGGGCCGCACCAGCAGGCGGCGGCAGCCCGGCGCCGAGTCGCGCGCCGGCCGGTCCACCTGCACCACGATGTTGACCTCGCCGGTCGAGCCGACCGCGCACATCTCCTCGATGTCGCGGTACGACTGGTCGCTCATCCCGTTGTCGGCGCACATGTACACCCCGACCGTCCACTCCGCGCCCTGCAGCGGGGAAAGCATAAGCAGCAGGGGCACGGCGAACCGTGCCCCTGCTCGTGCGAGCTTCGTGCCCGCGGTACTAGAACCCAACAGTCAGGAGCAGTCGATGGGTCGGCTGCAGGTACTGCAGGTAGCGGTACCCGTAGTCCAGGCCCAGCTTCAGGCCCTTGGCCGGCGCGGTCCGGACGCCCAGGCCCGCAGACAAGCCCGTGCCCCAGCCGATGTTCTCCTGGTAGGAGATGTCGGTGTTCAGCACGTACCCGGCGCGGACGTAGAACGTCTTGGCGTAGCCGTACTCGAGCCCGAGGTTGACCGTCTCGTTGATGTCGGACGGGTGGATGACGTCGAGCGCCGCCGTCAGCAGGTTGTCCCCCTGGTTCACGACGTCGTACGCCAGGCCGAACCGGAAAGAGGTCGGCAGCGGCGCGGGCGCCGTCTTGTAGCTGCCGGGCAGCTGCGACGGGCCCGAGTCGTCCCAGAAGAAGTTGTAGTCGAGCTGGCGGCCGGTGAACGATAGCTGGGTGCCGAAGTTGGTCATCGCCGCGCCGATGCGCAGCGAGTTCCAGCCGGTGTTGTAGTGCAGGCCGAGGTCGGCCCCCACCGCGCTCGCCGACATGTCCCAGATCGACTGGTTTACGGCCTTGACGGTCAGCCCGAACGCCAGCTTGTCGGTGATGATCCGCGCGTAGCTGGCGGCCAGCGCGATGTCCGATGCGCCGAAGTAGAGCCCGGTGCCCTCGTCCTCGCGCAGGCGGGTGTTCGGGTTGTCGATCGTCGTCTGCTCGATGTCGCCCATCGCCAGCGCCGTGACGCTCAGCGCCACGGTGCCGAACCCGGTCGGCAGGACCGCCGACAGGTGCTCGTGCGACATATCGGATATCCACTCGAGGTGGTTGAGCTGGACGCTGCGGCCGACCCCGGCCAGGCCGGCCGGGTTGTAGTAGGTCGCCGAGGCGTCGTCGGCAATCGCGACGAACGCATCGCCCATCCCGGTCGCGCGGCCGACGCCGATCTTCAGGAAGTTGGCGCCGGTCGTGCCGACCTTCGAGAACGCGCCGAGCGCGGCCGAGGCGACCAGGAGTGCGGCGATCACTGTCCGGAGAGTCATTCCAGTGTTCCGTTTCATTTTCGCCTCCTCCTAGTGTATGAAGACCAGCTTGCCGACCGCCTGGCCCACCGCCGATTCGACGTGGTAAACGTAGACACCCGATGCCACGAGCTGGCCCGAGGTCTGCGTTGAGCCCGAGTCGTTGGTGAAGTCCCAGCTGGCGGTGCCGCCTTCCGAGAGCGGCTGGCTGCCCTGCGGCGATGTCGTGTGGTTGATGGTCTTGACGAGGTCGCCCGAGGTGGTGTAGATGCGGATGACGCACTCGGCCGGCAGGTGGGTGAACTTCACCGCCCGCTCCTCCGAGTTGCTCTCCCAGGAGTTGAACACGATGTAGGGATTGGGCACGACCTTGACGGCCAGCTCGTAGCTCGTGCTCGAGTCGGCCTTGCCCGGCACCGACGTTATCTCGTAGCGGTTCAGGTAGGCCGCCGACTTCTCGGCCGTCCGGCCCTTGAGCAGCCAGACGTCGCCCGGCCGGATGTCGCTGATGCCGGCGCCGATCGAATCGGCCGTGCCGGTCGGCGCGTTGAGCGACACGAGGCCGCCGCCGATGTACAGCGAGTAGATGCCGGTCTTGAGCGTGTCGGTCGGGTTGCGCCCCGCGCGGTTGACGAACGCCCAGCCGTTGGCGAGCGCGCGGCTGCCCGACAGCCCGTCGAACCGGGAGAACTCGAGCCAGGCCGTGTCGCCCTCGGTCGTGTGGGTCGCGTCCCAGACCTTGCAGGTCAGGTAGCCCGGCTCATCGGTCCAGCGCACGCGGTAGTCGGCGCCGCGGAAGGCCCAGACGCCCTGCGGCGAGGCGCCGCCGCCCCGCGGCTTGTCCGGCGGGTAGGAGCCGCTCTCGATGTAGACCGTGTCGACCGCCTTGGTCGGGGTCGTCTGCCTGATCTTGAGCGCCATTCCCTGGCCGTTGAACACCGGCATATAGCGGGTGATCGTGGCGCCGATGGTGTAGGCGAACGCGCCCGAGTCGACCACCGTGCCCTGCGTGATGTTGACCATCTTGTAGCTGTTCAGTCCCGTGTTGGCGCTGCCGCCGTAGAGCGGGCCGGCGAACACGAGCTGGTAGACGTCGCTCGTGACGTTGGCCGGCGCCACGACGTAGGTCGAACACCTCAGCCCCGGCATCGCCGTGTCGCCCAGCACCGTCCGCACGGACGTGGTCGGCTGGACGTAGTTGGCCGCCTCCCAGCGCGGTATGGTCGTGAAGTTGGACACCAGCCCCGAGCGCAGTATCAGCGTGTCCCACGCAACCGGGTTGCCGGCGGAATCGCGCTCGGTCGTGACGTAGTTCCAGTCGTAGGCGGTGACGCAGTAGTAGTAGGTGAAGCCGTTGACGACGTTGTTGTCCTCGAGCGAGTAGTAGGTGCCGCTGTTGCGCATCTTTATCCACAGGCTGTCGGGCAGCGACGAGTCGGCGCCCGGCGGGAACGCGAACAGCGTGTCGGGCGAGGGAATCGTGTCGGCGAGGTCGCACTGGCCGAGGATGCGCCAGTCGACGCCGTTCTCCGACTTGTACACGACGTAGCCCTGGAAGTCGTAGCCGCGGTACTTCGGGTCGTAGTTGGGGTTCTGCGGGTCACCCACGACCTTGACCCAGTACGGGTCAGGCGACTTCTCGGGCAGGTTGTCCCAGACGATGCGGACCTGGTTGTCGCCCGGCACCAGCGTCAGGTTCGGCGCCAGCGGCGGTCCCGGCAGGAGCCAGCCCTGGTCGTAGATGAACTGCGCCGTGTTGGCAACGTTGCCGAGGTGAACCAGCGAATCCCGGCCGCGGTCGGCCCACGGCTGGTTGGCCCCGCCGTACGGCGCGCCGATGCCGGCCACGACGAACCGCTCGACCTGGCCCGGGGCGAGGTCGAACGGACCCGAGCACTGCACGAACCGCTTGTCGGCCGGCGCGATGTCGGTCGAGTCGTAGGGCGAGAACACGCCGGTGCGGTAGTCGAAGCCCGCCATCGTCATGTACTGGGCCGGGTCGGTCACCGGGTCGATGTCGATGGTGAACTTCTTGAACGCGGTCATCCCGAGCTGGTTACCCTGAGGGTCGCGCGGGCTCTCGAGGAACTTGTAGGCGAACACGCCGGGCGTGCCCCCGTCCCAGGTCGAGCCGGGCGCCTCGTAGTTGTCGTTGTCGCCGACGTAGCCGACGTTCTCGACCCAGCCGACACCGGGTATGCTCTCGCCGCTGATCAGGCCGACCATGTCGTCCGGCGCGTCGCCGACGTCGGCGTCCATCACCGCGCCCGCGTAGCAGCGCTTGAGCGTGTCGGTGCCCGAGTTACGGATCTGGTAGATGATGAAGAAGATGTCCTGGTTGGTCGGGTAGTTCCAGGCGTAGACCGTCTGGTAGATGTCGATGCCCTGCGGCTTGCCCGGCGAGATGTGGTTCTCGACCGCGGCGTCGGAGTAACAGCACCACAAATCCTGCAGTGAGAAGTTCTCGTACGGGATGAGCATGCTGTCGACCGACGGGTCGCCGGTGCCGAACCGCTCGCGCAGTTCCAGCGGCGGCGGGAAGTCGTCGGGGTACTTGAAGATACGGTCGTCGGGCGAACCGGCGCCGCCCGACGCGTTCTTGGTCAGCGTCGGTGTCATCTCGGTGCCGCCCGAGTTCGGGTTGTAGCCGAAGGTCACGAGCGTATCCACCCTCTCGGGGTTGTCCGGCCGGGGCTTCAAGGACCCGAACCAGAGCCCGGCGCCGAAGATGTACATGTTCTTGAACGGCTGCGGCCACGAACCGCCGGCCACGCCCGACCCGCTGGTCGGGTCGTAGCCGTAGCGGCCGTCGTTGTGGAACGGGCACGACCACTTGTTGATGGTCAGCCACTCCATGTCGTAGATGCGCCGGGCGGACGGCGAAGTGGTCGCCGTCCTTGCCCAAAGCGTCGCCCAGAGCCCCGTTGCAAGCAGGAGGGCGAGCGCCAGGCCCGTTCGGGCGTATCGGTTCTCAGCTCTTTGCGTCACGCGTCCTCCTTAAAACGACAGGCTCAGGCCGAGCCTTATCTTGCGCGGCGGGCCGTAGTACGTCACGGGGTTGCTCTGGTCGGCATAGGCCCGCAGGTACGACTCGTACATCTCCGAACGCGTCAGGTAGCCGTCGTGGTTGTAGTCGCGCGCCGGGTGGTAGGCGTAGTCGCCGTCGCCGAAGGCGATGCCCGGCGAAAACTCGAACGGCGTGATGACACGGCCGGTGTAATTGGGCAGGCCGGTCGTCGTCTGCACGTTGATCACCGACAGCGTATTGAGCACGTTGGTGATGTCGAGGTTGATGGCCAGCCCGAGCCCGCCGAGCGTGAAGTCCTTGGACACGCGCGCGTCGAGCGAGTAGTTGTCGGGCAGGCGCGCCGAGTTCGACAGCCCGACCTGGTTGCCGCGCTGGTCGGTCGGCGTGTAGGGCGTGCCGGTGCCGTAGGCGAACACGCCCGACACCTCGAAGTCCCGCATCGGCACGAAGCCGAAGTCCGACGGGAACGCGAAGGTCAGGTTGGTGTGCACCGAGTGGCGCTGGTCCTGGTCGAGGTAGTAGTCCTGCTGCAGCGGCCGCTCGCGCTGGTACTGGGCCTCGGCGGTCGAGGCCGTGCCCTTGGCGACCTGGAAGGTGTAGCCGAGCTGGGCGGTCCAGTAATCGTCGAGCACCTTGACCATCGTGCCCTCGAAACCCTGGATGCGCGCGAACTCGACGTTGTAGTACATCGTGTACGGCTGGGGCAGCGCCGCCACCGTCCGCACGCCGGACAGGTCGAACACGTCCTTGAAGAAGGCCGTGACGTCGAACTGGAACAGGTCGGACAGCTGGGCGTCGAACCCGAGCTCGTAGGCGATGGTCTTCTCGGCATCCATGTCCGCGTTGCCGACGATGAGGTTACCGCGCGAGCGCAGCTCGGCCGCGGTGCGGTCGGCGTAGGAGTACAGGTCCGAGAGCGACGGGTTCTTGTAGAAGTGGCCGTAGGAGAAGCGGAACTTGATCCGCTCGGTGATCGGGTAGGAGAGCCCGAGCCGCGGCGCGAGCTTGACCTTGACCTCGGCCGGCAGCAGCGAGTCGGATATCTCCGGCGCGGAGCCGAGACTCTCCGGGAACGCCCGCACGCTGGCCTTCGAGTCGAGGTAATCAAGCCGCAGGCCGCCGCGTACGACTAGGTCCTCGAAGTCGGCGCGGTCCTGCACGTAGGCCGACACGACGAGCGGCTTGTACTGGTAAGCGTCCCAGAACGGGTTGGCGTCCCAGGGCAGCGAGTTGTCGTACATCCGCAGGTCATACTGCGTCACGCTGATGCCGGTCTTCAGTTCGTGGATCTTCGAGACGGTCTTGGTGAAATCGAACTTGCCCAGCAGGTGGTTGGTCTCGCGGTAGTGCCACGAGCGGTTGTCGCCCTCGCCCACGAACAGGCCGGGCACGCCGTACGGGTTGTTGGTCGTGTTGTAGGGCGTGACGAAGTTGCGGCCGATGGGCCAGGCGTAGACCGTGTCGCCGTTGATGAGCGAGTAGGAGCGGTACAGGGCCAGCACCGCGTCGCGCCTGCTCAAGCCCTCGTAGTTGTCGAACACCCACTCCTCGCCGCGGAAGTGGTACTGCTCCCAGATGCCCGCGCCGCGCAAGAACCCGGTGAACCCGGTCGTGTCCGCGGCTTCCATGTAGAAGTCGCGCACCGAGCGAATGAGCGAGGTGTTGAACATGCCCAGCTTCAGCTCGTACACCGACGTCGGCGACAGCAGGTGGTTGACCGTGAAGTTGGCCTTGGTCGAGCGCACGCGGTTGGCGTACAGCCCCCTCAGCCAGTACTTCCAGGTGTTCGACCAGCTCTGCCACTGGTAGTTCGAGTGGTGACCGTCGAGCGTGAACTTGAGGCCTTCCCTGGTCAGGGCGAAGCTCTTGGGCATCTGCAGGGTCAGCTTGCCCTCGGCGGCGTACTCGCCGCGCGGCGCGTCGACCGTCCAGCGCACGCCGGCGTTGTCGTCGGTGCGGAAGAACTCGGTCGACAGGAAGTAGCGCAGGCGGTTGACCAGCGGCCCGCCGATCGAGAAAGTCGCCCGGTTGTAGCCGAAGTTGTAGCCGGTCGAGTTCGGGAACATCTCGTCGGTCGTGTAGCCGAGCCGGCCCGAGGTGCGCGAGCCGCCTTCCTTCGTGACCGCCTTGATGATGCCCGACATCGCCGAGCCGTACTCCGCGTCGAACCCGCCGGTGATGACGACCACCGACTGCAGCGCGTCCGTCGTCGGTTTGGGCGAGGACCACAGCGTGCCGACCAGCGCGTCCTGCGCGCTGATGCCGTCGACGAGGTAGGACACGTCGTCGAACCGGCCGCCGCGGATGTGGGTCCAGCCGCCGCCGCGCGACTGCGACACGCCGGCCTGCATCCCGACCAGGTCGGAGAGCTGCGTGACCGGCAGCCGCTTGAACTCCTCGTCGGTGATGACGCGCTCGACCGAGACGCTCTGGCGCTGGACGAGCTCCTTCTTCTGGGCGGTCACGTCGACCTTGATGCCCAGGTCCATCACGACCGGCGCCAGCTTGATGTCGACCGTCGCGGTGTTGTCCTGGATGACCAGGACGCCGGTCACCTGCGCGTCGTTGTAGCCCATGAAGCTCGCGGTCACGGTGTACCGGCCGGGCGGTATGTTGATGATGAGGTAGCGGCCGTCGACGTCGGTCGCGGCACCGAGGTCGGTGCCATCGACGAGCACGCTCGCGCCGGGCAATTCGTCGCCCGTGCGCCGGTCAGTGACCTTGCCGGCGATGTTGCCGGTGTTGGCCGCGAACACACAGGTCGCGGCCGCCAGCAGGGCCAGCAGGGTGAAGAGTCTATTGAGTTTCATCCCAGCCTCCTATTCGGTCACCCGGACCGGGATAATCCACGCCGCCGCCACGTATTTGCCCGCGGACTCCCAGAACACCTCGGCCGGGATGTGTTCCACGTGCACGCGCGACAGGCCCAGCGGGACGTTCTCGTCGAGCTTGATCCAGCGCGACAGTTCGTAACGCTTGCCGTTGAAGTAGATGTAGGTGGCGCTGTTGCCGTTGTTGGTACTCGGCTGGCGCGCGAGCCGGATCGAGTCGCCCCGCCGGTAGGTCGGGAACCCGCTGTCCAGGGCATAGAACCGCTGCATGCCGAAGTGCAGCGTGTCCGGCCGCAGCAGCACGGTGTCGGGGCGCGCGCCGTTGGTCAGCACGAGCGAGAAGAAGTAGGGCGCGTCGTCCGCGCTGGGCGCCCAGTAGCGGTGGCCGCCCGACATCTTCCAGATGCTCCAGGCGCCGTTCTGCTTCTTGAGCACCATCCCGCCGGTCGCGTTGCCCAGCTGCGTGTCGCGCTCGGTCGCCACCGCGTACTTCTCCAGCACGAAGGACGTGTCGGAGAACGTGGTGTCGTACCGGTTGAGCAGCAGCGTCTCGGACGGGCTCGGGTAGAACGTGTCCTGCTTGATGTACCGCGAGTAGCGGTAGACGTGCAGGCGGAGCCGGCCCGGTATCGTTTCGGCGAACGTCACGGTGCAGGTGGTCTCCTCCATCGTGGTGTCCAGCGTCGCGATGAACTTGTAGTCCAGCGCGTAGTCCGGGTCGCTCAGCCAGTGCTCCATCGAGTCGGCGCGGAACCGCTGCTTGTACGGGTTGGACCGCAGTTCCCCTCTGAGGATCTGCGGGGTCGAACCGGGCAGCACGGTGTCCATGTACTGCAGGGACAGCTCGGCCAGCCCGGTGCGGAAGAACGCTTTGTTTGCCTGGACGATGGAATCGATCGCCGACGAGTCGGCCTGGTTCGGTACCCAGGTCGCCTCGGGCGGCGTCCGACCGCAGCCCAGCAAGAGCGCGGCCAGTGCCATTACCGGCACCGACGCGGCCAGAAGTGACCGCCGCGCGCCCCTATTACTGCACAGACTCATTCCAGCCTCCTTTATCGACGTGCCAACAGAATCAGCTCTAGCTGTGGCCTTTGCGACTGCCCGCGGATGCGCGAACACGGGACGCTTCCTGGCACCCTGTTCGGCCGCGGCCGTCCTGCCGCGGCGGCATCGTCGCACAGCCCGCACGGAGGATGCAGCCGCTTGCGGCGACGGCATCGCTCACCTCTAATCTAAGCGGGGCGCGGCCAGTGTCAAGTTTAGGGAGTCAGCCTGTACGAACGCGCGTCCGGGGCGCGGGTTGCGCGCCCGCGCCCCGGACACCGGCATAAGGACTTACAGGCCGTACTTCTCGATGACCTGTTCCTTGGTCTTGTGCAGGATGTCGTACTTCTCGCCGATCTTGGTGAACGCGGCCACGGCCTTGTCGATGTGCGCACGCTCGTGTCCGGCCGAAAGCTGGACCCGGATGCGGGCCAGGCCCTTGCCGACCACGGGGTAGAAGAACCCGATGACGTAGATGCCCTCGGCGTACATGTCGCGCGCGAAGTCCTGGGCCAGCTTCGCGTTGTACAGCATTATCGGCACGATCGGGTGCACGCCCGGCCGGATGTCGAACCCGGCGTCGGTCATCGCCTTGCGGAAGTACATCGTGTTCTGCTCGAGCTTGTCGCGCCGCTCGGTCGACTTCGACAGCAGGTCGATGATGGTGATGGCCGAGTAGGCGATCACCGGCGGCAGCGTGTTCGAGAACAGGTAGGGCCGCGACCGCTGGCGCAGCAGCTCGACTATCTCCTTGCGGGCGGCGGTGAAGCCGCCGGACGCCCCGCCCAGCGCCTTGCCCATCGTCGAGGTGATGATGTCGACCCGGCCCATCACGTCGCAATGCTCGTGGGTGCCCTTGCCGTGCTTGCCCATGAACCCGGTCGAGTGCGAGTCGTCGACCATCACCAGGCAGTCGTACTTCTCGCAGATGTCGCAGATCTGCTTCAAGGGCGCGACGTCGCCGTCCATCGAGAACGCGCCGTCGGTCGCGAACACGCGGAACCGCGCCTTCTGCATCTCCTCCGACTTCAGCTTCTCCTCGAGGTCGGCCATGTCCATGTGCTTGACGATGTAGCGCTTCGCCTTGGACAGCCGGATGCCGTCGATGACCGAGGCGTGGTTGAGCGCGTCGGTCAGGATGGCGTCCTCCTCCTTGAACAGCGTCTCGAACAGGCCGCCGTTCGCGTCGAAGCAGGACGAGTACAGGATCGCGTCGTCCAGCCCGAGGAAAGCGGCGATCTTCTGCTCCAGCTGGCGGTGAATGTCCTGGGTCCCGCAGATGAACCGCACCGACGACAGGCCGTAGCCCCAGTCGTCCAGCGCCTTGTGGGCCGATTTCACGGTCTCGGGGTGGCTCGACAGCCCGAGGTAATTGTTCGCGCAGAAGTTCAGCACTTCCTTCTGCGGCGCCCCGGCCGGGAACTCGACCTTGATGTCGGCGCCCTGCGGGCCGTAGATGTAGCGTTCCTGCTTGTAGAGTCCGGCCTCCCGCACGCCCTTCAGCTCGGCCTGCAGGAAGTCCTTCATCTTAGTATAAGCCATTAACGGTCCTCCTTAAGTGATAGTCTTCGCCCGTTCAATCTCGCGCTCCTCGAGCACGATGGCGACCCCGGAACTGGTGCCCAGCCGGGTCGCGCCCGCCGCCATCATCGCCTGCGCCGCGGCCAGGTTCTTGATGCCGCCCGACGCCTTCACGCCCACGCGGCCCCCGGTCACCTCGGCCAACAGGCGCACGTCCTCGACCGTCGCGCCGCCGCCCGAGAAGCCGGTCGAGGTCTTCACGAACGCCGCGCCGGCGTCGACCACCAGCCGCGCGGCAGTCTCCTTCTCCTCGGTCGAGAGCAGCGCCGTCTCGATGATGACCTTCACCGGCCGGCCCGCCGCCGCGGCCACGACCGCCTCGATGTCCTCGCGCACGGCCTGGGACCGGCCCGACTTCAGCCAGCCGATGTTGGCCACCATGTCCAGCTCCTCGGCCCCGGCCGCCAGCGCCAGCCGCGTCTCGGCCGCCTTGGCCCAGGTCAGCATCGCGCCCAGCGGGAACCCGATGACCGTGACGACCTTCACTCCCGACCCGGCCAGCAGACGCCGCGCCGGCTCGATGTGGCAGCCGTTCACGCACACCGAGAAAAACCGGAACTCGCGCGCCTCGCGGCACAGGTTCTCGATTTGAGCAACTGTGGCCTCCGGTTTCAGGAGGGTATGGTCGATGTGGCGGGCGATGCTTTCCGGCATTGTTCTTATCCTGGCGGCGAGGCCCATTCTAATCGGCTCGGCAAGACTGTCAATGCCGATTGGGCACGCAACCGCGTGCCCCGGCATCCTGCGGACCGGCGACTAGCGCAGCACCGACCGCGCCGAACCGGCCTGCCACGGCCCGCGCTCTACCAGCGCGAAGTACCGGCCGCGTCCCAGCCGCGACTGGTCCAGCCTGACCGAACCCTCCTGCCCCGCGCGGAAAGCCCGGCTCAACACCACGCGCCCCGCCGGGTCAAACACCGTCAGACGCGCCGCGCCCGGCTCCGGGAACTGGTACGCAACCAAGCCCGGCTGGTTCCAGCGGATGCTCGGCAGACACTCCTGCGCGTAATTGGGTCCCATCGACGGACCGCAGGCTGCAAGCGCCATCCCGGCCATAAGCACTAGAAACATCAATGACTTCAACATCTTAGCCTCCGCTGGTTCGGACCTTTCAGACACGACCCGGCACCCGCCCACCCACGCGCCTGCCTTCCTTGTTCTATCTCTTGCGATGGCGATTAGACTGCGCGGTCCGGCCGCCGGTGCGCGCGAGGCGGCACCGGACGGAAGCGTCGGCCTCGTCGCGCGCTTCGTGCCGCTGATTGCAGTTGTCTTGAAACGAGGCCTCTGGCGGCGGCTGAACCAGATGCTGACCTTGCGCCTTTGGCCCGCGTTCGACGCCTACGTGAAGGCCCCACTCACACTGGCACCCGCCGCGCGGTTCGGGCCCAATCTGACTGGCTTAAACGCTTGCCTTTTAGATACTTAGCTCAAGCACCTTCTGGTCGACCTGCTGGCGCTCGCTTTGGACCAGACATTCGGCCGAGTCTTGAGCCCGGCAGCCAATGGGGGAGTCACCCCCTACACAACCGGTGGTGTGCCATTCTCGCTCGTACCACTATATGTAGTGGGCTG
>JAWOHG010000303.1:0-2658 GCA_046485245.1 bacterium
CGCCCCGCCACCGACCAAATTCATGCTAAGGAAATGCTGATTAACTCGTCATTGCGAGGAGCACAGCGACGCGGCAATCCAGAAATTCCCGCGTAATCAATACGCTGGATTGCCGCGCTTCGCTCGCAATGACGGCCAATTTGAATTAATCAGCGACTCCCTAAGCGTGCTGATTTTTTATCGGCATGACAGACGAAAACTGAAGGCGGACCACGTCGCCAATCCTCCGTTGGCGAAGGCCGGGTAGCCGCAGCCGGGGCGGATTTTACAGGCCTGCACGGCGATCGCCATTGGACTTGCCTTTATGCGCGGCCAAATCACGAAAACTCCCGCAGCCATCCACCTCGATTCCGTTCAAAACCGAACCCCACCGCCATCATCTGGTAAAGTTCCGCTGCCTCTCGGGGCGACGACGCGGCCACGTCGCAGTCGCCGAGTGAATCGACAGCAGACCTGTCCACGACCGATATCCATGACCACAAAGCCGCAGCCACCGGTGCAGACATCAGCAGACCAAACCATGTGCAGGCGACCAGACGCAGCCAGGCCGGCAACGGCATACCAACGGCTATCCCGGGCGTCGGTCGCGCTGACTGCCGTCATCCTGCTGGGCGGCCTCTCCCCATCGGCACAAGCCGGCCCCTGGGCCGAGCCGGGTGATCCCGGCCTGCGTCACGACCTGCAGCTGCTGGTCGATCATGGTGTGATGAACATTCCGCTGACCACCTGGCCGCTGTCCTACCCCGACATCTACGCCGGCCTGAAGTCGGTCGACGACGACAAGCCGCTGCCGCCGCATATCCAGAGCGCGCTCCAGCGCGTGAAGGCGCGCGTCACCAGGGCTGCCGATGGCCGACTGCGTGCCAGCGTCGAGGTCGGCGGCAACACCGAACCCGAGGCCTTTCGCGGCTTCGCCGACACGCCGCGCGGCGACGCCGAGCTCGCCGTCGGCGCCGAGGGCGGCAACGACCGGGTCGCCTTCAAGCTGAAGATGACCACGGTCATGAATGCCATCGACGGCAAGACCGTGCGCTTCGACGATTCGCACCTCAGCATGCTGCTCGGCAACTGGGTGATCTCGCTGGCGGCGGTCGACCGCTGGTGGGGGCCGGGCTGGGACGGCAGCCTGATCCTGTCGAACAACGCCCGTCCGGTGCCCGCCATCGTGCTGCAGCGCAGCCAGTCCACGCCCTTCGATCTCCCGGTGCTCAATTGGCTGGGTCCATGGCAACTCACCACCTTCATGGGCCAGCTCGAGCACGACCGCTACGTGCCCGACGCCCTGCTGTGGGGCATGCGCTTCAACTTCCGCCCGCTACCCGGCCTGGAGATCGGCTTGTCGCGCACCGCGCAATGGTGCGGCGACGGGCGGCCTTGCGACCTGAGCACATTCGGTGATTTGCTGTTGGGTAACGACAACGATGTTGACCCGGTTACCGGCTCCGCCGATCAGCCGGGCAACCAGCTCGGCGGCTTCGACCTGCGCTGGGCCGCCACGAGCCTCAATGTGCCTGCCGCGATCTACGGCCAGTTGATCGGCGAGGATGAAGCGGACGGCTGGCCGAGCAAATACCTGGGGCTGGGCGGCATCGAGGCCTGGGGCGCGTGGCAGGACACAGGCGCCTCGTGGCGCGGCTTCTTCGAACTTGCCTACACCACGGCCGACTTGTTGAGCGACCGCGACCATTACAACGTCGTGAGGCGGCGCACGGGGCGCCGTCTTACGTGCCGTGGCGCGCCACTTGACCTCGCGAACCCGGACCGGGGCCGCGCGGGCCCAGTCTAACGCCGTGCCGACCGATCGTCAACGTGCGCGGCCGGTCAGTCCGCAGTCTGATTTGGCCATGTTCGATCTGCCGAGCTTCGCCGGCTCCGACCGAGCGTCATTGTCTCGCGCCGGGTACCTCTGTGTCACCATCTCGTCTACGTGCGGCGGCGACCGGAATGCGCTCCAAACCGGCCGATAGGCAACGCGCCCCGCACCCGCCGGCCTAGCGCCGGCCCCAGTAGTGTTCCCGCGGACACGGGATCGCCACGGCGATTGCCTTGTAGATGGCCATGAGGTCCTCGCCGTCGGGCGCGCGGTAGAAATACTCCGGCTTCGACGCCATCTGGCGTAGCGCGTCGAGGTCCAGATCCTCGCCCAGCCCGATTGTGAACACCGTGACGCCCGCGTCCCGCGCCGCGGCGGCCTCGCGCACGGCCGCAGCCGGACCGACCGGGTTGGCCCGGCCGTCGGTCAACACGATCATCACCGGCATGTTGCCCACTCCGCGCCGGGCGCTGCCCAGCTCCTCCCGTGCCACCTGGATGCCCAGGTCGATGCGCGTCGTCGGTGCGACCCGGATCCGCCTCAGTGCCTCGACCAGGTCCGAGCCCCTGCCCGTGAGCGGCTGCAGCAGGTCGGCGCCGGCGTTGAACTCGACGATGGCTGCCTGGTCCCGCGGGAGGTCGAGCTCGCCCAAGAACAGCCGGACCGCGTCGACTGCGGCGGCCAGCGGCGGAGTGGGTCGAGGTGCGACAACAGCCCGCGACAGCCGTGCGTTCTCGCGGTCGCAGAAGGGGTCTCGAACGGCGAGCGCGAGTCTCGAGCGGCGAGCACGAGTCTCGAGCGGCGACCGAGGGTGTCGATTGGCCAAATAGAACAGGCGTGCTATC
>JAWOHG010000339.1:0-3174 GCA_046485245.1 bacterium
GTATATCATTAACATCAGGCACAAATAACACTTTTATAGGATACTATTCGGGGGCATATCCAACAACAGGACGGCGAAATGTTTGTGTAGGTTCAGGTGCTCAATCTGGGGCTGCTGCAGAAATGTGTGTAAGTATCGGATATAATTGCACTGCATTTCCGAATACTAGTATTGCCGCCCAACAACCTGCCGGTCGCGCCCGACACCTTCGACATGCTGGTCGATGACGCGCTGGCGACGCTCGCCGCCAAACCGCGCATCTACGTCACCGACCGGGTGCTGGACGCGGAGCCGACTCACTCGCTGCCGGTGCGCACCGTCACCGACCGGGCCCTGACCGCGTTGTTCACCGACAACATGTTCCGGCCGTTGCCCTCAGACATCGGCCGGTCCCGGTTCCGCGTCCGGCCGTTCACGCTCTTCGTGCTGCCCTTCGACAAACTCGACCCGGTGGGCTATGCGGGGCGGCTGCGCATTGACCCGACGACCGGCCGCGCTTCGACCATGGCGGTGGCGATGGACTTCGACCGGCGGCTGGGCGTGGTGTACGGCTCGGCCTACGGCGGGTCGGTGAAGAAGCTGATGTTCACCGTGATGAACTTCCTCTTGCCGGCCGAGGGCATCCTGCCGCTGCACTGCTCGGCCAACGAGGGGACGGCGGGCGACGTCGCGCTGATGCTCGGGCTGTCGGGCACGGGCAAGACGACGCTGTCGGCCGACCCGCACCGGAAGCTGCTCGGCGACGACGAGCACGGCTGGGGCGACGACGGCGTGGCCAATTTCGAGAACGGCTGCTACGCCAAGCTCATCAACCTCAACCCGGCCAAGGAGCCGGACATCTACAACGCCTGCTTCCACAAGGCCGACTTCCTCGAGCACGGCGCCATCGTCGAGAACGCGATGGTCTACCCGGACGGCCGGTTCGACCTCGACGACGAGCGGTTCACGCCCAACTCGCGCGGTTCGTACCTGCTGTCGTCCCTGCCCAACATCAAGCCCTCGTCGGTCGCCGGTCACCCGAAGACGATCGTCTTCCTGACCGCGGACGCGAACGGGGTGCTGCCGCCGGTGGCGCGTCTGACCCGCGACCAGGCGATGTTCTGGTTCCTGATGGGCTACACCTCGAAACTGGCCGGGACCGAGACCGGTATCGTGACCCCGAAGAGCACGTTCTCGCGCTTCTTCGGCCAGCCGTTCATGCCGCGCAATCCCGACGTCTACGCCCGGCTGCTGGGCGAGAAACTCGACCGGCACGGCACGCGGGTGTTCCTCGTGAACACCGGCTGGACCGGCGGGCCTTACGGCGCCGGGAGCAGGATGGACATCACGCTGACCCGCGCCATCCTCGAGGCGGCGCTGGAAGGCGCACTCGACGGCGTCGAATGCACCGACGACCCGGTGTTCCACCTGTCCGTGCCCAAGTCCTGCCCGGGCGTGGCCGACCCGGCGCTCTTGAACCCGCGCAACACCTGGTCGGACAAGGCGGCGTTCGACGCGCGCGCGCGCAAGCTCGCGGCCGAGTTCTGCGCGAAGTACGACAAGGCCTACGCGGGCAAGGGCATCGACGCGGGCGTCGAGCGCCAGTGTCCGGGGCGGTAGCAGCGGGGACGAGGGGCGAGGGGCAGGGGATGGGGGACCCGAAGGCCGGTGAGGTCAGGAGCTACCGCGACCTGAGGGTCTGGCAGGAAGCGATGACCCTGGTTGAAACGACGTACGCTCTCACGCGCGCGCTGCCGGCGAGCGAGAAGTTCGGGCTCGTGTCACAGATGAGTCGGGCGGCCGTGTCGGTGCCGGCCAACATAGCTGAAGGCCACGGCTCACGGCACCGAGGGGTCTACCTCAACCACCTGTCGATCAGCCGCGGTTCGCTGACCGAACTGGAGACGTACCTGATCCTCACGGTCAGGCTGGGTCTCCTGCAGCAGGACCAGGTCGACAAGGCGCAAGGCGAGTGCCAAAGCGTCGGCCGGCTGCTGGGCGCGCTCATCCGCGCGCTTCGGACCCCCGCACCTCGCCCCTAGCACCTCGCCCCTGTCTTCTCTTCGGCGACAGCAGCAGCGCGAGGCCGAAGATGGCGCTGGAGGTGATGATGATGACCGCGCCGGAGGGCGCGTCGGTCAGCCACGACACCGCCAGCCCGACGAGGCAGGACACCACCCCGAACAACGCCGACAGGACAAACATCGTGCGCAGGCGCCAGGTGAGCTGGTAGGCCGCGGACGGCGGGTTGATGACCAGGCTGAAAATCAGCAGGCCGCCGATGGTGTTGAGGTTGGCGGTCACGGCCAATCCGCAGAGCGCGAGCATCGCGAAGAACACGACCCGTTCGGGTATGCCGACCGCGCGCGCGATTTCCCGGTTGAACAGCACGGCCTGGATTTCCTTGAAGAACAGGACGAGGAACGCAACGACCAGCAGCCCGACGACTGCCATCACGCCGATGTCGGGCCAGCTCACCAGCAGGATACTGCCCCAGATGTAGCGCAGGGCCTCGCTGCGCGGCCCGGGCAAGAACCCGATGCCCAGGAACGCGAGCCCGAGCACGACCGAGAAGATGATGCCCAGCGACACGCTCGGCTCGATGTCGGCGCGCTCGGCCACCGGCCCGATGAACAGCGACGCGAGCAGGCTGAAGACGACCGCACCGAGCAGCGGGTTGACGCCGGCGAGGAGGCCGAACACCGCGCCGGCAAAGGCTGCGTGGGACAGGGCCACCCCGACGAACGGGATGTTCATCATTATCACCCAGACCCCGACGATGCCGCAGAGCGCGCCGCCCAGCACCGCGGCCAGCAACGGCCGCACGATGAAGCCGTGGGACAGCAGTTCAGTCATCGGCGTAGAGCTGTTCGATGAGTTCGGGCCGGAGCGCCTGTTCGCGCGGCCCGCAGAAGAGCACGCGGCCGGCCCGGATCATCACGACGCGGTTGCACAGTTCGGGTAGTCGGTCGAGCTGGTGGGTGACGAGCACCACGGTCAGGTTCAGGTCGTGCCAGGCCCGGCCGATGAGCTCGGTCATCTCCGCGACCGCGGTGCGGTCGAGGCTGGCGGTCGGCTCGTCGAGCAGGAGGATTTCCGGTTCCTGCGCGAGCGCGCGGGCAAGGGCGATCTTCTGCGCCTCGCCGCCCGAGACCTGGCCGACCGGACGGTCGGCGAGATGGCCGATGCGGGTGA
>JAWOHG010000076.1:0-3059 GCA_046485245.1 bacterium
CGCCTCGTCACCGGCCGGGTTGTCGGTCCACGGCGTCTCGGAGCCGGTGGCGACCGCCGCGTACACGGCCCGCGCGTTGGTCGAATCGCCCATGTCGAACACGCGCAGTTCCATCTCGACCGCGTTGCCCCCGACCGTGCCCGAGAAGGTCTGGAAAGCGCACTTGATGAAGCCGTTGTCGACGTAGGGCACGCCCTCGCCGTTGATGAGCGCGTAGAGCTGGTCCGCGTTCTCGGCCGTGCTCATCGCCCCGGCCCGGTTCCAGCCGCTTATCTCGTTGTCGCCCGGCACGAGGTCAACGACTTCCTTCTTGGTCGGCCCGGCCGGCTCGCAAGCCGCCGCGAGCAATACCAGCGCCACGACTGCCAGCTTCCTCATCCTCGCTCCTCTTCTCGTTTCGTCATTCGTCATTCGGACTTCGGGCTTGTCCTATCGGACCACCGTCACCGCCCGCTGCACCTTCTGCCCGGCGCCCTCCAGCCGCAGGACGTAGTTGCCCGCGCGCAGGCCGTGGTTGCCGAACTGCAGCCGATGGCTGCCGCGCCTGAGCGCGCCGTCAAACACGCGCGCCGCGACCCGGCCCGACTCGTCGAACAGGTCCACGCGCACGTGCCCGTCCCGCGGCAACGCGAAAGAAACCGTGCCGCGCCCGCGCAGCGGCTGGGGCCGGACGTCCAGCCCGGTCCCGCCCGCCTCACGCCGCCCCGGCTCGTTCACGCCGACATTGACCAGCCGGACGAGCTCGATGTCGGTCGTACCCAGGCTGTAGGGCGGCTGGGCCGCGACGGTAATCTGGGCCGCGTTGAGTTGGGACAGGCTGCGCGCCTGCCGCTCGATGTTGATGACCTGCTGTCCCCTGAAATCACAGGCCACGATGTCCCGGCTCATTATCAGCAGCTTGGGATTGAAGTTCGGCGACCCGCCCGGCCCGCCCGAGTACAGCCCGAACAGCCCGTCGATGATGAACAGCTTCTGGATGTTGTTGGGCGTGACCAGGTCGCGAATCTGCTGGTTCAGCGACGGTATCGCCGGCGAGCAGCCGGCCGAGTGCTGCAGCCCGCCCGGGTTGTGCACCGAGCCGTAGTGGCACTTCATCGACAGCGTGATGACGCCCTGCGAGTGCGTCTTCAGCACCGCCGCGTCGATGATGTAGTCGCACATCTGCGACAGTATCTTGCTCGGGTTCTGGCTCGAGCCGTTCACGTTGAAGGTGATGCCCGTGTCGTAACCGAAGCCCGAGTGGTTCGTGCCGACGTAGCGCGTCGTGTCCGGGTCGGTGCCCGTGTAGATGGTGTAGCCCGAACTCGTCAGCTCGCTGTCGGTGCGGTCCCAGACGATGATGTTGTTGCGCTTGAACGGGCCCTTGCTGAACTGCATCCGCGCCAGGCCGCTGACAATCGTGCTGACGAACTGCGGGTGCGTCGCCAGGTAACGGTTGATGCAGTTGACCTTGATGCCTATGACCGAGTCCCCGGTGATGCCCGGGAAGATTGACTTCCACGCCTCGCCCACGTCGGCGATGTCGGTCAGCGCCTTGATCGACTCGTCCATCATCGACTGCACCACCGGCTCGTTGATGGTACTGCCGTTGGTCGCGTTGTCGTTGACGCACTCGACCACGCGGCTCGAGTCGGTCGCGGGCAGCAGCCGGCTGCCCCGCTGCGCCAGTGCCAGCTTCGGCCCGGCGACCAGTCCGGCCGCGCCGATGCCCAGGTACTTCAGGAAATCTCTGCGGCTGATGTCTTTCACGGGGACCTCCGGTTGGGGTGCAGCCGGTCGACCGCGCGAGCCAGCGGCCCGGCCACTTCGGCCGGTGCGGGCCTGCGCGTCGCCTGCGATGTCACCGACTGATTATCCCGCCCTCCCCGGCGCGGGTCAAGCCGCGCAGGCCGGTATTGACCGCCCCGGCCAATGACCTAGTATTGACTCGTGAACTACCAAGTCGGCAAAGGAGGTCGCTAGCGATGTTTGGCATCGGCTGGCAGGAAATCGTCGTCATCGTCCTGGTCGTGCTCCTCCTCTTCGGCGCCCGCCGCATCCCAGAGCTGATGCGCTCGCTCGGCCGGGGCGTACGCGAATTCAAGGACGGGATGAGAGACCTCGAGAAAGACGTCAAGGACGAGGACAAGAAAGAACCGTCCGACAAGCAGTAGCCCGGCCCCCTTCGCACCGCCCCGCCGATGAACCCGCCTGAGCCGGCCGTCGCCCGCCCGATGTCCTTCTTCGACCACCTCGAAGAACTCCGCCGCCGCATCTTCTACGCGCTCATTGCCCTCGGTGTCGCCGCCGTCGCCGGCTGGTTCGTGTCCGCGCCGCTGCTTGCGTTCCTCACCGGCCCGGTCGACCGGCTCGTGTTCCTCGCCCCGGCCGAGGCGTTCACCACCCAGCTCAAGGTCGCGCTCATCGCCGGCGCGCTCATCGCCGCGCCCGTGGTCCTCTACCAGTTCTGGCGATTCGTCCGGCCCGCGCTCCTGCCCCGCGAAGCCGGCAGCATCGCGCTGGCAGTGACATTCGGCACGCTCTTCTTCTTCGGCGGCTTCGCCTTCGCCTACTTCGCCGCGGTGCCGGTCGGCCTGAAGTTCCTGCTCGGCTTCGAGACGCCCAAGCTCGTGCCGATGCTCTCGGTCGGCCGCTACGTCAGCTTCGCCACCGGTATAATGCTCGCCTTCGGCATCGTGTTCCAGATGCCGGTCGTCCTGTTCTTCCTGACCAAGCTCGGCATCGTCACGCCCCGAATGCTCTGGAAGAACCAGCGCTTGGCCATCCTCGTCATCGTCATCGCCGCGGCAATCTTCACCCCGCCCGACGTCATATCGCAGATGATAATGGCGGTGCCGATGCTGGTCCTCTATGAGGTCAGCATCCTCGGCTCCTGGCTCGCCGCCCGCGGGCGGGCCTAGGGCAACTCACCACAAAGACACCAAAGGCACAAAGTGCGGGGCCCGGCAAGGTCAGTTCGGTCCCTCTCCCCTTGAGGGAGAGGACAGGTGAGGGATAGTACTTTGCTCGACCACTTAGCCGCTCGACCACTGCCAGTTCTGCGCAATTCGCTGAGTGAG
>JAWOHG010000123.1:0-9694 GCA_046485245.1 bacterium
TCAAGGAGCACAGCCTGACCCGCGTCGTGGTCGCGGCCTGCTCGCCCCGGATGCACGAGCCGACGTTCCGCGGCGCCGTGTTCGGCGCCGGGATGAGCCCGTACATGTTCGAGATGTGCAACATCCGCGAGCAGTGCTCGTGGGTGCACCCGGACAAGGCCGAGGGCACCGCCAAGGCCAAGGACCTCGTCCGCAGCGCCGTGGCCCGCGCCCGCCTGCTCGAGGAGCTGACCGATCGCTACGCCGACGTGTCGAAGGCGGTGCTGGTCGTGGGCGGCGGCATCGCCGGCATCCAGGCCGCGCTGGACGTGGCCGAGGCCGGGTACAAGGTGTACCTGGTGGAGAAGTCATCGTCCATCGGCGGCCACATGGCGATGCTGGACAAGACCTTCCCGACGCTGGACTGCTCGGCCTGCATCCTGACGCCGAAGATGGTGGACGCGTCGCGCCACCCCAATATCGAGCTCATCACGCTGGCCGAGCTCGAGGCGGTCAAAGGCTTCGTCGGCAATTTCGAGGTGACGGTGCGGCAGAACCCGCGTTACGTGAACCTTGCCGAGTGTACGGCCTGCGGCGACTGTGCCAAGGTCTGCCCCCAGCGCTTCCCCGACGAGTTCAACCTGGGCCTGTCGACGCGCGGCGCCATCTACCAGTCGTTCCCACAGGCGGTGCCGTCGAGCTTTGTGCGCAACGAGGCGCAGTGCCTCGGGTCGCTGCCGCTGGCCTGCGGCAAGTGCATCCAGGCCTGCGAGAAGCACTGCATCGACTTCGATCAGAAGGTTATCCGGCGCGAGCTCTCGGTCGGCGCCATCATCATGGCGACCGGGATGCAGGTGTTTGATGCCGCGACCCTGCCCGAGTTCGGCTACGGCAAGTACGAGGACGTGCTGACCTCGCTCGAGTTCGAGCGGCTGAGCTCGGCGGGCGGCCCGACCGGCGGCAAAGTCGTGCGCATCAGTGACTGCGAGGCGCCGAAGGACGTCGTGTTCATCCACTGCGTCGGCTCGCGCGACAAGGCGGTGGGCAACGAGTACTGCTCGCGCGTCTGCTGCATGTTCATCATCAAGCAGGCGCACCTGCTGCACGACAAGCACCCGGGTTGCCGCATCACGTCGTACTACATGGACATCCGCGCGTTCGGCAAGGGTTTCGAGGAGTTCTACGACCGCGTGCGCGACGAGGGCGTGCTGTTCCGTCGGGGCAAGCCATCGGAAATCTACAAGAAGGGCGAGAAGCTCGTCGTGCGCGTCGACGACACGCTGCTGGGCAAGGTCATCGAGCACGAGACCGACATGGTCGTGCTCGGGGTCGGGCTGGTGCCGGCCGACGGCGCGATCGAGATGGCCCAGATGCTGAAGCTGTCGCGCTCGACCGACCGGTTCTTCCTCGAGGCGCACCCCAAGCTGCGGCCGGTCGATTCGACCATCGACGGCGTGTACCTCGCGGGCTGCTGCCAGGGCCCGAAGGACATCCCGGACACGGTGGCGCAGGCCAAGGGCGCGGCGTCGGCGGCCATCGCGCTGCTCAACAAGGGCAAGGTGAAGGTCGAGCCGGTCGTGGCCGAGATTACCGCGGACCTGTGCTCAGCCTGCCACATCTGCGAGGCGCTCTGCCCTTACACCGCGCTTTCCTACGACAGCGCGGCGGGCGTGATGACCGTCAACGACGTGCTGTGCAAGGGCTGCGGCGTGTGCCCGTCGGCTTGCCCGTCCGGCGCCATCACGATGCGGCATTTCACGAACGCGCAAATCGAGGCGCAGGTCGACGCGCTCCTGGCCGTCGAGAAAGTGGAGGCTTAGGTGGCGGACTTCCAGCCCAGGATTCTCGGTTTCGCCTGCAACTGGTGCTGCTATGCCGGGGCCGACCTTGCCGGCACGTCGCGGCTGAAGTACCCGGCCAACCTGCGCATCATCCGGGTGATGTGCTCCGGTCGCATCGACCCGCAGTTCATCGTCAACGCCTTCGCCGAGGGCGCGGACGGCGTGTTCATCGGCGGGTGCCACCCGGCTGACTGCCATTACGTGTCGGGCAACTACAAGGCGCAGAAGCGCATCGCGCTCCTGCGCGGGCTGCTCGGCGGCCTCGGCATCGAACCGGAGCGGCTCGAACTGCAGTGGGTGTCGGCCTCGGAAGGCCAGCGGTTCGCCGACGCGGTCACCGCCTTCACCGAGAAGGTGCGCTCGCTCGGGCCCCTGGCCTGGGAGTCGGTCGGCCACGCGCCGGCCCTGCACGCCGAAGCGTAGCGCCCTGCCCCGGACGCGCCGCGCACCGCCCGCGGTGCCTAAAGCGTTGAGCGTGAAGCTCTTGTTGTTCCCTTTGACTTGACACCCCAGCGAGGGGTCTTATAATGTCCACAGAGGCTGGCACCGGATGCATGGCCCGGCCGGACCTCTGAACACCGCCAGGCCGCACCGGCCAGTGTCAACGACCCCTGCACTTGGGTGCGGGTTACCACCTGAGAATAGTGTTAGTGTCACTCTAGCACGCCAACCGAAGAGGAGGCGCATATGTCCACACGTGTTGTACGCCATTCCGTCATAGTCGCGGCAGCGTTCCTGCTGCTGGTTTCGGCCGCGCCGGTCCGAGCCCAGGTCGAGGTCTGGCGCTCGGGCTACAACGGCCCGGTCAACGACTGGGACTCCTACACCGCGATGGCCCTGTCGCCGGACAGCGCGCTCGTGGCGACCGGGTACGCGGTCGGCACCAGCTACTACCGCGACATCGTCACGGTGAAGATGAGCCGATCGACCGGCGAGACGCTGTGGACGCGGACGTGGGACGGCGGCGCCGGCATCAGGGACGAGGGCGTCGCGGTCTCGGTTGACGACGCCGGCAACGTGTTCGTGGCCGGCAAGACCCGTTCGGTTGCGACCGACACCGACTTCGTCACGCTCAAGTACCTGCCCGACGGCACGCTGGCGTGGGCGCGGCGCTACCACTACGCGGGTGTGGACGTGCCGACCGGGATCGTCGCGGATGGACAGGGCGGCGTATTCGTGTGCGGCCGGTCCAACGCGACCACGGGCAACGCCAACCAGGACTACCTGACCCTGCACTACGCCGCAGACAGCAGCCTGCTCTGGGCCGCGCGCTACAACGGCCCGGGCAACGCCGGCGACTTTGCCACGGCCATCGCGCTGGACGGGTCGGGCAACCTCTACGTCACCGGCTACTCGTGGACCGGGTCGACGCCGCAGTACGACTACTGCACCGTGCGCTACGACACGACCGACGGCGACACGGTCTGGGTCCGGCGCTACGACGGCACGGCCGCCTCACCCAAGACCGACTTCGCCTACGGGATGACGATTGACGACTCGGGCTACGTCTACGTGACGGGCCGGGCCGGCGAGGTCGGCACCTGGTACGATGCGACGACGGTCAAGTACGACCCGTCCGGAGCGCAGGAATGGGTCAACCGCTTCGACTTGGGCGGCCTCGGCATCGAGGGCGGCGCGGACGTGGGGGTCGACGCAGACTACAACGTCTACGTCGCGGGCCATACCGAAACGTGGGAGACCTCCTACGACGTGCTGATCTTCCGTATCGACCAGTCGGACAACTCGGTCCCGTGGTACCGCACCTACAATTACGTCAACGATGACGACTCGCTGGTGGCGATGGCGGTCGACCCGGCGGGTAACTGTTACCTGCTGGTCGAGATAACCACCTACGAGGGCGACTACGACTGGGCCACGGTCAAGTATCTCGCCAACGGCACGCGGGCCTGGGTCGCGCCGGTGCAGACTTACGACGAGGACGACGAGCCCGCCGACGTGCTGGTCGACGAGCAGGGCAACGTCTACTCGGCCGGGTACAACTTCCCGGTCACGAGCGAGAATTGCCTCGTGGTCAAATACACCGAGGACGACGCGGGCGTGGCCTCGGTGCTGTTCCCGGCCGATACCTTCCGCACGCGGGCGACGGTCACCCCGAAGGCCTGGGTGCGCAACTACTCGGCGGTGGCGCAGAGCTTCCCGGTGCGGATGGAAATCGCCGGCGGCATCTACTACGACGCGCAGGTGGTCAGCGAACTGCCGGCGTACGATTCGGTGCTGGTCGAGTTCACGCCCTGGCCGGTGCGCGACGTCGGCACGTTCCCGGTGGTCTGCTACACGATGCTGGCCACCGACAAGGAGCCGGGCAACGACACCGCGACCGGCGTGGTGTCGGGCGTCGACGTCTGGGAGTTTTTGGAGCCGATGCCGGTCGGGGTGAAGAACCGCGGCGTGAAGGACGGTGGCGCGCTGGCCTTCTCGGGCGACTCCTTCGTGTTCGCCTTCAAGGGCAACAACACGGTCGAGTTCTACCGCTACAACATCCGCGCGCGGGAGTGGGCCGCGATGGAGTCCATCCCGCCGGTCGGGAGCACGGGCTCCAAGAAGCGGGTGAAGGCGGGCGGCAACCTCGAGCCCGACACCTCGGGCCGCATCTACGCGCTCAAGGGCAACAACACGCAGGAGTTCTGGCGCTACTCGCCGACCGGCGACTCCTGGCGCGAGCTGGCCAACTTCCCGACGCTGGCCTCGGGCCGGCGGGTCAAGGGTGGGTCCGGGATGGCGTACGTGCCGTCGCTGAACCGCATCTACGCGGTCAAGGGCAACAGCACCTTCGACTTCGCCTACTTCGACATCCGTGGCGGTGCATGGTCGGCCGGGCCCTCGGTGCCGGCGGGCGACCGCAACAAGAAGGTCAAGGACGGCTCGGTGTTCGCCTATGACGGCGATTCGACCCTCTACCTGCTCAAGGGCGGCACCTACGAGTTCTACTCCTATGACATCGCGCTGAACACGTGGCGGACCCGCAAGCCGATACCCAACTCCTACGTCTTCCCCAAGCGCAGGAAGATGAAGAAGGGCGGCTCGGGCGGGTTCGACCCCGAGTTCGGGCGGTTCTACGCGATGAAGGGCGGCAAGGTAAGCGAGTTCTGGTACTTCGACCCGGCGCAGGACTCCTGGGTCTCTGTCGACGACAGCTTCCCCAAGCTCGTCGGCGGCAAGCCGCCTTACTCCGGGGCCGACATGTTCTACGGCGCGGGCAAGATTTACGCCCTGCGCGGCAACAAGACGCTCGACTTCCTGCGCTACAACGCCAATCTCCCGCTCGAACCCGAGGGCGGCGTGCAGGCGCGGCCGGCGGCGCTTGAGCGGCTGTCGCTCGCGGTCTGGCCCAACCCGGTGTTCGGCCGGGCATCGGTGCGCTACGCACTGCCCCGGGCCGGACACGTCCGGCTCGTGCTCTACGACGTGACCGGGCGGCAGGTGCGGGTGCTGGTCGACGAGTGGCAGGCGGCCGGACAGCGGCAGGTCGCGGTCGACGCGCGCAACCTGGCGGCCGGCGTGTACCTGGCGCGGCTGAGCGCGGAATCCGACGGCGCCGTGCTCGATGCGGGGCGCAAGATACTGATTGCCCGATAGCAAGGAGGAATGATGACCAGACGGGGTGGAATCTTCTTAGTTCTGCTCGTTATGACCGCTGCGGCGCAGGCGGTGGTGGTCGATACGATGTGGCTGCGGCACATGGTCGGCGACTCGGCCAAGCGGCTGAACCAGGCCGCCGACATCAAGGTCGACACTGCCCGCGACGTGGTGTACGTCTGCGGTTCGGTCGAAGACTATCTCACCAATACGCGGGTCACCGAGATGGGGCTGGTGAGGTACGATACCGCGGGCAACTACCACTGGCGCAGGTTCTACGGCAGCAGCGTCGGGTCTGAAGACGACATGGCCCACGCGCTGGCGATTGACCCGTCGAACGGAAACGTGTTCATTGCCGGTCATACCGACAACTACAGCCCCCGCTTCCGCGACTACTCGTACGTCAGGTACGACACGGCGGGCTGGCAGGTGTGGGGGCGCAAGAGCATCACGTCCGGCGATGACGCTTTCTACGACGTCGCGCTCCGCGGTAACAAGCTCTACATGTGCGGCTACCGCTACGACCCGGTGACCACCCAGGACGCCTACCTGGTGGCGCGCGTTAACCCGAGCCCGGGTTCGCCGGAAACGCTCTGGACCCGGTCCTACGTCTACGACGCCACGGCCAAGTACTCCCGGCGCGGGGCGCGGCGGGACATCCATCCCGACTTCCCGACGATGGACTATTCCGATTACGACAACTGCGCAACTGCCGTCGCGGTCGACCCGACCGACGGCGGCGTGGTGACCACCGGGTACGCCTACGACTTCGCCAACGACCTGTACTACGAGTGGTGGACGATGAAGCACGATTCGCTGGGCAACCTCTTGTGGCAGCGGGTCGACCACACGGCGAACACTGCGGTAATCGATGACGACGATGTGGCGTTCGACGTGGTGGTCGACGACTCCGGCTATGTCTATGCCTGCGGGTTCACCTACTGGAACCAAGCACACGGTTACGACTTCGCCGTGATGAAGTTCACCCCGACCGGCGGGCTCGGCTACAAGCGCGAGTACAACAACAACGTCGAGGACGACGACGATGCGGCGTACAGCCTGTGCCTGGACAACGCCAGCCCGCAGAATCTCTACGTCACCGGGTACATCGGGAATCCCATAACCGGCCGGGATGTCGTGACGATGAAGTTCGTCACCGCCACGATGTCGCAGGTGTGGGGTGACCTGACCATCGGGGCGCAGTACGACGGGGCGCGCACCGCCGGCGAAGACCTCGGGTACAAGGTGCACTGGGCCAGCAACAAGGTGTACGTCGCCGGGGTCAAGGGCGGGTCGGCCCTGAGCATCCCGCCCACGAGCGACGACATGCTGGCGTTGTGTTACTCCGACGCCAGTTCGCCCGGCGTGCCCAAGGTCGAGGACTGGGCGTGGTCCTACGACTCGCCCGACTCGGCCAACGTCTACGAGGACTATGCCGCGGCCATCTTCGCCATCGACTCGCAGAACGTCTACGTCGCGGGCCAGTGCACGCGCGACTCCTCGTCGGTCCTGCCGGGGCAGCCGGGCTGGCCAAGGTTCTACCAGTCGATGGTGACGGCGCGGTTGTTCAACCCGGTGCGGGACGTCGCGGTGACCGCCATACTTGCGCCGCGCGACACGGTGGCGCTCGGGGTGCCAATCGTCCCGCGCGCCGTGGTGCGCAATTTCGGCAACGCGGCGTCGAACTTCTGGAGTCACTTCAGCATCACCGGCGGGTACTCAGACAGCGTCCTGAACGTGCTGGTCCCGTCCGGGGATTCGGCCGTGGACAGCTTCGCGGTCTGGGTGCCGGCCGTGCTCGGGCCGGCGGTCGTGCGCTGCTCGGTGGCGCAGGCCGGGGACACGGTCCTTGCCAACAACGTGATTGTCGAGACGGTGTTCGTGGCGGTCCGCGACGTGGCCTGCTCGCTGGTGGTCGCGCCGACGGGCACGGTCGATTCGGGCGCGAGCGTGACGCCGCAGGCCTGGCTGGTGAACTACGGCAACATCGCGGAGACGTTCGACGCGGTGCTGACCATCGGCGGATTCTACGTCGATACGGTGACCGTGAACCTGCCCATCGGCGGCACTTCGCTGGTCGCGTTCGCCAGCACGACCCTGCGCGACCGCGGAACCTGGATGGTCGCCTGCTCGACGATGCTGGACGGCGACGCGGTCGAGGCTAACAACCGGGATACCGACTCGGTGACAGTACGGGTGACCGACGCGGCGCTTTTGGCCATCGAGGCCCTGCCCGATACCGTCGACTCCGGTGCGGTCGTGACGCCGCGACTGCGCATCGCCAACCTCGGCACCGACTCGGCCGCGGTGCGGGCCTTGCTCGTGCTGGGTCACGGCGCGGTGATTGCCTACGCCGAATCAATCGACGCGGCGCTGGCCGCGGGTGAGGAACGGGTCCTCGACCTGCCCGCTACCCAACCGCTCGTGCCGATGGGTCCCTGGTTCGCCTCGGGTCGGGTCGAGCTGGCCTCAGACCAGGTGCCCTCGAACGACTCGCTGGGACGCTCGTTCTTCGTGGTCCCGGCCACGGGCATCATCTGGCCGCCGGGCTGGGTCGAGGTCGCCTCGGTGCCGGTCTCGCCGTCGGGCCGCCTGGTCAAGGACGGCGGCGGCCTGGCCGTGGTCGGCCTGGCCGATACCGCCTGGATGTACGCCCTGAAGGGCTACAAGACGTCCGATTTCTACCGTTACAACTTCTACCGCAACGCCTGGGAAGTCCGCGCCCCGATGCCGACCGGGCTGGAGGGCAAGCCGCCTTACCGCGGCGCCCAGATGAACGAGGACGTGTCCGGCTCAATCTACGCGACCAAGGGCAACAACTCGCTCGGGTTCTGGCGCTACTCGCCGCCGGGCGATTCGTGGTACCAGCTCACCGACGTGCCGCTGGGCATAAGCCGCAAGAAGGTGAAGGGCGGCACCGACGTCGTGCGAATCGAGCACGAAGGCAACGAGTACATCTACCTGATGAAAGGCTACCGCAACGAGTTCTACCGCTACGACATCGGCACCGGCACGTGGCAGGCCCTGGGTAACATGCCGGTCGGCGCGAACCCGAAGTGGTACAAGGGCTCGTTCCTCGTCGGGGTCGACCACCGGCACATCTACGCGCTCAAAGGAAGGTACAACGAGTTCTGGCGCTACACGGTCGCCACCGACTCCTGGAACCAGCTCGCCGCGCTGCCGCTGTACAACTCGGCCGGCCGCAGGAAGAAGTCCGGGGACGGCGCGTCGGGCGCTTACTCCGACGGCTCGATATACGCGCTGAAAGGCGGCAACACCAACGAGTTCTGGCGCTACGATACCCTGACCAACGAATGGGTCCAACTGGTTAACGACTCGCTGCCCTCGTTCGGTACCTCGATGCGCAAGAAGCGGGTCAAGGCCGGGGCAGACCTGGTGTACAACGCCTACGCGTTCTGGGCGCTCAAGGGCAACAAGACGTGGGAGTTCTGGCGCTACGGCTTCCGGTTCGCGCTCACGCCGCCGGCCCCGGAGCGAACGGCCCAGGCCTCATCGGGCATCCGGCCCGCGCCGGGCTGGCAGTTCGCGATCGCGCCCAACCCGATGAGCGGCAGGGGAGTCCTGCGCTACAGCGTGCCGACGCCGGCGCTGCTGTCGGTGCGGCTGTACGACGCGGCGGGCCGGGTGGCACGGGTCGCGGCAGACTCGCGACCGGTCGCGGGCAGCGGCACAATCGACCTCGACACGCGCGGGCTTTCATCCGGCGTGTATCTCGTGAGACTGGACGCCGGGGTGGGCGTCCCAGTGACCAGCCTCAAACTGCTCGTGCAGTGAGGGCTGGTAGTTCTGGTGTGCGGGCGGGCGTTAAGCCCGCCCGCCACGTTCGGCAGGCAGGCAGGAGACAGGGGAGGACAGATGAGCAGAGGAATCGGGCTGACGCTGGCCGTGCTTGCGGCCGGCCTGACCGCGGCCCAAGCCGCCGCGGTCGACACACTGTGGCTCAGGGACTTCCGGGGCGATAGCGCCCGGCTGTACAACCGCGCGGCCGAGCTGTACGTGGACACGGTCCGCGGCGCGGTGTACGTCTGCGGTTCGATGGAGCAGAGCCGGCCGGACTGGCTGGGCAGCGACATGGGCCTGGCCTGTTACTCGACCGACGGCACGCTGCGGTGGCACGTCCAAATCGGCGGTAACACGTGGTGCGAGTGCGACATGGCCCACGCGCTGGCCGTCGACTCTTCGGGCGACGTCTACATCGCCGGCATCACCGGTAACCTCGCACCGCGTCACGACGACTACACCGCGGCGAAGTACAC
>JAWOHG010000171.1:0-5001 GCA_046485245.1 bacterium
CGCGGGCGTGCCGTAGACCGCGGCCGAGGAGGAGAACACGAACCGGCGGGTGCCGTGCTTGAGGCAGGCGTTGAGCAGGTTCACGCCGCAGGCGACGTTGTTGTAGAAGTAGAGTCCCGGCTGTTCCATCGACTCGCCGACCAGCGAGCGCGCCGCGAAGTGCATCACGCAGTCGGGCGTTTCTTTCGTGAACGCGGCGTCGAGCGCGGCGGGGTCGGCAAGGTCGCCTGAGTGCAGGCGGGCCGGGGAAGAGACCGCGCCGGCGTGGCCCAAGGCGAGGCTGTCGTACACCGCGACCGTGTGACCGGCCTCGAGCAGTGTCTTGACTGCGACCGAACCGATGTAGCCTGCGCCGCCGGTGACGAGCACGTTCATCGCCGTGATTCTAGCGCGGGGACGGGCCGGGGCAAGCGAGCCGGGCGCGGATGGTTTCGGCCAGTTCGCCGGGGCGCTGGGACCCGAGCAGCAGGCGGCGGCCGTCGGCGAGTTCGAGCCGGACCCCGTGGTTGCCGGACGCGGTGTAGGCCCAGCCCTCGTGCGAGGACCAGCGGATGCCCCAGCCCCAGAAGTGCGCCATCGGCCGGTAGGTGCAGGCTTCGGCCGAGCGGATGGCGTCCCAGGGAATGAAGCGGCGGAGGAAGGGGAAGTAGCGGATGCGCACGCCTGAGTCCTCGACCGCGACGTCGAGCCGGGCCGAGAAGAGCAGCGCGGGCAGGCCGATGCCGACGAGCGCGAGGATGAGCCACACGCCCCAGTCCGGGGCCGGGTTGTTGCCCGCAGGGCGGCCAAGCACGACCTGCACGATGAACACGTACCACGCAAGGAACGCGGGCAGGAGCGTGAGCCCGATGATCCAGGCCTGGCGCAGGCGCTGGGTTTCGCGGAAGCCGGGCGAATCGTTCATCACCCCAGCCTAACCAAGCCGCGGGCCGGAGACAAGCCCGGCATTTGACACGTTCTCCACCGGGGCCGATACTCGAAGCGAAACCCAAGGAGGAAGCTGTGAAGAGAACTACTATGCTGGTCCTGCTCGCGCTGGTCGCTGGGCTCGCGGCGGCGCAGGCCGACAACGCCTGGCAGCAGAAGTTCGGGTTCAGCCTGATGCTCAACGAGGGCTACTATTCAGACAACTGGGCCGGCGAGGAGAAGACCTCGGGCTCGGCCACCGCGTCGATCGACCACGCGGCGCAGAAGCAGCTCGCCCGGGCGCTGAAGTTCGAGCACGCAATCGGCCTGGCGTTCGGCCAGCAGGTGACGGACGAAGACACGCTCGGCTGGCAGTGGTCCAAGTCCGAGGACAAGATACGGCTGGACGAGGTGATGCGCTTCACGCTCGGCCTGTGGGTCGACCCCTACGTGTCGGGCGCGCTCAAGTCCCAGTTCATCGACGGCCGCGACACGACGGTCGAGCGCTACATCCACCCGGTTGAGCTGCTCGAGGCGGCCGGCGTGGGCCGGACGTTCTTCGAGAGCGAACAGCGGATGCTCAAGTCGCAGGTCGGCGCGGCCGCGCGCCAGCTCTTCGACGAACTCGACACGCTGGGCACGGTGTCGGACGCGGGCGTGACGTGGAGCACCGACTTCCGCACGCAGCTCGGCACGCCCGACGCCGGCTACTCGTCCAAGCTGGTGCTGTACAAGCCGCTGGTGTCGTTCGGCTCGGGACACCCGGTCGGCACGTGGCCACAGCTTGACTGGCAGCACGAGCTCGGGGCGAAAATCGGCAAGTTCATCACGGCCAAGGCATTTGTCAACTTGCTCTACGACGAGATTGTCCACGACAGGCTCAGGCTCAAGCAGACCCTCGGGCTCGGGCTGTCCTACACCTGGGCGAGAGGAATGTAGGCGGTATTCCCTCACCCATCCTATCCCGCAAGGGGAGAGGAGTAAGTCCCGGACTTGGGCGACTACTTCTCCTTTCTGGAGGGCGCGGACGTCCCCCTCACCTGTCCCTTCGGCAGGCTCAGGGCAGGCTCTCTCCCGCACGGGGAGAGGAACCACTTGACAACGCTGTACCGTGCGATTCCCTCTCCCTTGATGGGAGAGGGGAAGGGTGAGGGTGGCTGGTGAAGCAGCGCTCGACCCGTGCTGCCCGGTCGCTACGGCGCGGCTCCACCGATGCCGAGCGTGTTCTCTGGCAGCGTCTGCGTACGCGCCAAGTCGGCGGCGCCAAGTTCCGCCGGCAGTACCCTTTGGGGCGGTACATCGTCGACTTCGTCTGCCTGTCTGAGCGGCTGGTTGTCGAAGTCGATGGCGGACAGCACGCAGACTCCGTGGTGGACCGGGAGCGCGACCACTGGCTTGCCGAACAGGGCTATCGCGTGCTGCGGTTCTGGAACAACGACGTGCTGGCCCGGACTGATGCCGTGCTTGCTGCGATTCTCGAAGTGCTGACCCCTCACCCGTCCCTTCGGCAGGCTCAGGGCAGGCTCTCTCCCACAAGGGGAAAGGAGTAGGCCCGGACCTCGTGGCGACTTCCACTCTCCTGAAGTGAAGAACGCGGCGTACCCCTCACCTGCCCTCTCCCTCAAGGGGAGAGGAACCGCTTGGCAACGCTGCACCGTGCGATCCCCTCTCCCTTGATGGGAGAGCGAAAGGGTGAGGGTGGCTCCGGGGCCGATGACGCGGCTGTCAAGCCTATTGACAACGCACCCGGGGGAGGCGTAGAATCCGGCAGGTTCCGGCGGGACCCAGCCGGGACCGGGTATTCGGTCTCACTGCTGAAAAGGAGGCACTGTGAGAACCAGTCTAGCAGTCTGCATTTGCGCCGCGGCGATGCTGGTCCTGACCGGCTGCGGCTACCTGAGCCCGCTTCCGCCGGAAGAGCCTTCCGGCCCGGCCAGCGGGTCAGTCGGCGAGCCCTATCGTTTCTCGACAATGACAACCGACCCGCAGGGCGACAACGTCGCGTTCCGGTTCGACTGGGGCGGAGAGTACTCGGACTGGACCGCTTTCGTGCGCAGCGGCGAGCGCGTGAGCGTCGGGCACTCGTGGGACGAGGCGGGCGAGTACGAGGTCCGGGCACAGGCGCGCGACATGTGCGGGTTCACGTCGGACTGGTCTGACCCGCACGGCATCACCATCGGCGGGGGGCAGGGCGGGTACCCGGACACCCTGGTAAACATCATTGCCGGGATTGCCGACCCGGTCGGCATCGCGCCCAGCCCGGACGGGCAGTTCGTGTACGTCTCGGCGCGGGGCGAAAACCGTCTCGTGGTCATCCGTACCTCAGACGACGCCGTGCTGGCCCGGGTCGCGGTCGGCAGCCGGCCGCACGCGGTGTGCGTGCTGCCTGACGGCCGGTACGCCTACGTCGCCAACTGCGGCAGCGACAACGTGTCGGTCGTGCGCCTGTCGGACAACACCGCGGTCGCGACCGTCCCGGTCGGCAATTTCCCGATATTCTGCACTGCCCTGCCCAACAGCGAGTACGTGTACGTCTCGAACTACTACAGCGGCACGGTGTCGGTCATCCGGACTTCGGACAACACCGTCACGGCGACGGTTGCGGTCGGGCCGAACGTGTGGGGCAGCGCGGCCACGCCGGACGGTCGGTTCGTCTACGCCGGGCTGTCCGGTTCGCCCCAGCTCAAGATAATCCGCACGTCGGACAACACCGTGTCCGGCACGGTGAGCGTGCACACCGGGCCCGAGGGGATGAGCATCCTCCCCGGCGGCGAATACCTCTACGTCGCCTGCCGCACCGGCGGCGGCGGCCCGGCCTACATCGACGTGGTGCGGCTGTCGGACAACACGGTCGTGGCCTCGACCCCGGTGGGCGGCTACCCGGTGGACGTCGTGCCCCTGCCGAACGGGCAGTACGTCTACGTCGGGTGCCACGTCAGCGGGGACATCCACGCGCTGTCGACCGAGACACGGGCGATTGCTTGGAGCCAGGCCGGCGCATCGGGTCCGTGCTACATCGCCGCGCCGAGCAACCGGCGGGTGTACGTCTGCTGCAACTTCGGCAACGAGGTACGGGTGCTCGGCATGCGCGGTCGCGTCCTGCCGGGGCAGGGCAGTACGCCTGTGGCCCAGAACTAGGCCGAAGGGTTTTTGACTCGAGGCAGGCGCGCTTGCGCCTGCCTCGCCTTTGGGGCCGCGTCGGCTTGACCGTCATCCTGTCGGACGGATAATCAGGCTGATGAACGTCCAACAGGAGCCGAGGATGCGCCGGCCGAGGGCCGGCCAGCCGGGGGTAATCCAGTGACGCTGTCGCTGTTGCTCGTCCTGACCCTTGCCGGATGGGCCGGCGTGGATAACCTGAGGTTGCTCGGCCACAACGAGGTCAACCGCAACCACGAGATGGACTGCGCCATCGTCGGGGACCGGGTGTTCGTGGCCTGCGGGTTCACGCAGGGCGTGGAGGAATACGACATCGCCGACCCGGCCAACCCGACCAGGACGTGGCTGTCGAGCGGGCCGAACTGCTGGCGCGTGCGGCCCTACGGCGACACGCTGCTGTTCGCGTTCTGCCGGCGCGAGGGAGTCGTGCTGTTTGACATCCGCACCAGCCCGCCGGTGCGGCTCGGGCGATATGACCCACCGGGCAACCGCGAGGCGCTGGAGGGCGGCGCGCTCGTCGGCGAAACGCTGTACTGCGCCGCGCACCAGAACGGTATCTACGCCATTGACGTGTCGAACCCGGCCGCGCCGCGCAAGGTTGCGGCGCTGTCGCTTGCTCCGGACGGGGCGGCGTGGAACGTCGAGGCGCTGGATTCGTTTCTGTTCATCGCGAACGGCCGGCACGGGCTGGCCATCGCCGGCATCGCGGGCGGACTGCATCTCGTGTCGAGGCTGGAACTGCCCGGCACCTGCAACGACATCGTGATGATGGGCGACGTGGCGACCGTGTCGCTGGGCACCGCCGGGCTGGCGACCGTCGACGTCAGCGACCCGTACAACCCGGTCCTGCGCGACACCATCGCGACGGCCGGGTGCGCGTGGGGCATCGGCATCAGCGAGGGGATGGTGGCGTGCGGGTCGTGGCGGCTGCTCGAG
>JAWOHG010000247.1:0-5309 GCA_046485245.1 bacterium
GCGATGCGACCGCAATCGCGCCGTTCCTTAGGGCGACGGATACCGCCTGGGGGGCGGTCCACTGGACTGCCCAAATTCGGGCCATTCCCGCAAAACCAACTTCTCTCGTGCCCGCAAGTGTCCGACATTCCTTCTCCTACCTGCTACCTCCTATCTCCTACCTGTTCTGGCCCGACGGATTTCGTCACAAACTCGCCCCATCCCGGCTCTAATGCCCGCATAGCCTGAACCGCGGGCCTCCCGCCTCTGTTTGTTGCCCGCGCGTCCGCACCACCGCAGGCCTGTTTCAGCCGATGGTACTTATAGTCCGTGGACTTATAGGCATCCTCGGCGAGCATTGGCGCATGGATTCTGTTCTGGTCCGATTCGGCAGGCGGATCCGCGAGTTGCGGAAGAAGAAAGGGCTGTCCCAGGAGGCCCTGGCGCTTGAGGCTGGCCTCGACCGCAGCTACATCGGCGGCGTCGAGCGCGGCGAGCGGAACATTTCGCTGGTCAATATCGAGAAGTTGGCGAGGGCGTTGGGAGAGCGAGAGGCGGAGTTACTCAAATGAGCGGAGTTGTGCGGCCATCGAGGGCCGACTATTCCGCGTCATTCTTGGACTTCCTTGCTGCAACGGACGAGGAAGTCCTCGGGCATCTCAGTCGTGGCGCCACCCATGACATCGTTCTCCTTCAGCGGGGAGCGTGGATCGGCCAACTTCCCGCACTGAGAACTGCCCTGCTCGGACTCAGTGGTCGCATCCTGCTCGAGTACTCGATTCCGAGGATGGGCCGTCGGGTTGACGCGGTATTGCTGCTCGACAGGTCTGTCGTGGTGGTCGAGTTCAAGGTCGGCGAAACGCACTACACGCGTGACGCAATCGATCAAGTCGTAAACTACGCCCTGGACCTTAAGAACTTCCATAAGTGCAGCCACGACAAGTCAATAGTCCCCCTGTTGGTGGCAACCGAGGCCGCCTCGCGTCCGTCGCTGTTCCTGTCGCGTGCCGACAGGCTGTTTGAACCCGTCTGCGCCAACCGAACTGACCTCAGGTCGATACTGTCGCGCATCGACCGAGAGGTGTCCGGTGCAGCGGTGGACCACGCTGCTTGGCTTGACTCGGGGTACTGCCCCACGCCGACGATAGTGGAAGCGGCACAGGCGCTGTACAGGGACCATAGCATCGAGGAGATATCGAGGAGCGAGGCGGGCGCTGACAATCTGACACGGACTGCGCAGACAATAGCCGAGGTTGTGGCAGTCTGTCGGGCAGAAGGCAGCAAGGCCATATGCTTCGTCACCGGCGTACCCGGCGCGGGCAAGACGTTGGCAGGGCTGAACATCGCCAACACGTGGCGCGATGCCTCCATGGGGGAGCACGCGGTGTTTCTTTCAGGGAACGGTCCCCTTGTAGATGTGCTGAGAGAAGCCCTTGCGCGCGATGATGTGGAACACGCGCGCATGCAAGGCGTCGAGTTGACGAAAGCAGAGGCGCGGACGAAGGTCAAGGCATTCGTGCAGAACGTCCATCACTTCAGAGACGAGTACTTCGAGTCGGGCGAGTCGCCGCCGGACAGAATCGTCGTCTTCGACGAAGCCCAAAGAGCTTGGGACAAGGAACAGACAGAGTCGTTCATGAGACGGAAGAGGGGAGTCGCAAACTTCGGCATGTCGGAGCCCGAGTTCCTTCTGTCCGTTATGAATCGTCACTCTGGGTGGGCAGTGATGATATGCCTCATCGGTGGAGGGCAGGAGATAAACACCGGTGAGGCCGGACTTGCTGAGTGGTTCAGAGCACTGCATAGCTTCCGTCAGGATTGGGCTGTGTACGTGCCTGATCGCATTGAGGACTCGGAGTACGCAGACGCGTTCGCGCACAATATGCTCGCTGGCATCCCGCGCTTGGTGAGGACTCCGGGTCTACATTTGGCGACTTCGCTTCGCTCGTTCCGGGCCGAGAAGGTCTCAGACCTGGTCAAGTCAGTGTTGGACCTAGACCAGAACAAAGCTGAGGCGCTTCTGGGAGACGTGCTGCCTACGTACCCAATCAGAGTCACTCGTAACGTCGAAGTCGCAAAGACCTGGCTGAAGTGCCGCGCCAGAGGAACAGAGCGATACGGCATGATTGCCTCGTCTGAGGCACAGCGGCTCAGACCATACGCCATCAACGTTAAGGCGGCAGTTGATCCAGTGAACTGGTTTCTGAACGGCAAGGATGACATCAGGTCATCGTTCTTCTTAGAGGATGTCGCGACTGAGTTTCAGGTGCAGGGACTCGAACTTGATTGGACCTGCGTGGCGTGGGACGCAGACCTGCGGTTTGGCAATGCGGGGTGGGATTACCACGGCTTCAGCGGCACCTCGTGGCACTACATCAAGGATCTTCAGAAGCGCAAGTACCTTCGTAATGCCTACAGAGTGCTGCTCACGCGAGCCCGTCAGGGTATGGTGATTTTCGTGCCGACAGGCTGCGATGACGACGAGACACGGGAAAGCGTGTTCTACGACGGCACTTACGAATACCTCAGGAGTCTCGGCATTCCTGAACCGGAGGAAGCCGAACTCGTGCCTCTGGGCCGTCAGTAGTCTGGCGCGCCGCGCATCTGCGGCGGATCGGCGCAGCGCAGACTATGACTAGAGCCAGCTTGACCGTCGGGGACGCGGGTCTATCCTGTCGGCGATGACCGAGCCGCTGATTCCGCCGCATGGTGGGTACCGCAAGCTCAAGAGCTTCGCGGTCGCGCAACTGGCCTACGATGTAACTGTCCGGTTCTGCGACCGCTATGTCGGGCGCGGGGGCAGGATGCGTGACCAGATGGTGCAGGCCGCGCGGGCAGGGGTGCAGAACATCGCCGAGGGCAGTCTTGCCTCCGGCACATCCAAGAAGACCGAGCTTAAGCTCACTAACGTCGCACGCGCCAGCTTGGAGGAACTGCGGCTCGACTATGAGGATTACCTGCGCCAGCGGGAGCTTTCCCAGTGGCCGGCCGAGCACCCGGCGCTCAAGCGCTTCAGGGCGCGTCGGCCTGCGAAGCTGGCCGAGGTCAGCGCCTGGGTGAAGGACGAGCTGGACCGGGCACCGACGCGCACCGACGCACACGGACGCTCAGTGTCAGTCCGTGCGGGTCAGTGGCGGTCCCTTGCTGCTGCGGAGTTGGCCGCTAATGCCGCCCTGTCGCTGTTGAACGTCTGCTGTTACCTGCTTGACCGCCAGCTCAAGGCGCAGGCGGAAGAGTTCGAGCGCGAGGGCGGGTTCACGGAACGTCTGCACCGGGTCAGGTCGGCACGACGCAGCGGCCGGTGAGCTGTCGGCCGCCATAGGCGGACAAAGTTATCCCTGCAAATCGGGAGTTTGATGCCTGATTTGCACGGCTGGGCCGGCGGTCGTTCTGATGAACCCGGGTCCAGAATAGTGAACTGACAGCACGCCGGGGCACTGAGGCAGCGGTGTCGGGCTTGCGGGCTGGCGGCGGAGGCGCTATGATGTGTCAAGGAGTCACCAAAGTGAGGACATTCACGGCTTACGTCGAGTGGGACCCGGCCACGAAGCTCTATGTCGGATTCGTGCCGGGGCTCAGGGGCGCCCATACCCAGGCTGCAACGCTGGATGAGCTTCAGAAAAACCTGAAAGAGGTCGTCGCGTTGTGCCTTGAGGAATCGGGTGAGGATGGCGAGGGTCTGCCCGTGTTCGTCGGGCTGCAGCAGGTCGAGGTGGCGGTCTGACCAAGTTGCCGGTCACGGATTTCCGGACTATTGACCGGGTGCTCAAGCGGCTCGGATTCGAGCCGGTCAGGCAGAAGGGCAGTCACGTGTTCTACCGTCACCCCGCCGGCCGCACTACAACCGTGCCAAATCACCCGGGCCGCGATATCGCGCGGCCGCTTCTGCGCGAGATACTGCGCGAGATTGAGCTAACGCCTGAGCAACTGGAGCAGGAACTGGGCAAGTAAGCTGGGCCCCTGCGGGGGTATCGTTCAAACGGTGGCGGGCTCTCACCCGCCGCCGCGATGTTGCACCGAGAGTTACCGGGCGATGATGATGCGGCTTGTGGCCGCGGCTTCACGCGATACGCCAGACGCCTGACGCACAAAGTAGACGCCGGGAGCAAGCCGGGAGACGTCGTTGGGGCCGAATCGGAGGTCGAGCACACGCCTGCCGGCGGCGGCGATGCAGCCGGGGCCGGCGCTGAGAGTCAGCGCTACCGGAGACTTCGCACGGTCGCTTTGATGCCCGGCCTGTCCTTTCGGACACCGGTATTCGCGGTGCCGCCAGCCGTACCCGGAATCTTGCGTATCAGCACGTTGTCAACGTAGCAACCCTCGTACTCGATGTCCTCGTCCGACAGGAACGCGAATGCTATCCAAACCCGGGGGTGGCCGCAGACGTTGCCCAGACCGGGAACGCTCTTGAGGTCAATCGTGTCGCATTCCCAGTACGGCCACGCGCCGGTCAGGGAGTAGCCGTAGAAGTCGGTTCCATCGACCGATACGCCCCAGAACATCTCGTCATAGCCGTCCTCGGTGTACGCCCAGCGTCGGAATGTGAACTGCGCCTCGTTTGCGTCCTGAAGGGTGAAAGGACCATACACCATCCATGCTTCCATGTCAGGTTTGTAGGGTCCGGGCGCCGAGCGCGAGGAACCGGCGCACCAGCAACTGCACCTGCCCGCGTAGGGCCGGTACCGCTCGGCGTCCCACGTGGCGGGTTCGTCTTCTCCACCGAGGCGCGTCCACCCGGCCCCGGGGAACGCGCCTTCAAAACTCTCCTGCATGACCGTAACCCAGGGCTGCCGGACGGAGAGACGCTTGACCTCAGACCAGCCGCATCTAACACCCCGGCTGTCCCTGGCCTGTACCTTCACCTTGACTCTGCCGGAATCGCGGTAGACGTGGTTAAACCGAACCGTGTCGCCGCTGCGGATGAGAGCGCTCCAACTCGAGAGCACTCCGTCGCCCCAATCCACGCGCGCGGCGACGCTGTCGCCGTCCGGGTCTCCCAACCGCAGCACCATGGCGCAATCGAGCCCGATTCTTGCCGTATCGGGACACGAGAAGACGGTCGGCGTGTCCGGGGCCGAGGTGGGCAGGGCAAGAGACACCGGCAGTGACCATTCAGACTCGTTGCCCTCTGTATCCTTCGCCTTGGCCCGGATTTGGTAACCGCCGCGGATTTGGTAGATATGCGTCATGGGAATGCTCTGCCCGGGCGCGTAGTTGATGGTCCAGTCCTCGGACGAGCCGTCGTCCCAATCCAACAGGTACGCCACCTCGTCACCATCGGGGTCAATAGCGCTGAGGGTGACGTCGACCGCAACGCGCGCCGTCGCGCT
>JAWOHG010000261.1:0-5123 GCA_046485245.1 bacterium
AACGAGTGGCCGCGCGGGGACATGATACTGTGCCGGCTGTCGGGCAAGGGACTCGAGGAGTCGGGCATCGTCGCCGGGATGTCAGGCAGCCCGGTCTACATTGAGGGCAAGCTCGCCGGCGCGGTGGCCTACGGCTGGGGATTTGCCAAGCAGCCGATAGCCGGTGTCACGCCCATCGACCAGATGCTGGAGATATGGCGGGATGAAGATAGAGGGACAGGGGGCGAGGGGCGAGGGACGGGGGGCGGGCAATCGCAAGTCGGCAATCGCACATCGTCGATGACCCTCCGGCCCCTGCTCGTGCCGCTGGCAGTGTCGGGGATGTCGCCGCGGGCCGCGGTCGCCATCGAGTCGCTGGTCGGGCAGTGGGGATTCGCGCCGGTCGCGGCCGGCAGCGGGCGGGGCATAGATTCGACCGATGCGGCGCTCGGGCCGGGTTCGGCCGTGGGCGTGGCGCTGGTGGACGGCGACGTGCGCTTCTCGGCCATCGGCACGCTGACCCATCGCGAGGGCGACCGGCTGCTTCTGTTCGGCCACCCGATGTTCCAGGGCGGCGCCGTGACGATGCCGCTGGTCACGGGCTGGATTCACACAATCCTGCCCAGCGCGGCCTCGTCGTTCAAGATTTTCTCGCCCGGGCCGGTGGTCGGTGCGATGACCGAGGACCGGCTGCACGGCGTCGGCGCCCGGCTGGACCGGCGCGCGGCGACCCTGCCGGTCGAGGTGCGGCTGGTCTCGCCCACGGCGCGCGACGTGTTCCGGTTCCGCGTTGCCCTGGACGACGAACTCACGCCGGGGTTCGTGCCGGCCGCGGTGGCATCGCTGGTTTACGAGTCCGAGGGCTCGATGGCCGAGCAGACGCTGAGGACCACCTGTCGCATCCGCGCCGGGCGCGACACGGTCCTCGTGCGGCACACCTACGCGGGCGTCGACCCGGCCGCGCCGTGGCTACCCCGCCTGCGTGACGAGCTGCGCCTGTTGTACGCCAACCGTTTCGAGCGGCCGGTCATCGACGGCATCGACGTGAGCATCGAGTTTGAGCCCGGCGTGCGCAAGGCATACCTCGTGGGCGCACGGCCCGAACGGAGAGTGGTGCGCCCGGGCGCGCGGGTGCGGCTGTTTCTGTCCCTGCGCGATTGGCGGGGCGAGCCGTTCGAGGATACGATCGAGCTGGACCTGCCCGGCGCCCTGCCGCCGGGGCCGCTGGCCCTCAGGTTCGGCCAGCGCGACTCGCTTCTGCTCGAGGACCTGGGGCGGGCGCCGGCACGGGTCGAGCCGCGCAGCCTGCGTTCGACATACAAACTGCTCGAGCGGGCCGGGCGCGAGGATGAACTCGTCGTTACCGGCACCATCCGCAGCCCCGGGCTGGTTCTCGGCGGAGAGGAACTGCCCGCGCCGCCGCGCTCGGTGCGCAGCGTGGTCGGGCCCGGTGCCGCCGAGGGCCTGGTCCAGCCCGCGGCGGCGAGCCAGGTGCTGGAACGGCAGTACAAGTTCGACCGCGTGATATCGGGCACGGCCCGGCTGGAGCTGGAGGTGAGACAGTGAGTTTTCGATTGCCGATTGTCGATTGCCGATTGTCGATTGCCGACCTGAGGACCGGACGGGCACAGGCCGGGCAGATATGCGATTTTCGATTGGCGATTGTCGATTGCCGATTGTCCGTGCGCGGAGCGGGGCGATAGATGGGCGCGATGCTGCTGCTGGCATTGACCGCGGCGGTGTGGGTGACCGACGGCACCGACAGCCTCCGCGCGCAACTCGACCGCATCGAACTGCAGGGCGTCGCCCTGCGGCCGGGTTTCTTCGAACTCGCACCGTCGCTCGCGGACCGAACCGTGCCGCCCGCGGCCGCGGTCTGGCGCGCGGTGGCGGACGCCGCGGGCAGCACCTGGCTGGGAACGGGCAACAACGGCGCGGTGTATCGCATCGGCCGCGCCGGTGCTGAGAAGGTGTTCGAGTCGGAGGCCACGCAGGTGATGGCGCTGGCGGTTGCATCCGACGGCACGGTCTTCTTCGGGCTGACCCCGAAGGGCGAGGTCTGGCGCGTGCGGCCGGGCGGACAGCCCGAGTTGCACTTCGCCACGGGCGAGGGCTTCGTCTACGACCTCGTGTTCGGCCCGGACGATGCGCTTTACGCGGCGACCGGGCCGGCCGGCCGGCTCTACCGAATCAAGGGCGGCCAGGGCAAGGTCGTGTTCGCCGCCCCGCAGATGCACCTGGCGTGCGTGAGGGCCGGGGAGATGGGGTCAGGGGCCAGGGGTCGGGGACAAGTGAGAAACGAACTGCTGGTTGGGACTGCGCCGGACGGCATCGTCTACCGGCTGATACTCCGTGGCGAGGAGCCGCCCGGTGTCGAGGTGGCCTTTGACACGCCGCTGGCCGAGGCGCGTGCGGTGGTCGAGGACGGCTCGGGCGGGCTGTATGTCGCGGCGAACCCGGCCGCCGAGGGCAGCGACTCGGCGCGGGTGTATGCCGTCGACTCGGCACGCGTCGAGCGCTGGACCTGGGCCTGCCCGGACTCAATCGTGTATGACATTTGGTGGGACCAGGGGCCGGGGACCAGGGGCCGGGGACCAGGGAACGGGGGCGAGGGTCGGTTGCTGGTCGCGACCGGCTCACCGCCGCGGCTGTACGAACTGGACCGGGACGGGCACGCGACGCTGCTGTACCGGTTCGACGAGGGGCAGGTGCTGTGCATCGAGCCGGCGAAGGACAAGTGGCTGGTCGGCCTGGGCAACCCGGGTCGGCTCGTGGAATTGGGCGATCGGTTTGCCGATTCAGGATACGTGACGTCCCCGCCGCTGGACTGCGGGGCGCCGGCCCGGTTCGGCCGGCTGGACCGCATTGCCAAGGTGCCGGCCGGGACGACGCTCGAGTTCGACCTGCGCACGGGCTACTCGCAGAAGCCGGACTCGACTTGGACAGACTGGGAACCGTGGGGCGAGGGACGGGGGGCAGGGTTCGCGGGGCGCTATGTGCAGTGGCGGGCCCGGCTCGGCACGCGGTTTGCGAACCTGACGCCGCGTGTGGAGCGGGTCGAGCTGTTCTACTCCGTGCCCAATCGCGCGCCGGCGGTGACGAAGCTCGACGTTGCAGGGGCGAGCCTGGCCGAGGCGCGGCTGGGCCAGGCCAAGCCGGGCCGCGAGCTGACCTGGGAAGCGCTCGACCGCGACGGCGATTCGCTGGAGTTCGCAGTCGAGTTCCGCGCGCGTGGCGAGGCGAACTGGATTGCGAAGGGCGAGCCGACAGCGGAGCGCCGCGCCGAACTGGACACGCGCGCGCTGGCCGACGGCTGGTACGAGATTCGGGTGCGGGCCTCGGACCGGCCGACCCGCGGCACGGGCGCGCTTGAGTGCGAGATGGTGAGCCGGCCGTTTATGGTCGACAACACCGGGCCGGTTGTGAGCGTTCTCGGCGTGACACGCACCGGGACCGGCCGCGGCCAGGTACGGTTCCGCGTGACCGACGCGTCGAGCCCGGTGGTGGCGTGCCGCGTGGCGGTGAATGCCGGCGAGTGGCAGCCGGTCGACGTCGGAATGGCCGATGCGCTCGACGTGACGATGGTGGCCGATGTCGTGCTGCCGGACGGGGCGTGGACCATCGCGGTGTGGGCCGTGGACGCGCAGGGCAACACCGGCGCGGGGCGGAAGACCGGGCGCTAGATGCTTGACGCATTACGCATCACGCTGAAGGCATGGAGCGTAAGGCGTGAAGCGTAGGGCGTGAAGCGTGGTTCGCTACCGCCAGCTCGAGCACACCGCCGACGTGAAGGTGGAGGTATTCGGCCGCGACCGGGCCGAGCTGTTCGCTAATGCGGCCTTCTGCGTCGCGGATCTGATGGTCGAGTCGGGCCTGGTCGAGGAGGCCGAGTCGATGCCGGTCAGCCTGAAGTCCACCGACGAGCGTGAGTCCCTGATGGACTGGCTGCGGGAGCTGCTGTTCCTGTTCTCCAACAAGGGGTTTGTCGCGACCCGGGCCGAGGTCCTCGCGGTCGACGAGAAGTCGGTCAGCGCGGTCCTGCACGGGGAGCCCTACAGCCTGGAGAAGCACGGCCTCAAGGTCGAGCTGAAGACCCCGACCTACCACGAGTTCAGCCTGGAACACGACGCCGCCGGCTGGCGCGCGGTCGTCGTGTTCGATGCTTAGCCCGATACTGGTTCAAACACCAAGACACAAAGACGACAAAGGCCTGACCTGGGCTTGTGGTCTTTGGTGACTTTGTGGTGAATCCGCGGGTTGGCGCTACCGAGACGCGCCGGGTCGCTGCGCCCCTAGCCGCGGCGTTTCCAGATGGGCGAGATGTCGCGGAGGCGCCCGACGACCCGGCCGAAGGCCTCGACCGTGTAATCGACTTCCTCCTCGGTGTTGTCCGGCCCGAGCGAGAAGCGGACCGAGGAGTTGGCGAACAGCGGCGGCACGCCGATGGCCTTGACCGTCGCCGATGCGCCCGACTCACCCGCCGAGCAGGCCGACCCGGACGCGACCGCGATGCCCTCGAGGTCGAGGCTGACGAGCAGGGCTTCGCCTTCGACGTAGCCGACGCTCAGGTGGCAGACGTTGGGCGCGCGCTTCCCGGGGTGGCCGTTGAGCTTGAGCTCCGGCACCGATGAGAGCACGGCTTTCTCGAGCCGGTCGCGCAGGCGGCGTTCGTGCGCGGCCAGGCCGGGCCACTCGTCCTTCAGGGTGGCGCAGGCCGCGCCCAGCCCGACGATGCCGACGACGTTCTCGGTTCCGGCGCGCAGGCCCCGCTCCTGGTGGCCGCCGTGGATGAGCGGGTGGATGGGCGTGCCCTCGCGGACGTAGAGCGCCCCGATCCCCTTGGGCGCGCGCAGCTTGTGGCCGGATATGGTCAGCAGGTCGACGCCGAGGTCACGGACGTCGACCGCCATCTTGCCCGCCGCGGCGACCGCGTCGGTGTGGCAGGTCACGCCCGCCGAGCGGCAGAGCGCGGCGATTTCCTTCACCGGTTCGACGGTCCCGATTTCGTTGTTGCAGAGCATCACCGAGCAGAGCGTGGTCTCGGGCGTTATTGCCCGGCGCACGGCGTCGGGGTCGACCAGGCCAAAGCTGTCCACCGGCAGGAAGGTAACGCGCCAGCCCTCGGCTTCGAGGTGTTTGGCGCT
>JAWOHG010000295.1:0-3076 GCA_046485245.1 bacterium
GCGGTCTGGATGAGGCCGGCCGTGCCGAGGCAGAAGAGAATCGCCATCGCCAGCGGGTTGAGCGCCAGCAGGAACCCGAGCGCGACCCCGCCGAACGAGGCGTGCGCGAGTCCCGACCCGGCGAATGCCATCCCGCGCAGCACCACGAACACGCCGATTATCGAGCAGACCGTGCCCACCAACAGCGCCCCGGCCAGGGCCCGGTGCATGAACCCGTACTGCAGGAAATCAAGCATGGCTGTCCCCGACAAACACGTAGCGCCGGCCGCCTTCCTCGGTGATGACCACCGGCGCGCCGTACAGCCGCGCGAGCGTCTCCCGGTTCAGCACGTCGCCGCACCGGCCGAATGCCCGCACCGTGCGGTTCAGGTACATCACCTTGTCCACGCAGGGCATCACCTCGTTGATGTCGTGGGTGACGTAGACCGTGGTCAGGTTGCGTTCGGCGTGGATGCGCCGCACCAGGTCGACGATCTGGCGCCGGGTCGCCACGTCCACGGCCGAGGTCGGCTCGTCCAAGAGCAGCACCTCGGGCTCGCGCACCAGCGCCCGCGCCAGCAGCAACCGCTGCTGCTGCCCACCCGACAGGTGCCCGGCCACGTGGTCGGCCGAATCGGCCAGCCCGACCTGCTCCAGCGCGGCGCGCGTGCGCTGCCGGTGCTCTTCGCGCGGCGACCGGCCGATGCCCAGCCCCGCGTAAGTGCCCATCAGCACCGCGTCGAACACCGACGCCGGGAAGCCCGGGTCAATCGGCCGCCGCTGGGGCACGTAACCGATGCGCGACCGGGCGCGCGCCGGCTCATCGCCCGCGACGAGAATGCGCCCGGCGGTCGGCCGCGCCAGCCCCAGCATCGCCCGCAGCAGCGTCGTCTTGCCCGAGCCGTTCGGGCCGATGAGGCCGAGAAACTCGCCCCGATCGAGCCGGAAGGTAACGTCCTCGAGCGCGACGCCGCGCGGGTACGCGACCTGTAGCCCGACGCACTCGACCGCAGCCGGCCCCGCGCCGCTCACTGCCCGTACGAGTGCACCAGCGCGATCATCGTGCGCAGCGGCACGCCGGTGCCGCCGGCCGGCACGTAGTCCCAGCCCTCCTTGGTGAACGACGGGCCGGCGATGTCGATGTGCACCCAGGGCACGCCCTCGCCCACGAACTCCTGCAAAAACAGCCCGGCCGTGATAGTACCCGCCACGCCCGGCTTGCCCGTGTTCTTCATATCCGCGACCTTGCTCTTGATGTGGTCGCGGTAACGCTTCACCAGCGGCAGCTCCCAGAAATACTCGTCCTGCTCCAGCCCGAGCCTGGTGATGCGCTGGATTGCGGCGCGGTCCGTGCCCAAAAGCGCCGAGTACTCGTCCCCGAGCGCCACCACGCAGGCCCCGGTCAGCGTGGCGATGTCGACCATCAGGTCCGGCTTGATAGTCTCGGACGCATACGCCAGCGCGTCGGCCAGTATCAGCCGGCCCTCGGCGTCGGTCGAGATTATCTCGGAAGTCTTGCCGCCGTAGTGCCGGACGACGTCGCTGGGCTTGTGCGCCCCGCCACCCGGCATGTTCTCGGCCAGCGGCACCAGCCCGTGCACCGCGACCGGCGCGTCCACCGCGCGCAGGTAATGGAACAGGCCCAGCACCGACGCGGCGCCGGCCATGTCGTCCTTCATCGCCTCCATCCCGGCCGACGGCTTCAGCGACAGCCCGCCCGAGTCGAACGTGACGCCCTTGCCGATGAAGCACAGCGTCTTCTTCGGCTTCGCCTTCGGCACGTAAGACAGGTGAACAAGGCACGGCGGCTCGTGCGAGCCCCGGCCCACGCCGAGGATGCCGCCCATTCCCAGCTTCTCCAGCTCGGCCCGCTTGATGACCTTCACGGTCACGCGGCCGTCCTGCGCCAGCTCGGCCCCGCGCGCTGCCAGCTTCTCCGGCACCTTCGGGCTGGGCGGCTCGTTGACGAGGTCGCGCGTGAACCCGACCGCTTCGCAGACTGCGACTGCGCGCTCGACCGCGCGCCGCACTACCGGCGTCGCATCGCGGCCCGCGGGGAAGACGAGATTGAGTACCTGCGGCGGCATCGTCTCGTCCGGCTTCGGAGTGCGCCAGCTATTGAAACGATAGCCCGAGAGCGCCACGCCTTCCACGGCCCACGCCGCCCACAGGTCCAGCTTGCCGCGGGTCTCCTTCGCCTCGGGCAGCAGCAGGCTCAGTTCGGCCAGGCCCATCTCCTCGGCCCGCTTCAGCGCCCTCGCCATCGCAGTGCGCACGCGGCACGGCTCGAAGTCCTTACGCTTGCCCAGCCCGCAAAGCATCACCTTCAGCCCGTCGGCCGCGGCCAGCGCGGTGCGCTTGAACTGGCCCTTGAAGTTCTCACTCGATGCATCCTCGAGCAGCTTGCGGCCGCCGACGCCCGGCATCCCGAGCGGCGCGCGGTCGCCTTCGAACACCAGCACTGCCAGCACCGGTCCGAACCAGTCCTTGCGGCTTACCATGTTTGTCTTCATCTCGACTCCTTATGCTTGTGCCGTCACGTGCCGTATCTTACACCCCGCCGCGGCCCGGGCAAGTCCCTTCGCGTGGGTCAACTCCGCAGGACGGACATACGCCCGGGAAGTGAGGTCCAACGCCAGACGCACGGTTTGTGAGGGTGCGGACTCACCACAAAGAACACAAGCAGACCTGAGGCACGAAGCCGACAAAGGCACGAAGCGGAGCAGGCAAGCGCGGGACATGACCCCTCGACGCGGGACATGACCGAAACCGGGATTGCGGTCTCGGGTCGTATCCCAAGCCGTCGGTCGCAAACCCGGGACTGTCCCTAGCGGACCTGGGCGACGGGGCTGTACCGAGGTTTGCGCCATACCACCCACCCGCAGTTCGCCTCACGCCGCAGACGGGCCATCGACCCGGCCGCGGACTCGGCCCCGGGTTTGATGCCCGGCAATCGGCCCTGCCTTGGCCCCGGCAATCGTCCCGACGCTCATCCCTGCCCTGACCCTCGTCCTGACCCCCGCCTTGGCCCCGGTCCCGGCCCCGAAACTGAGCCCGGACGTGACCCTGAGGCTTAAGTCCCGATTGTACCCGGACT
>JAWOHG010000312.1:0-19402 GCA_046485245.1 bacterium
GCGACGGCCAACCTGCGGCGACCAAGGCCTTGGTCATCGTCGGATTGTCTGACTTCGCACTGCTGTTGGGGGTTGCCCTCCTCGTAGTGCGCGGAGGCTGGATCGACCTCGTGCCGCCGGTCGCAATGCGCCTTTCCGAGCCGTCTGCGATACTGGCCTTCCTGCTGGTGGCCGTTGGCGCTTTGGCTAAGGCCGGGTCAATGCCGCTGCACTCGTGGATACCTACAGCTTCGGAGACTTCGCCGGCCACCGTGATGGCGCTCGTCCCGGCATCCCTGGACAAACTCCTGGGCATCTATTTGCTGACGCGGCTCTCGGTCTATGTCTTCGATATATCGTCGAACATGACTCTCCGCACTGTCTTCATGGCGGTAGGTTCGGTCACGGTGCTTGCGGCCGTCATAATGGCTCTGGTCCAGAAGCGCGTGATGCGCCTGCTGGCCTTTCACGCTGTGTCTCAGGTCGGCTACATGGTGATTGGCATCGGCACCGGAGTGCCCGTCGGCATCGCCGGCGGTCTGTTCCACATGCTCAACAACGCCCTCTACAAGACCGGGCTCTTCTTGACCGCCGGCTCGGTCTACTCCCAGTCCAAGACGGACAAGATAGACGAACTCGGCGGTCTTGCGGGCAAGATGCCACTGACCTTCGCGACGTTCCTGCTTTGCTCGCTGGCCATTGCCGGTGTCCCGCCGCTCAACGGGTTCGTGTCGAAGTGGATGGTCTATCAGGGTATCATCGACACCGGTCTCGAGGGCAACCGGCTGTACCCGGTGTTCCTGGTCGCGGCGATGCTCGGCAGCGTGCTCACGCTGGCGTCCTTCCTGAAGTTGCTGCACGCCATCTTCCTGGGACAGCGACCCAGGCAGCTGGAGGGAGCGCGGGAGGTCGGGTTCGCGATGTGGCTGCCGTCCCTGTTGATTGCGCTGGCCTGTGTGGCGTTCGGCGTGCTGGCTTTCCCGCTGGCACTGCGGCCGCTGATCTTCCCTGCGTTGCCTTTTGTCACCGAGCTTCAGGGCATCTGGCAGCCGGCCCTCGCGAGCCTGCTTTTGCTCGTCGGGTTGGGGATTGGCGCGGTACTGTATCTTCTGGGAACCGTACGACGACCGGTGACGGCGCGGACCTACGTTGGCGGTGAGACTCTGGCAGAGGATGAAGAGGGCCGGGTCACCGGGACGGCGTTCTACACGCCGGTGAAGGGCCTGCCGGTCATGGGTGACCTGTTACGCTTCGGCGAGCTAGGTGCCTTTGACCTGTTCAACTGGGTCGGTGCTCTGTTGCGGACCATTGGTCAGCTGGCACGTGCGTTCAACCGTCAACTGCTGGATCGGCTCTTCTGGGCCGTCGGGGCGCTCGCTCGCTACACCGGCGGGGGGTTATCGTACGTGCAGAACGGCTTCCTGCCATTGTACGTGGCGTGGGTGTTCGTCGGGGCCGTGATTCTCTATGTTGTGGTGGTACTGGGGCGATGATAGAGATATACATACTGCTCGCGGCAATGGTGATCGCGGCGCTGGTCGCAATCGAGGTCCGCGACCTGCTGGCGGCGGCTGTGGCGCTAGGTCTGGTCGGGTTCAGCGTCGCCATCATCTTCCTCCTGCTTCAGGCGCCGGACCTGGCCATTGTCCAGATCGTGGTCGAGACCCTGACCGTGGTGTTCTTCGCGGCAGTCATACTGCGTTCGACGAGCGTGGACAGCACGATCGGCCAGAGGCGCCTGCGCCAGATGGTCCTGCCCTTGACGGCGTTCGCCGGGTTTGCGGTCCTGTTCGTCGTCCTGGCGGCGAATGTCTTTCGCGGACTGCCGGGGTTCGGCGACCCGGTGATGCGGGTTGCGGCGCAGTACATCGCGACGGGACTTCAGCTGACCGGCGCGGCCAATGTCGTCGCGGCCATCATCCTGGATTTCCGAGCCTATGACACGTTGGGCGAGGCGACCGTGCTCTTCACCGCCGTGCTCGGCGTTTTGACTGTCGTTCGGCGGGTCGGGCGCAAGTCGGCGGGGGAGAAGTAATATGCGCGGGATGTCATTGATTGTCCAGACCATCGCCCGGTTGCTTGCCGGCATGCTCTTCCTTTACGGCTGCTATATCGTCCTGCACGGGCATCTGACCCCGGGCGGCGGCTTTGCGGGCGGAGTCCTGGTCGCGGCCGCGTTCATCCTCAATTCGCTGGCGTTCGGCTCGGTCGAGGGCGCCGAGCGCAGTTCGTACACGTTCTCGTCGATTTTCGAGAGCATCGGCGGCCTTGGCTTCCTGGGCCTGGGGCTGGCTGGCTACCTGGCCGGCGAGTTTTTCCTGAGCAGCGGCGTCCTGTTCGGCCTGGGCCGTCCGCTGACGCTGCTGAGCGGCGGGTTGATAATGCCCGCCAACATAGCCATCGGCATCAAGGTCGGGGCCGGGTTGCTCGCGGTGTTCCTGGCGCTGGGCGCATCCCGGTTCGCGATGAAGGAGTGACGGATGATTGAACTCCTCGCCTGCATTGTGCTGTTCCTCATCGGCCTGTATGCCGTGGTGGCCAAGCGCAACATCATCAAGATAGTCATCGGGTTCAGCATCATCGAGTACTCGGTGAACGCGCTGTTCGCCGTCGTCGGATTCAAGCGTGGCGCCCTGCCGCCGATCATCACCGACCCGGCGGCCGTCCGCAACTTCGTCGACCCGGTGCCGCAGGCCCTGGTGCTGACGTCGATTGTCATCGGTCTGTCAACGACCGCGCTGATGCTGGCGCTGGCGATGCGGATCTACGAGAAGTACAAGACGTTCGACATCGCCGAGATACGGCGACTCAAGGGGTAGCGAGTGAACGGCGACTTCCTCCCGCTGTTCGTTGTCGTGCCGTTGGGCGCGGCGTTCCTCATCCCGTTGCTCAACCGGGTCTGGCCCGGGCTCACCGACCTCGCCGCCAACCTCGCCGGGACGGTGTTGCTCGGTCTTGCCTGCTACGGCGTGGCGCTGGTGGCGACCGGCTCGCCCGTGCTGCTGTACAAGATGGGCGGCTGGGCGCCCCCGATAGGCATCGTGCTGGTATACGATGCGCTCACTGCGCTCGTGGTCGTGGCGGTCAGCGTCGTCGGTTTCGCCGCGCTCCTCTTCTCGGTGCGTTACCTCGACCATTACACCGCGCGGTGGAAGTTCTACTCGCTGTTCATGCTCGTGCTCGCCGGTCTGAACGGTGTAGCACTGTCGGGCGACATCTTCAATATCTTCGTGTTCACCGAAATTGCGGCCGTCGCTTCCTACGCGCTGGTCGCGTTCGGCACCGATTTCGACGAGCTCGAAGCCGGGTTCAAGTACATGGTGATCGGGGAGATCGGCGGAGCGGCCATCCTGCTGGCCATCGCGCTGCTGTATGCGCTCACCGGGACGCTGAACATGGCCGACGCTTCCAGAGTGCTGGCCGCGGGTGGCCAGTCGCCCGTGTACTGGTTCATCGCGACGACGTTCCTCGTCGGTTTTGCGGTCAAGATGGCGATGGCCCCTTTTCATGCCTGGCTGCCCGACGCCCACCCGTCGGCGCCGGCGCCGGTGTCGGCGCTGCTGTCTGGCGTATTCATCAAGGTGCTGGGGGTCTACGCGATGTCGCGGGTAATGTTCAACATGTTCGGCCTGTCCCGTGCCACATCGCCCTGGTTCTTCAATGCGCTGATTGCCTTCGGCGTGCTGTCGATAGCAGCGGGCGGGCTGTTGGCCTATGTCCAGAAAGATTACAAGCGCCTGCTGGCTTACTCGAGCGTGAGCCAGATCGGTTACATTCTCATCGGGCTGGGGATCGGCAATTTCTGGGGCATCGCCGGCGCCTTGTTCCATGTGCTGGCCCACGCGCTCGGCAAGGGCACGCTCTTCCTCACGGCTGGCTCGGTCGAGATGCAGGCCGGTAGCCGCAACATCGATAGACTGGCCGGCCTGGAGAAGACGATGCCGGCAACGACCTGGTCGTACCTGCTCGGCGCGCTGTCGCTGTCGGGCGTACCGCCCTTTGCTGGTTTCTTCTCGAAGTTGTTGATCATTATCGGCGCGGTATCGGCCCGGATGTACTGGTTGGCGGTCTTTGCCGCGCTGCTGTCGACTCTTACCCTGGCTTACCTGACCAGGTTGGCCGGCAAGGTCTTCCTCAGCCGCCGCGGAGTCGACGTTACTCCGGCCAGGGAGTCGCCGGTCACGATGGTATCGGCAACGCTCCTGCTCGTGGTCCTGAGCCTGGTGCTCGGGCTCGGGTTCAAACCCGCGCTCGACTGGCTGGTCGGTCCGGCGGCGCGCGTGTTGATGGACGGCATCGGCTACGCGCAGGCGGTGCTGGGAGGATGACATGGCGCGACGACTGACCTACTGGCTTGCCGCGATGCTCGTTTGGTTGGTGCTGGTGTGGACGCTGCACTACCAGGAGTTGGTGGCCGGCGCCGTCGCGGCGCTCATCACGGCGCTGGTTTTCGGGGCCGGGCTGCCGCTGAGGCCGGTGAAGCTGCTCGACCCGCGGCGCTGGTTCTGGCTCGTCATTTACATCCCGGTCTTTGTCTACCAATGTCTGAAGTCGAACATCGATGTGGCGCTGCGCGTTCTCAGCCCGGGTCTGCAGCTTCGCCCCGGCATAGTGAAGATCAGGACTGCGCTGAAGTCGGACATCGCACGGGTGTTCCTGGCTAACTCGATTACGCTGACGCCGGGTACGATGGCGGTAGATATCGTCGGTGACGTGCTGTACATACACTGGATCGAGGTGGCCACAGCCGATCCGAAGGCGGCTGCGCACGCCATAATCGGGCCGTTCGAGTTCTTCCTGGCCCGGATTTTCGATTGAGGAAACAGGTATGAGTGTGTTGATTGTCCTGTTGACGCTCGGGGCCTTCTTTTGCCTCTACCGCGCACTCAAGGGCCCGAGTATCCCGGACCGGGCAATCGCGTTGGACATAATGAGCGTTCTCTTCACCAGCATAACGGCTCTGCTTGCCCTTCGCTACAAGCTGGCCTACCTGATCGACCTGTCGCTGGCGCTCGCGGTGATTTCGTTCGTCGGCACGCTTGCCCTCGCCAAGTATCTTGAGGGGAGGAGCCTGGATGATTAATGCGCTGGGCTGGGCCTCAATCGCCGCCGGCGTTGGGTTCACGCTGTTCGGCTGCCTGGGACTGGTCCGTTTCCCCGACTTGTACAACCGCATGCAGGCTGCCACGAAGTGTGTCACGCTCGGGACCTGCGGCATCATGCTCGGCGTCTTCCTGCTGTCGGGCTTCACCGCTCTCGGCGTCAAGGCGCTGGTGTGCGCGTTGTTCGTGCTCATCACTGTCCCGGTGGGCGCGCACGCGCTGGCGCGCGGTTCGCTGGTGTTCGGCGTGAAGCTCTGGAAGGGAACGGTGAAGGACCAGTTCACCGAGGACAACGGCGGCGAGTCGCTGATAGAGGAAGAGTGATGCGAATACCACTGCCGAAACTGCGTGAGTTAGCCGAGGCGGTGCGCGCGGTCTTCAACGGGCCTTACACGACGAAGTTTCCGGCGGCGGTCGACTCGGTTCACGCCAACTTCCGCGGCCTGCTGAAGTTCGACCCCGACAAGTGTATCTGCTGCGGTGCCTGCACCAGGGTATGCCCGCCTCGGGCCCGCGAAATCGTACTCGACCGAGCCAAGGCTGTCCTGCGTAACGTCCATCACGCCGAGCGGTGCATCTACTGCGGCCAGTGCGTGCTCTACTGCACGGTAGGCGATGCGATAACCCACACGACCGAGTTTGATGCATCTCGGACCGAGCGTTCCGGCGACTGGGCGACGTCGGTCGAACGTGAGGCTGCGGTCTGCGAGAGATGTGGCGAGCCGTTCGCGGCCAAGGCGCACCTTGAGTGGATAGCGTTGAGGGTCGGGGACCTGGTCAGCGCCAATCCCACGCTGTTCCTCACCCGATACCGCTCGCTCGGAGTTGCTGAGCCGGCGATGCCGGCTCCAGCCGGCCGGACACCCTACCGGTCGGATTCGTTACGCATCCTGTGCCCGGAGTGCCGGCGCAAGGCATCACTCCGCGAGGAGTGGGGCTACTAGTCGCCGGTCGGTCCGGCGGCACTCAGCGGGGTGTAGGTGGAGACCCAGTGGAGCATGAAATGCGCACCGCCACGTATCCGTGGCGGTGTTGACTTTGAATGGGAAGTAGCGGGGGCTGGATTCGAACCAGCGACCTTGAGGTTATGAGCCTCACGAGCTTCCAGGCTGCTCCACCCCGCAGTACAGCACATTTAACCCGATTCCAGCCCGGTGTCAACACCGGTGGGACGGCGGTTGTTGACATTCCCGCGCAGCCGGATAGAAGAACTTGATGGCACTCGAGAAAGACAGAGCCTGTCCTCCCAGGGGTGATCGAAAGGTTGATTGGCGCTGGGCGGTGGTGATCGGGGTTGCGTTGCTGGCCCTGGCCGCGGCCGGGGCAGTCGTGGTGTCGAACGCCGGCAAGATAGACCGACCGCGACCCGACATCACTCTCGACAAGCCGTCAGCCGATGCCGAGTGGCGCGGCTTTCGCTCATCGATGACGCGCCGGCTCGCTTCAGCCCAGACCCGGGTTTCCGTGGTGCGTCGTCGACTGGCCGCTCAGGGCTCGACGAACCCGGCGGCAGAGTCCCTTCTTGTGCTGTCGGCCGCGATGCTGGACTCGCTGGGTCGAGGCGTGGGCGCGCTGGACACGGTGACTCGGCCTGACCACCGGAGAGCGGTGCGCGCGGAGGTCAGGGCTCGTTACGAGGTTCTGCGCGAACTCATCAAGCGGGCGCGGTCGGCCGCCGGCTACGACGAGGCCATCGACGAAGACTCTCTTGACCGGGAACTGAAGGACCTGATTGGCGACTGAATCGGCGGCCGCGGCTTGACTTGCGGCCGGCTGACCCTATTTTCTCACTCGTGATCTGGCGTATCGCTGTAATGCGCAGGCAGTCAGACCCGGAGGCTGCCGCGCTTTTGGCCGACGCGGCCGAACTCGGCCTGCGCGATGTCAGCGGCGCGGTGGTGACCAGGGTCTACTATCTCTCGGGGCCGCTGAGCGAGTCGGATGCCCGGTCGATAGCCGAGTCGCTGCTTGTCGACCGAGTGACCGACAGCTACGAACTGGGCGGACCGGAGGCGGGCAGTCGAGCCGGCGAGATCGAGGTGCTGGCCAAGCCCGGCGTCATGGAGCCAAGTGTGGACAGCATCCTGCGGGCGATCGGCGACATGGGGCATCCCGGCTGCGAGCTTCACGTTGCCACGGCATACCGGTTCGAAGCCGGCGGCGCCGTCCGCCGGAAGCTCTCACGTCAGGAGTCGAATCTGCTTGTCGGCGGGCTGCTCGTGAACCCGGTCATCCAGCGCAGGGCTGAAGCCGGCGAGCAGGTGTTCGTGGCGCACCGGCGGACGCCGCCGAGGGTGCGGGTTATCCGGCTTGCCGGCAAGAGCAGGGCACAACTTGAGCGGCTGTCGCGCGAGCGGCTGCTCGCGCTGAACGCGGGTGAGATGCTGGTGCTGCAGAGGCACTACGCGGGTGTCGGCCGTGACCCGACCGACGTCGAGCTGGAGTCCTTTGCCCAGTCCTGGTCAGAGCACTGTCAGCACAAGACCTTCCGAGGCGACATCGCCCTGCCCGGCCGGACCGTGCGCAACCTGCTCAAGTCGACCATTTTTCGGGTCACGCGCGAGCTGGACCTGCCCTGGTGCCTCTCAGTCTTCCACGACAACTCCGGCGTCGTCGATTTCGACGAGCGTTATGCGGTGACTTTCAAGGTCGAGACACACAACCACCCTTCAGCAATCGAGCCCTACGGCGGTGCGGCAACTGGAATCGGCGGTGTGATTCGCGACTGCCTCGGCACCGGGCTCGGTGCGAAGCCGATCCTCAACACCGACGTGTTCTGTTTTGCCCCGCTCGACACCAAGCGTGACGAGGTGCCGCGTGGGGTGCTGCATCCACGGCGCGTGATGAAGGGCGTCGTGGCCGGCGTCCGGGACTACGGCAACCGGATGGGCATCCCGACCGCCAACGGGGCGGTCTACTTCGACCGGGGGTTCCTCGGCAACCCGCTGGTGTTTTGCGGGACGCTGGGCCTGATACCCAAGGACGCGATACGCAAGCGAGTCCGCAAGGGCCAGTCGATCGTCCTCCTCGGCGGGCGCACCGGTCGCGACGGCATCCACGGCGTGACGTTTGCCTCGGTCGAGCTGCACCACCGGTCCGAGACAATCGGCAGCGGTGCCGTGCAGATCGGCAACCCGATCGAGGAGAAGAAGGTGGCCGACCTGATAGTCGCGGCCCGCGACCGGGGGTTGTTCAGCGCGCTCACCGACTGCGGGGGCGGAGGTCTTTCGAGCGCGGTCGGCGAGCTCGCCAGCACCAGCGGTTGCGAGGTGTGGCTGGACCGGGTGCCGCTGAAGTACGCTGGCCTGACCCCGGCCGAGATATGGATATCCGAGTCGCAGGAGCGGATGATCGCGTTTGTCGCACCACGCCGTGTACCGGAGCTGGCGGAACTCGCCCGCGAGCACGACGTTGAGGCGACGGTCATCGGCCGGACGACCGGGCGGCACATGCTCGAACTCGCCTACGGCCGACGGCGCGTCGCGAGCATCGACATGAAGTTCCTGCACCGCGGTTGGCGCGGCGAGCGGCGCAAGGCGGCGTGGTGCAAGCCGGAGACGGCCGACCCTGCCGTCCCGCTCAATCTCGACCTGACCGAGCAGTTGCAGCGCCTGCTGCAGGCGCCGAACATAGCCAGCAAGGAATGGGTCACCAGGCAGTACGACCACGAGGTCCAGGCGGGTACGGTCGGCAAGCCGTTCAGCGGCAGGGAGCAAGCCGGTCCGACCGACGGTTGCGTGGTCGCGCCGGTGCGCGGATCGCGCCGCGCCTGTGTTGTCGCGTGCGGCCTGTGCCCGAGGTTCGGCCTGATCGATCCCTACTGGATGGCAGCCTCGGCAATCGACGAGGCACTGCGCAACTGCATCGCGGCGGGCGGAGACATCGAGCGCACTGCGTTGCTCGACAACTTCTGCTGGGGCAGCCCGGAGCGGCCCGACCAACTGGCCGGGTTGGTGCGCGCGGCCGACGCCTGCTACGACATGGCCAAGTCGTTCCGTGTGCCCTTCATCTCGGGTAAGGATTCGCTCTACAATGAGTTCAAGACCGAGAACGGCGACTCGCTGCCGATACCGCCGACCCTGCTGATATCGGCGGTCAGCGTGATACCGGACGTTGCCGCCACCGCCGTCGGCAGCGACTTCAAGGCTGCGGGCGGCACGCTGTACCTGCTGGGCGAGAGCCACCCCGAACTGGGCGGCAGCGAGTACTTCCGGGTTCACCAGGGGCTGGGTCGTGATGTGCCCAAGGTCGAGCCGGGCCGGTCGCGGCGGCTGATGGTCGCGCTGGGCAGGGCCATGCGTGCCGGGCTTGTCAGCGCCTGCCACGACCTGTCAGAGGGGGGGCTGGGAGTCGCGCTGGCCGAGATGGCCATCGGCGGCGGGCTGGGTTGTCGCGTCAGCCTGGGCAAGGCGCCGGGAGCCACCCAGTTCAGCCGAGACGATTTCCTGCTGTTCAGCGAGTCCAACTCGCGCTTCATCTGCGAGGTCCGGGCCGCGAACCGGCGGGAGTTCGAGCGCGTGATGGGACATCTGCCGTCAGCGCCGATCGGGCGAGTCAGCGACAGCGGCCGCATCCAGGTTACCGGCCTAGGCGGCAAAGTAGTCGTGGATCTCGACGTCACCGAAGCGCGGTCCGCGTGGGGCAGGACCCTGGGCCGGCGACTGGGCGGCTAGCGGCCGGCTTCGGCTGGTCCTGCCGCGCCTGGGCCGTTGGCCTGCGCACGGCGAATCTCCTGGACAAGCTGCGGAAAATCGTCGCGGTCGCGGTGGCTGATGAACCGCAGCAGCATCGGCAGGTTCACACCGCAGACGACCGCCAGGTTCGGTCGAGACCGCTGCACTTTCAAGCTGACAGTCGAACAGCTCGACCCGAACATGTCGACGAACACGACCACGGCCGCGCCGGGGTCGGCCTCGGCCAACCGGTCCAGGCGCTGTTCCAGTTCGGCCGCGGAGAGCCCCTGGTTGCTGAGAGTGGTGATCCCTTCCGGCCGGCCGACAATGGCCGCGGCCGCGCCCAGCAGGGCTTCGGGGAGGTCGCCGTGCCCGACGATGATGCCGCGGACAGGCCGCGCCTGTCCATCACTCCGGGTCATTCGTGATAAACGGGTCGATGCGCGGTGACTTGCTCATCAGCCGCATCAGCTCGTCGTCGAAGACCTTGGCCGGGTGGTAGCCAAAGACCTTGAGGATGTGGTTCTTGGCGATGACCTCGAGCACAAGGGCCAGGTTCTTTCCGGGGATAACCGGGATCGTGACGCGAGGGATTCGAACGCCGAGCATCTCCGAGAGTTGGTCCTCGACGCCGATCCGTTCGTAGTCCATGCCCTGACGCCAGTGGACGAGGCTGACCTCCACCTCGACTCGTTTCTGGATGCGGATGGCTCGAACACCATAAAGGCTGTAGACGTCGACGAGGCCGACTCCGCGGATCTCGATGTGATGGGCGAGGAGGGGGGTGCGCGCAGCCGAGTAGCCCATCAGGATGCCGGTGCCCCGCCGCAGGACCTTGACGAGGTCGTCGGCTATCAGGCGATGGCCCCGGTCGACCAGGTCGAGGGCGCACTCGGATTTGCCGATGCCGGATTCGCCGGTGATCAGCAGCCCGACACCGAAGACGTCTACCAGTTCGCCGTTGACGTAGTCCTCGGCGGCGAGGCGGTGGTCGATATACGCCGTCAGCGCGTGGATGAACGGTGTGGTGTCCATCGGGCTGCGGATGACGGGTATCGCCGTCCGGTCGGCCTCGCTCTGCCAGGATTCCGGCGGCTCGAGGCCCTTGGTCACGATGATACAGGGCGGCTTCAGGTCGAACAGCCGGCGGACCGATACCTGTGCCTGGGCCGGCGGCAGGGTCGCCAGGTAGGTCAGCTCCGTGCTGCCGACAACCTGCACGCGCTCGGCGAGGAACACGCCGGTGTAGCCTGCGAGAGCCAGTCCCGGCCGGTTGATGTCGCTCGTCACCAGGGTGTTCTGGTCGAGGCCGCCGCCGCCGCCGAGCAGGGTCAGTCCCCACTCCTCCTGTTTCTCGTCAAGGAGCTCGCGGACGTTGAGTTTCTTCGTGTTGTTCGGCATCACTCGCCGGTGCGCTCGGGCGGCGTGCCGCGTTTCCGCGAGCGCAGCCGGCCCTCGTGGCGCTGCATCTGGGTCAGCAGTTTGTCGACCAGGTCGTTGACCGCGATGTACATGTCCTCGCCCTCGCCCTTGGCTGTCAGCGTGGCGTGGCCCAACAGGATCTTGCCCTCGGCGATGTCCTTGATGCTGTCGCGGAACAGGATGATGGAACCCTCAATGATGTGGTCGTTGAAGCGGTCGAGCTTGGAGACCTTGTCGCCGATGTGGGCCTTGAGGTGAGGGGTTATCTCGAAATGCCGTCCCGTGAGGTTGATCTTCATCTGAGCCTCCTGTCGATTGATGATAAGATAGAGCGCAATGCAGTCAAGCCACTCACAATTCGCGCCTGCCCTCGAGCGAACGGATGATCGTCTCGACATCGGCAAGCTCGATGTCGGCCCCGACGGGCAGGCCCCGGGCGATGCGGGTGACCTTGACGCCGCTGCCTTTAAGGGCACGGGCGATGTAGACCGCGGTTGCCTCGCCCTCAGTGGTCGGGTTCGTGGCGACCACGACCTCCCTGGCTTCGCCGTCAGCGGCGCGCCGCGCCAGCTCGGCCAAATGCAGGTCGCCGGGACCGACGCCCTCGATGGGGGAGAGCACGCCGCCGAGGACGTGGTAGACGCCACGGAAGAGCGCGGCCTGCTCGAAGGCAAGGACGTCCGATGGCTCCTCGACGACACAAAGCAGCGTTCGGTCGCGGGTGCGGTCGGAGCAGATTTCGCAGAGGCCGTCCTCGGCGAGCCCGAAGCACTCCGGGCAGGTGTGCAGTGCGCTGTGCGCCTCGGCAATCGCCGTGCCGAGCTCGCTCGCGCAGTCCGGTTGTTTGAGCAGGTGGAACGAGATGCGCTGAGCCGATTTGCGGCCGACCCCGGGCAGCCGGACAAGGGCGTCAATCAGCCGTTCAAGGGAGCGGTGCATTCAGTGTCACGCAACAGCCGGGGAAATCAGCGCGAGCCCCTTTCTTCGACTTCGCCAAACACGCGCGCGATCTGGTCGCCGACCGCATCGGTGGCGCCGGCCCGCGTCACTTCGACCTTCACCTTCACCGGGCGGCCGGCCGTCCGGGCCAGCTGCTCCTCAAGGAACGACCTGTCGGCTTCGATCTTCGCGGCGACGCCCTTGTGCTGCCGGGGAATGCGGATCGTCAGCGTGTCGCCGTGCAGCGTCGCACCGCTCGCGAGGTCGAGCACGCCGGCGAGCATCGGCCGGTGGGCGTTGGCGTGCAGGCGGAGCTCGGCCCAGAGCGCTGCGCTGTCCAGCTCCGGGCGCGCAGCGGGCGCCGGAGCGGCGACGGTCGCGCGGGGAAACACAGAGCGCCCTGCTATCTCCAGCGATACGACTTCAAGCAGCGTGCGCGGCATCTGGGAGCGGCGCGTCGCTTCCTCGGCCACGGTCAGGTCGTCGAGGATTGCGAGCAGTTCGGGCCGGCTGAAGTCCTGGGCTTGCCGTACCGTCTGGGCCAGTTCCTCGGGGAGAAGGCCGGGAATCGCCTCCGGACCGCCCACAGACGCGGCCAGCAGATGGCGAAAATGCTCGACCGACCCGCGTAGAAACTCGACGTGGTCATAACCGTTCTCGAACAGGCGGCGGATGAATCCGAGCAAACCCGGCGCATCTCCGCTGGAGAGCAGGTCGGCGTAGTCGCGGTACAGCGCCGCCGGCACCATCCCGAGCAGCTCCTCGACGTCGGCCAGTTCGATGCCCTCGGGCCGGAAGGCCGACAGCTGGTCGAGGATGCTCTCGGCATCGCGAATCGCGCCGTCAGCTCGCCGGGCGATCGCCATCAGCGCCGCGTCGCTGGCGGTGATGCCTTCCTGTTTTGCTAGCCAGACCAGCCGGTCGCGGATCTCGGCTGGCGCCGCCTTGCGGAAGTCAAAGCGCTGGCAGCGCGAGATGATGGTGGCCGGAACCTCGTGGGCGTGGGTCGTTGCGAAGACGAACTTCGCGTGCGCGGGCGGTTCCTCGAGGGTCTTGAGCAGGGCGTTGAATGCCGGCTCGGTGAGCATGTGGACCTCGTCGATGATGTAGACCTTGAACCGGGCGGCGCTCGGCGCGTAGCGGATGCTCTCGCGCAGCTCGCGGATCTGGTCGATGCCGCGGTTGGAGGCGCCGTCGATTTCGATGACGTCCAGGCTGCGCGATGCGGCAATCTCGGTGCAGAACACGCACTTGCCGCAGGGAGTCGCAGTCGGGCCCTGCTCGCAGTTCAGGCTCTTGGCCAGTATCCGGGCGGTCGATGTCTTGCCGACGCCGCGCGGCCCGGTGAACAGGTACGCGTTGGCGAGCCGGCCCGTGGTTATGGCCCGCGACAGGGTGTCGCGGACGTGGTCCTGGACCCAGAGTTCGTCGAACCGGGTCGGGCGGTACTTGAGGGTGAGAACGCGCGATTCAGGCATGACTTTGCGCAGAAGGTCCGGTCGTGCGGGCACCTCTGCCGTCGCGAATAGGGGCCAGACACGCAATCGGCTCCAGCCAGGTGTTCCTGCGACCGCCGTCAATTCCGCGTACCGCTGCTACCTTCCGGTCCTGGCGGGGTTTGCGGCAGCCGGCATCACAGGACCCGGCCTTCATCGTCGATGCACGCGCCATAGCTGTTTCTCTCCGCAGTCGGCTCGGATTGCCTGTCAACCCCGCATAGGCGGGTCTCGGGTTACAGGGGACCGCCAACCCCCCGTCTAGCACGACCGGACCGCAGTCTCTAACGGATGACCTTGGACGGCTCGACAAGCGTCGCTTTGATGTCGAAGTCGCCCTTGATCACGCCGGCGGCGGCGAGGCGCGAGGCCAGGGCGCTGATTGCCGGCTTGTTGATTTCGGCCAGGCGCTGCGGTTCGGGAATCCGGCAGAAACCGCAGGCGCTGATGCAGTAGTTGAAGTACCTGCCCAGCGTCGCCTTGGCCTCGTCGGTCTTCGTGTCGATCAGGGCGGCAGCCGCGTCCATGCTCTTCTTCAGGCGGACCGGCAGCACCCGGCTCCGGTCTAGGAAGCTCGGGGCAAAGCCGATGGCCGCACCGGGGAAGGGTTGGTTCACGTACCGGGCCAGGGCGGCCGGCTGGACGATGCGGTACAGCATCGTGTCGAGCGGGCAGATCAGCGGTTCAACCAGCCAGGCTGCGTCCACGGTACCGGCGGCCAGTTCGCCGAGAATGCTCGCAAACCCGGTCTCGACAAGCTTAACGTCGGTCGTTGTCAGGCCAAGGCTCATCAGCATCACGGGCACGTAGTCACGCAGCGGCGGGACGTACGCGAGTTTGCGGCCGCGCAGGTCGGCGGCCGTCTTGATCTTGCTCTTGACCGGCGCGACGATGGCATCGACAAAGAGCGATTGCCGGTATTCCTGGGCCATGAACACCTTGAGCGTCTCGCCCTTCTCGCTCCAGCGCTTGAGCACCGTGCTCCACGGGAAGATGCCGACGTCCACCTTGCCCGCGAACAGGTCGTCGATCGCCTTGTCCGGGTCGGAGTAGAACACCAACTCCGGGACTATCCGGTTCTGCTGGAACAGCGACTCTTCGACGGCGACGAGGAACGGCAGTGACGCCGCGGAGCTGTCGCACGCCAGCCGCAGGGTCACCGGGCGATTCTCCTGTATCTGGGGATAGATGATGACGAAGACCAGCAGCAGGCAGAGTAAGACAATCAGGATGTTAAGCAGTTTCGTCACGGGACGTTACCTCTTTCTGCTACTGCTTGCGTAGCTTGTCGGCCTTCTGGAACGCCTCGAACGCCTTCTGGTTCTCGCCCAGTTCGCGGTAGCAGATGCCCATGTTCTGGTAGGCGTCGGGCGTGTTCGGGTTGAGCTTCAGCGCGGTCTGCAGGTTGACCAGCGCCGCGGTGAACTTCGCCTTGGCGTCGGCCGTGCGCTTCGCGTCGCTGAGCGAGCTGCCGAGCGCGGTCTGGCTGGAGCCGAGCCAGAGGAATATCTGTTCGAGCAGTGACGGCTGAAGGCTGCTGAGGAACGCGCCGGCCGTGTCGGCAATCGTCACCGGGCCCGGGACCTTGCGCGACTTGAGGTTCGGGAAGTAAATCCAAGAATGGACCACGTTGCTGCGGCCCTGTGCCGCCAGCGTCGAGTCGATTGCCTCGCCGACAGACGGCGGCACCTCGGCAAAACCCGCTGCCGCCGCTTCGGGGGTCGCCAGCGCCAGCAGCGAGTCCAGCCAGACGGCCGGCGCCGCGGTCAGCGGCAGGTTGGCGTTGGTGATGACCAGCTGCATCGAGACTTCGGAGGCGCTGTCCTTGCCGCCCTGGTACTGGGCCAGGCCGAGGTCGAACAGGGCCGTGAAGTCGGTCGAGTCGTACCGGACGGCCATGGCGAACAGCGCTTCGGCCCTGGCGCGGTACCGTTCCGAGGTGTCGCCCCGGGCCTCGGCCGCGGCGCGCAGCATGGCGGCGCCGGCGCGGGCGCTCGACGTGTTGATGCTGGTGGCCGCGAAGTAGAGCTGGCTCGCGACCTGGGCGAACTCGACCAGTTGCCTTTCCTTGCCGAGGTCCCTGGTGATGTAGGATTCCAGCGCAGCCTGGTCGCGCTGGCGGCTCAGGGCAGTGAGCCGGCCGGCGACCTCGTCGATCCGCGCCGGGTCCTCGGTCTTCAGGAGAGTGCCGAGCTGCTTGCGCGCCTTGGCCATCCGGTCGGTGTAGACGGCGATGGCGCGGTCGTAGAAGTACTCGGTCGAGTCCCAGCGAGCGATGCGCGCGGCCGGGGTCGGCCAGAGGCTGTCCGGTTTCTGGAGGAAGTACAGGCCGAGCAGGCTGAAAGCCTCGGCGCTCAGCGAGTCGAGCCTGAGCAGGTCGTCGGCGACGCCGCGCATCTGGTCGTGGCGCCCGAGCGCGCTGTAGGTGCTGGCCAGGAGCGAGTAGGCCTGCGGCTTCTCGGGGTCGACCTTGACCGCGGCGAGGGCTGCGACCAGCGCGCTGTCGAACTGGCCGGCGTTGAAGTCCTCGCGCGTCCGGGCCATCAGCGAGGTGTAGGCATAGTACTGCCACTGCTCGTTGGCCCGGATGCGGCCGGCCGCGCCGCTGTCCTTCTCGAACGCGGTCAGGAAGTGCCCGGACGCCCGGCGCGGGTTCTTGAGCTGGGCGTCACACAGGCCCAGCCAGACGTGAATCTGGCCCAGGGCCGGGCCGTCGGCCGTCGCGCCGTACTCGTCCAGCGCCTTCTGGAACTGCTCGCGGGCGCGCTCGAAGCGCTGGCCGTCGAAGTGGATGCGGCCGCCGCGCAGCAGGGCATCCAGCGGTATCTGTTGGGCCAGGGCCGGGGCTATCACGAGCGCAACCAGCCCGAGCGCCAGCCAGATTCGCGGGCGGAAAATGGTCATCCGGATCCTCCTTAAGGATTTCAAGGACAGCAAGGAATGATAGTGAAATCGCCCCGGGTGTCAACGGCCCGCCCGGGCACGTTATGTCCTGCGCTGTTTGACATTTGGGCGACCGGCAATATAGTCTCCGCGCATGCCCCGCGACGAATCAGTCGTACCAGTTTACATCGAGGACGAGGTCCGCAAGTCGTTCCTGGATTACGCCATGTCGGTCATCGTGGCGCGGGCCCTGCCCGACGTCCGCGACGGCCTGAAGCCGGTCCAGCGGCGCATCCTGTTCACCATGAATGAGATGGGCCTGTCGCCCGCCCGGCCCTTCCGCAAGTCGGCGGCCGTGGTCGGCGACGTGCTGGGCAAATACCACCCGCACGGCGACTCGGCGGTCTACGACGCGATGGTCCGGATGGCGCAGACCTTCTCGCTGCGCTACCCGCTGGTCCACGGCCAGGGCAACTTCGGCTCCATCGACGGCGACGCGGCCGCGGCGTACCGGTACACCGAGGTCAAGCTGCAGTCGCTGGCCACCGAGCTGCTGACCGATCTCGATAAGGACACGGTCGACTTCCAGCCCAACTTCGACGAGCGGCTCAAGGAGCCGAAGGTCCTGCCCGCGGCGTTCCCGAACCTGCTGGCAAACGGCGCGGCCGGCATCGCGGTCGGGATGGCCACCAACATCCCGCCTCACAACCTCGGCGAACTCATCGACGGGCTCATGGTGCTCATCGACAAGCCCGAGGCCGAGGGCCGCGAGCTGGTCAAGCACATCAAGGGGCCCGACTTCCCGACCGGCGCGACCATCGTCGGCACCGAGGGCATCAGGCAGGCCTACGAGACCGGCCGCGGCACGGTCGTGATGCGCGGCACGGTCCATTACGAAGAGGTGAAGGCCGGCCGCGACAAGCTGATCATCACCGAGATACCGTACCAGGTCAACAAGTCGAACCTGATATCGCGCATCGCCCAGCTCGTGCGCGAGAAGAAGATATCGGGCATCGCCGACCTGCGCGACGAGTCGGACCGCGACGGGATGCGCATCGTGCTCGAGCTGAAGCGCGACGCCGTCTTCGAGGTCATCCTCAACCAGCTCTACAAGTTCACCGAGCTGCAGACCAACTTCGGCATCATCCTGCTCGTCCTGCACAACGGCGAGCCGAAGGTGATGAACCTCAGGGCGCTGCTCGAGGCGTTCCTGGAGTTCCGGTTCGAGACGGTCACCCGGCGGACGAAGTTCGAGCTTGCCAAGGCCGAGGACCGCGCCCACATCCTCGAAGGCCTGAAGATCGCGCTGAAGAACATCGACGCGGTCATCGAGCTCATCAAGAAGTCCAAGGACACCGACACGGCGCGCGAAGGGCTGATGAAGCGGTTCAAGCTCAGCCAGCGCCAGGCCGACGCCATCCTCGAGATGCGGCTCGCGCGGCTCACCGGCCTTGAGCGGGAGAAGATCGACGAGGAATACCGCGGCCTCATCAAGGAGATAGCCCGCCTGAAGAGCCTGCTCGAGTCCAAGGCGCTGATGATGCGGGAAATCCGCGCCGAGCTCGTCGAACTCAAGCGCCGGTTCGGTGACGAGCGGCGCACCCAGATAGTCCGCGGCGCGGTCGAGGACCTGTCCATCGAGGACCTCATCAAGGAAGAGGACATGGCCGTGACCGTCACTCACCGCGGTTACATCAAGCGGATGCCGGTGTCGGTCTACCGCCGGCAGGGCCGGGGCGGCCAGGGCCGCACCGGGGTCAGCGTGCAGGAAGAGGATTTCGTCGAGGGCCTGTTCATCGCGTCGACCCACGACTTCATGATGTTCTTCACCGACCGGGGCCGCTGCTACTGGCAGAAGGTCTACGAGATTCCCGAGGGCTCGCACGCGTCGCGCGGCCGCTCCATCGCCAACCTCGTCGAGATGGAGAAGACCGAGTCGACCACGTCCTACCTCGCGGTGCGCGGTTTCGAGGCCAAGCAGTTCGTGTTCTTCGTCACCCGGTCGGGCAAGGTCAAGCGGGTGGCGCTGGACGCCTTTGCCAACCCGCGGCGCAAGGGCATCATCGCGATGGGCATCGACTCCGGCGACTCGCTGGTGGCGACCCTCTTGACCTCGGGCAAGGACGACATCCTCATCGTCACCCGCGACGGCCAGAGCATCCGGTTCCACGAGAAGGACGTGCGCGACATGGGCCGCACCGCGGCCGGCGTGCGCGGCATCAAGCTCGGCAAGGGCGACACGGTCATCGGCGCGGTCGTGGTGCGCGAGGGCTTCTCCCTCTTGACCGTGTTCGACAACGGCTTCGGCAAGCGGACCGACTTCGAGGAGTTCCGCGCGCAGAGCCGGGGCGGGTCGGGCATCATCGCCGCCAAGCCGGTCGAGAAATCGGGCAAGCTCGCCGCGGCCAAGGCGGTCAGCAATTCATCGGAGATAATCGTCTCATCCAAACAGGGCGTGGTCATCCGGGTCAAGTGCTCGGAAATCCGCCAGTGCGGCCGGTCCACCACCGGGGTCAAGGTGATGTCGGTCGACAAGGTTGACGTGGTCGTGGACGTCGCGCTCATCGAAGAAGAAGCCCCGGTCGCAACCGAACAGAAGTAGCCCGGCCCAGCCCGGGCCTATAAGACCGGCCGGTATGATGCCGGCCGGTTCTGCGTTCAGCGCGGGCGGCGCGCCACGAACAACGCCTTGTGAAAGTGCAGGTGGACGCAGGCAGCGGCGAGCCCGGCGCGCTTGAACTCGGCCAGGTAGCGTTCCAGCGTCAGCGGGTGCTCGTGGTCGCGATGGCGCGGGTCCACGAAGCAGTCGGAGAACTGGCCGGTGCGGACGCCGGTGTGCCCCTGGAGCCGGCCGAGCACGCTCTTGTGCACCCGGGCCAGGCGGGCGGTATCAAGGGCGATGCGGTCC
>JAWOHG010000052.1:0-21391 GCA_046485245.1 bacterium
AAATGGGCCGTGCTGGATTCGAACCAGCGGCCACCGGATTAAAAATCAGGTGCTCTGCCAACTGAGCTAACGGCCCATGCCAATTGTCGATTCACGATTGACGGTCGTCGATTGCGAACCGACCGCCAACCGGTCCCGGTCAGGCTACTGGCATTCCGACCGGCGTCAAGTCTCGATACCGGGGGCCGGAATTGAACCGGCACGGCCCTTGCGGGCCAAGGGATTTTAAGTCCCTTGCGTCTGCCAATTTCGCCACCCCGGTGCAGTACCGCTCGCGGACGATTGTAGGTGGCTGGTGGCGGATGTCAAAAGGCAGGCCGGTGCAGGAAAGGCGGCTTCGGGATTTGCACCCGAGTATTGCGATTTTGCAGACCGCTGCCTTACTGCTTGGCTAAGCCGCCTTGAAAAAGAAGAAGCGGGAGACGGGATTCGAACCCGCGACCCCTACCTTGGCAAGGTAGTGCTCTACCAACTGAGCTACTCCCGCACGAATTACGGCCCCAACGGGAGTCGAACCCGTGTCTTCACCTTGAAAGAGTGATGTCCTGAACCGCTAGACGATGGGGCCATCACTCTCCCGGCGCGGGCCGGGGGAAGCATCACCGGCTTCGTCCCGCCGGACTGCTGCACTAATCTATTTTGCCGACGGCCAAAGTCAAGAACTCAGTACTGCGAGCCGTCGCGGTAGTCCTTGATTTCGGGCGTCTTGAGGAACTCCTCCAGCATCTGCTGGGCGAGTTCCTGCTGGCGCTGCTGGGCATAGCCCTCGGCCGTGAGTACCGGGTTCTCGCCGCGCTCGTCGCAGCGGATGACGAACGCACCCCAGTCGGTCGTGACCGGCCCGACCCGCTCGCCCGGCCCGAGCCCGAGCAGGGCGCCCGCGAATTCCGCGCCCTTGCGCCGCCGGGCGTCCAACAGGCCGGCGAATTCCTCAACCTGGATCTCGATGCCGGCGTTCTCGGCCGCGAACTGCTCGAATGTCTTGCCGGCGCGAATCTGCTCGACCGCGGCCTCGGCCTTGGCCAGCCACAGCGTCTTTTCTTTCTCCTGGCGCACGCGCCACCCGGCCGCCGGCTTGACCTTGTCGAATTCCTGCACGCCGGCCGGGGTTATCGCGGTCAGGCTGAACACGTAATAGCCGAACGGCCCGCGCTGGGGCGTACCGAGCACCGAGCCGGCCTTGGCCTTCCTGGCCCACATCTCGACCTGGCTCGGGCTGTCGATGTTGATGCCGGCGAGGTTGGCCTCGCCGCCGACCATCGGCCGCGCGCGCAGCACCGGGATGTTGTAGCGCATCGCGAGCGTCTCGAACGGCGTCTCGGCCGTCGCGTCGATGAACGACCGCACCGAGTCGCGCACCGCGCCCAGCACCTCGCCGCCCTGCTTGACGCGCACGACGATGCGCCGCAGCGCCACGGAGTCGGCCCCGACGCTGTCCAGCGCGACGATCTGCCAGCCGTAGGAAGTGAGGAACGGCGCGCTGTAGGCGCCGACCTTGAGCGCCTTGACCGCCGTGTCGGTGGCCGGGTCGAGTCGCTCACGCGGGAATTTGACGGCGATAGTGTCCGGCGCCAATTCGCTGTAGTCCAGCATCGTCAGGTTGAATGTCTCGCCACCCTGGAGTTGGGCGTACGCCTTGTCGATAAGTTCTTTCGCGTCGGAGGAATCCTCGAGTCCGATGGTGACCGGGAACAGGACGTAGCTGACCTGGCGGGTCTCCTTGACCTTGTACTCCTCCTGGTGGCTGTCGTACCAGGCCTTGATTTCCGCCTCGGACGGCTCGACGTTGCCGGCGTCGGCGACCGCGGCCGGCCCGATGTACAGCGAGGTCGTCTTCCAGACCGCGTTGCCGTTCGACAGCGCCTCGTCGATTTCCGACTGGGTCGGTCGCCAGGCGCTGACCACGTCGATGCGGAACTTCTCCTTGGGCAGCATCTCGACCAGTTCCTGGTAGTACTTGGCGAAGTACTCCCGATTCTCGGGCTTGTTCATCAGTTCGACGTACTTCTGCTGGTCGAACTGGCCGTCCTTCTGCAGGTCAGGGTTGGAGCGCAGTTCCTCGGGCGGGTTGGCCTGCATTATCTGCAGGACCTCGTCCTGCGTGATGGTGATGCGGGCGTCCTTGAGTGCCTTGTTCCAGGTGAGTTCGGTGACAAGGAATCGCCAGGTCTGCTGCTCAATGTTGGCGTAGTCCTCGTTGGTCAGGTCGCGCAGGCGGTTCTCGGTCTTGTACTTGTCGGTGATGTAGGACAGGGCCGCGCGGTACTCCTCGGGCGTGACCTCGTGGTCGCCGATCTCGCCGATGAGGCCGCGGTTGTCCTGGGCCTGGCCCGACTCGCCGCCCTGCCGGGCGATGAGGCTCCACAGTTCGCTGCCGAGGAACCCGAGAATGAACGCGACGGCCACGATGATCATTATGATACGAACGCGCTTGCGCAGTGTGCTCAACATAGTCGGTGATTCTATCCGGAGTCCGACGATAGTCAACTGCACCGGGCCGGCGGCGCACAACCCGGCCGGGGGTCTAACCGGCAGTAGTTGTTGGTCTTAGGGCTTGCGGCGCTTGCCGGTCTTGGGTGCTTTGCGGCCGCTCGAGCGCGGCTTCGCGGCGGGCTTCTTCGCCGCCTTGCCCGGTCGGCGGGCGAACCAGAGCGAGTACTCGAACCCGCGGCCGTGGTAGCCGACGATGGCCATCTCCAGCTCCACTGTCTCGCCCGCGCGGTTGCGTGCCGGGACAAGGCAGAACCCCGGCTCGGTACTCTGCGCCGCAGCCAGCAGGTCTTTATGTGCTTCGGCGCGCCGGGTCGGGTCGAGCAGTTCCTCGACCGGTTGGCTGGCCAGTTCGCCGGCCGAGGCGTAGCCGAACAGTTCGACGAAATTCTGGTTGGCGTGGACGATATGCCCGTTGAGCACGGCCGCGATGCCGTGCGGCGCCCGGTCGAGCACGTCGCCTGCGGCCGCGGCGCCCCCCGAGGCGTGCGCGATGAGTTCGGCGTCGGCCATGTTGCGCACGACGACGAGAGTCGCCGGCTCGCCCCGCCAGAGGAACGGCGCGGCGCGCGCCTCGACCCGAACCGGGCTGCCGTCTTTGGCCACGAAGCGCTCGATGTTGGGCGGGGCCGGCGCGCCGCTCTCGGCCACCTGGCGCATCCGCGCGATCACCGTGGGACGGTCTTCCGGGTAGATCAATTCGATTACCGACCGGCCCACCAGTTCGTCGCTCGAGGCGTAGCCGAGCGCCCGGGCCGTGACCGGGTTGGCGTAAACAATCAGGCCGCGCTGGTGCACCGCAATCATATCGGGCGACAGGTCGACCAGCCGCCGGTACCGCTCCTCGCTGTCCTGCAGTCGCCGCTCGGTGTCCGCTCGCGCGCTGATGTCCCGGTTTACCACGACCATACCGGTGATGGCGTCGCCCTCGCGGATGGCCGCGGCGGTGCCCTCGATGTACACGGTCCGGCCGTCCGGCCAGGGGTAGACGACTTCGTAGGAATCGATCTCCTCGCCGCGCAGCACCGCCGCGAACAGCCGCTTTAGCCGGTCGTGCTGGTCGGACGTGATGGTCTCCAGGTACTGGCGCCCGAACCACCACTCGCGCGTATGGCCCGAGCGCTGGATGACGACGTCGTTGACCCAGGTAACGCGACCCTCGGTGTCGACCGTGAGGACGCCGTCGCGTAGGCTTTGCACTAGCGACTCGTACCGGGCCCGGGCCGCGACGAGTTCACCCAGCATACGCTCGCGCTCGCCGACGTCGCGCACCAGCACGATGTCGGCCGGGGCGCCCTCGAACTCCGCGACCGCGGCATTGACTTCCACGGTGGCGACGACGCCGCCGCGCACCAGGAACCGGACGGCGTAGGTGGTGGGCAATTCCTCGCCCGCGAGCCGGCGGCGGTACCGGTCCACCACGATTGAGCGGTCGTCCGGGTGCACGTATTCGTCGAACCGCTTGCCGACCAGTTCGTCCTGGGCGTATCCGGCCATCTCGGCCAGCCGGCGGTTCAGGTACTTGAGCCGGCCCTCCTGGATGATGCAGATGCCGTCGCTCGCCCGCTCGACCACGCTGCGGTACTTCACCTCGCTCTCGCGCACGGCCTGCTCGGCCGCCCTGTGCTCGGTGACGTCGTGGACCACGGTGAGCACGCGCGCGACCCCGCCGTGCTCGAAGATCGGCGTCTTGGTGGTCTCGGTCGCCTGGGACACGCCGCCGACCTCGGACGTCTCGGTCGTGGCCAACGGCTCGCCGGTGGCAAACACGCGCCGGTATTCGTCCTCGACCGAAGCCGGCAGGAACGGGAACACCACTCTCAGCGGCTTGCCGATGATGTCGGGCTCTAACCCGAGCCGCCCGAGCCAGTCCCGCATCGCGCGGTTGGCAATCAGCAAGGTCAGGTTGGCGTCGACCACGGTCGCGGGGTCAATCATCGCGTCGAGCGCGGAGCGGTACGATTCCTCTGAGCGGCGTAACGCTGCCGCCGCCGCCTTGCGCTCGCTGATGTCCCGGACGCTGGCCACGGTTGCGCTCTCCCCGTGCCAGGTCGTGACCGACACGCTGAGCTCCACCGGCACGCGGGTGCCGTCCCTGCGCAGGACTGTCGTCTCGTAGGTCCGCGGCTCGATGCCGCCGGCCAGTCGAGAGCGAAGCCGGGCCAGCATCGGCTCGCGGCACTCGGGCGCGACCACGTCGAGGAACGACATCTCGAGCAACTCCGTACCGCTGTAGCCGGTCATTTCACTGACACGCTGGTTGACGTAACCGAACCGGCCCGACTTGCCGATGGTTATGCCGATGCCGTCGCTCGAGTTCGCGGCCAGCGCGCTGAAATTCTGCTCGCCCTCGCGCCGCGCCCTCTCGGCCGCCTTCTGCGCCGTCACGTCCTCGACCGTCCCCTCGTAGCAGGCGACCCGCCCGTCGGCGTCGCGCACCAGTCGCGCGCTCTCGCGCACGACGATGATCTGGCCGTCGGCCCGCAGCCAGGATGACTCGTAGGCGCGCAGTTCGCCGGCGGCCTCGAGCGCGGCCTTGAACGCGGCGCGGCTCTCGCCCGGGCCGAAGCTGCCCTCCTCTATGTTGCGTGCTAGCAACTCGTTGAGTGAGTCGAAACCGAGCATCTCGACCAGGGCCGGGTTGGCCATCAGGATGCGGCCATCGGGTGTGGTGCGGTAGATGCCGGCCGGCACGGTCCGGAACAGGCTGCGCAGGCGGCGGTCGCTTTCCCGCAGGTCGGCCTCGACCCGCTTGCGGTCGGTGATGTCGAGTACCGAAGCGACGCTCCGACCCGTGCCCGGAATCATATCGACCGTCAGCAGGCAGTCGTGGATGACACCCTGTTTGTCGACCAGCCGGGCTTCGTATGTGCGCGGTGCCGTGACCGGGTCGCTCGAGCGGCGCAGGTCGTGGTAACTGCGCATCCGGGGAAGGTCCTCGGGCACGACAAACTCGGTCCAACTGCGGCCCACGACTTCCCTGCCCGGGTACCCCAGCATCCGGCCTAATTCGCGGTTGGCCAGAGATACCGTCGTGTCGGCCTCGATGATCATCGTCGCCGCCGCGGTGGTCTCGAATATCGCACGGTACCGGGCCCCTGTCTCGCGCAGTTCGTCCTCGGCCTGCTTGCGCTCGGTGAGGTCACGGGAAATCCCCAGCACCTCCCGCACGTTGCCTGCTTCGTCGCGCAGCCCGACCAGCCAGGTCGCGAGCCAGACCGTGCGCTCGCCGTAGCGTGAAGGACCTTCGATGTGAACCGTCTCACCGGTTTCGAACACCTTCGCGATGTTGCCGGCCTGGCGCTCGGCAATCTCGGGCGGGAAGAGCTCGCGGATGCTTTGGCCGACGAGGTTATCGCCCGGCCGGCCGAGCGCAACCGCGCCCGCGGCGTTGCAGTAGCGAACCGCGCCCTCACGGTCGACGATGTAAATGGCGTCGGGTGAGGAGTCGGCCAGACTGCGGTAACGCTCCTCGCTCTCGCGCCGCGCCGCCTCGGATTCGATGCGCGCGGAAACGTCCCGCGAGAAAGAGAAAATCCGCCGCTCGCCGCCGATAGTGCCGACAAATGCCAGCGTGTCGACGATCAGCCGACTGCCGTCATTGCGGACCATCGGGATGGTCAGCGACACAGCTTTGCCGGCCGCGAGGTCGGCCATCGCCCGGCCGGCCTCATCGCGCGCCTCGGGCGCCACCACGTCTATCAGGTTCATCTGCCTGACCTCTTCGGCCGTGTAACCGTAGTTCCGCAGGCAGGCTGGGTTGGCGTCCAGCACCCGGCCATCGACGTCGGCAATCGCCACCGAGTCGGTCGTGCTCTCGAATAGCAGGCGGTATCGTTCCTCGGCAGCGCGCCGTTCGGCCTCGCCGCGGCGCTCGTCGGTCACGTCGGTGGCGAGTCCGACCACGCCGACGATGGCGCCCTCGGCGTCGCGCAGGGGTTCGAGCGCCGTGACGAAGGTTTCGCCGCCCCATTCGAACTCGAAGCGGGCCGGCTCGCCGGAAAGCGCCCGGCGGTGGGCCGCTATCGGCGGAAACTCCGGGTCGTCGCTGTTGAAGTACCGGCTGAGCGGCATTCCCACGACCTGGCCCGGCTTGAGCCCGAGATTGGGCAGGCCGGCGCCGAGCGAGGAAGTGAACACCAGATTGCGGTCCACCGTCCACAGCACGGTCGGCACCTGCGCAACCAGCAGGCTCAGGCGCGCCTCACGGTCGGCCAGTTCGTCGGTGAAGCGCTTCTGCTCGGTCATGTCGCGCACCAGCGCGAGCACGGCCGGCCCGCTCAACAACTGCAGCAGCGATATGGCGACTTCGACCGGGAAGACCGTCCCGTCGCGGCGGCGGTTGAAGGTCTGCGCCCGGTACTCGCCGGTTTCCTTTAGGGCACGTTCCACCCCTGCCAGGCTGCCCGTCTCGGGCGGCACCAGGTCGGCCACACGCATCGACTGGAGTTCTTCACGGCTGTACCCGGTCATCCGGCAGGCATTGTCGTTGGCGTCGAGTATCCCTCCGTCCAGCGTTTCTAGGAACACGCCCTCCGCCGCCTTGTCGAATATCGCCCGGTAGCGCGCTTCGCTCTCGAGCACGGCATCCTGGGCCGCCCGCCGGTCGGTGATGTCCTGGATGACGCCGTCAAAGTGCAGCACCGCGCCGTCCGGGCCCAGCGCGGCCTCTACGCCGAGCAACGCCGGGAAAACAGTCCCGTCCCGCCGCCGTGCGAGGACTTCAACGTCGGCAAGCCGGCCGTCCTCGTGTAGACGCCGAATCATCACGTCGCGCTCGGCAGGGTCGGCGTACACGTCGGTGACCCGGGTTGTGAGCAACTCTGCCTCGCTCGAGTAGCCGAAAATCCTTACGGCGGCCCGGTTGACCATCAGGAACCGCCCGTCGACAGTTGTCCGGTAGAGCCCGACCGGCACGTTGTCGCGCAGGGAGCGCAACTGCTCCTCGCTCGTCGTCAGCGCCGCCTCGGCCCGTCGCCGCTCGGATACGTCGTGCCCGACGCACAGCACGACCGGGCCGCCGGCCAGGTCCAGAAGCGACACTGTCATCTCGACGGTAACTGGTGTGCGGCCGAGCGGGCCCTCCGGCCCGAGCATCCTGACGTCGGAACGATGCTGCCCCGAGCGCACCAACCGCTCGTGCAGCAACGGCAGCCAGTCCTTGTCCTCGGGCGCCACCAGGTCGCCCAGCGACTGCGCAAGCAGTTCGGGCCGGGTGCGGCCGAACAGCTCACACGTGCGCTCGTTGGTATCCTTAATGCCGAAGTTGAATGTGAGCACCATCACCGCGTCGCCCGACGCCTCGAAGATGCGGCGGTACTTGTGCTCGCTCTCGCGCACACGCTGCTCGGCGAGTTGGCGCTCGGTGATGTCGCGGCCGATGAGCAGGGCCCGCTGGCCCGCGTCGACCCGGATGAGCGAGGTCGAAGCCTCCAGCGTGATGGGCTTGCCGGTCCGGGTCAGAACCGTGAAGACGCTCATCGTCGCGCCCCGCTCGCGCACCTGGGCGAACGCCAGGTCGACCGCGCGGCGGCCGTCGGGCGGGACGAGGTCTGAAAGCGTTCGTTCGCGCAGTTCGTCGGCGGTGTAGCCGGTCAGGTGCGCTGCGGCGAGGTTGGCCTCCTCGATGCGGCCCGCCTGGTCGGTGACCAGCACGATGTCGTTGGACTGCTCGAACAGCCGGCGGTACTTTTCCTCGGAGGTGCGCAGCGCCTCTTCGGCGCGGGCGTAACCCGTGACGTCGCGCGCGATGAACACGACGCCGGCGACCGCGCCGGACTCGTCGCGGCCGGCCGCGGCGAAGGCGTACAGGTCGATGCGCTTGCCCGACTTGTGCACGCAATCAACGCCGCCGGCGAAGTCGCGGCCGGCCAGCACGGCCTCCACGTCGATCCGGCCGGTGCCGCTCAGCCCGCCGCAGACAACGCTGAACGGCAAGCCGACCATCTCCTGCCCGGCGATGCCGAACACCCGTTCGGCCTCGTCGTTGCACCAGGTCACCCGGCCGAGACGGTCGGTGACAAGGGCGATGTCGTCGTCCAGCAGCCGCACCCCGGCGTCGAGCGGGAGTACCTGGTCGGTTTTGTCGGGCATCAGTGGCCTGTCCCCATACGCCTGTTCACCGTGGGTCTATTGTCAGCCCCCGGCGGGCGGTTGTCAACCCGGGAATGGGTCCGGCGGGACCCGCGCGACTTACCGCGGACCGAGGACGATGTCGACGATGTCGCGGGCGGCGCCGACAAGGAAGTCGGGACAGTACTCCTTCAGCAGCCACGCCGGCCGGAATCCCCAACCCACCGCACAGGTCGCGACGCCAGCGGCGCGGCCAGCCTCGATGTCCAGTTCCGAGTCGCCGACCATCAGCGCCTGACCCGGTGCTCCTCCCAGCGCTTCAAGCGCCAGCCGGACCGGTTCCGGGTCGGGCTTGTGCTTGCGGTCCTCGCGCCAGCCGTGGACGTGGTCGAGCCACGCCAGGAGGCCACATTCACGCGCGGTGAAGTCGGCCTGCGCCTGGTGCTTCGTGGTCACGAGCGCGAGTTTCGCCCCCGCCACCTTGAGCGCGGACAGCATCCCCTCGATGCCCGGGTACAGTTTGGTATGGTCGTTGAAGTGCTCGGCGTAATGGGCACGGTAGGTATCGGCGAACAGCGTCAGGTTTGCCGGGTCGGACGGGTAACCCAGCGCAGGCGGGAACTTCTCCAGCGGGCTGCCGACCAGCGCGAGAATGTCGGCTGCGTCGGGCGGTTCCCTGCGGTCGACCTTCTGGAACGCGTGCTGGACCGACGCGACGAGGTCGCGCGCCGAGTCAATCAACGTGCCGTCGAGGTCGAAGAGAACGAACGGGTAGCGCACCGGGAGATATGTCCTATGGGTCCTATAGGACCTATGCCTTTGCCGGATTGTGGTACTTGTCCAGGTAGGCTTCGCGCACGCGCTTCAGTTCGCCGCGCGGGAAAGCCCCGAGCAGTTCCCAGCCGAGGTCCAGCGTCTCCTCGATGGTGCGGTTCTCGCGCTCGCCCTGCGATATATAGCGCGCCTCGAACGCGGCCGCGAACGCCAGGTACACCTTGTCCATGTCCGAGAGCGCCGCCTCACCGAGGATGACCTGCAACTCCTCCGCCTCCTTGCCTCGCGCGTAGCAGGCGTAGAGCTGGTTGAAAAGGTCGGCGTGGTCCTCGCGCGTCTTGCCCTTGCCGATGCCTTTGTCCTTCAGGCGCGACAGCGACGGCAGGACGTCGACCGGCGGGGAGATGTTGCGCCGGTGCATCGACCGCGACAGGATGATCTGTCCCTCGGTGATGTAACCGGTGAGGTCGGGTATCGGGTGGGTCTTGTCGTCCTCGGGCATCGTCAGCACCGGCATCATCGTGATGGAGCCGGCACGGCCCTGGATGCGGCCGCAGCGTTCGTAGATCGCCGAGAGGTCGGTGTAGAGATAGCCGGGGAAACCGCGCCGGCCCGGGATCTCCTTGCGCGCGGCCGATATCTCGCGCAGCGCCTCGCAGTAGTTGGTCATGTCGGTCAGCACGACCAGCACGTGCATCCCGCAGTCGAACGCCAGGTACTCGGCGGCGGTCAGCGCGGCGCGCGGCGTGGCGATGCGCTCGATGGCCGGCTCGTCGGCGAGGTTCAGGTAGAGCACGGTGCGCTCGAGCGCGCCCGACTCGGTGAACTCCCGGATAAAGAACTCGGCCTCCTCGAAAGTAATGCCCATCGCGGCGAACACCACCGCGAACGGGTCGCTCGTGCCCAGCACCTTGGACTGCCGCGCAATCTGCGCGGCCAGCCGGTTGTGGGGCAGGCCCGAGCCGGAGAAAATCGGCAGTTTCTGCCCGCGTACGAGCGTGTTGAGCCCGTCGATGGACGACACGCCGGTCTGGATGAACTCATTGGGATACTCGCGGGCGTAGGGGTTGATGGGCGCGCCGTTGATGTCGGCCCGCTTCTCTGGGATGATGGCCGGCCCGCGGTCACGGGGCAGACCCAGCCCGGAAAACACGCGGCCCAGCACCTCGGGCGACAGGTCGACGGTGATGCCGTGGGCGAGGAAGCGCACCTTGGTGGCCCCCAGTTCGATGCCGGTCGTGCCCTCGAACACCTGGACCAGCGCGCGGTCGCCGGCCACTTCCAGCACCTGGCCGCGCCGCGTCTCGCCGGTGCCCAGCGTTATCTGGACCAGTTCCTGGTACTTGACGCCCTCGACGCCCTCCACCACGAGCAGCGGCCCGGCCACCGAGGCGACCGACTGGTAGTCGACTATCATCTCCCCTCCTGCGCAGCCGGACCGGCGCCCAGCGCCGCCAACTGGCTCTCGATGTCGGCCATCACCCGGTCGATGCCGGCCGGGGCTTCGTCCTCGGCCAGAAATTTCATCCGCGCGATGCGCTCCAGCACCGCCAGCGTTTCCACGTCGGCGATGTCGGCCCCGCTGTCAAGCGCCCGCCGCCCGAGCCGGTAGAAGAGCATTATCGCCGCAAGCATCCGCGCCTGCTTGGAAAGCGAGGTGTAGGTATCGACTTCGTGAAATGCGTTCTGGTGCAGGAAGTCCTCGCGCAGGCTGCGGGACACCTCGAGTATCAGCCGGTCCGTCGGCGACAGTGTATCCCGGCCGACAAGGCGGACAATCTCCTCCAGTTCGGCCTCCTTCTGCAGCAGGGCCAGCGCCTCGTTCGCGTCGTCCACGAACTCCGGCGTCGCCATCCGCGTCAGCGTATCCCGCGTCACGTCCCGGTAAAGCGAGTAGGAGTTGAGCCAGGAAATCGCCGGGAAGTGCCGGGCAAAGGCGAGCCGGTCCTCAAGCGACCAGAACACCTTGACCACGCGCAGGGTTGACTGCACGACCGGGTCGTTCAGGTCGCCGCCCGGCGGCGAGACCGAACCGACGACCGACAGGGTGCCTTCCTGTTCCTTGCCGTCCGGTCCGGTGCCGAGGCAGACCACGCGGCCGGCCCGTTCGTAGAACTCCGCCACGCGCGTCGCCAGGTACGCCGGGTAGCCTTCCTCGCCGGGCATCTCCTCCAGGCGGCCCGACATCTCGCGCAGCGCCTCGGCCCAGCGAGAGGTCGAGTCGGCCTGCAGGGCGACCGAGTAACCCATGTCGCGGTAGTACTCGGCAATCGTGATGCCGGTGTAGATCGAGGCCTCGCGCGCCGCCACCGGCATGTTGGACGTGTTGGCCACGAGCACCGTCCGCTTCATCAGCGCCTCGCCCGACTTGGGGTCTTTCAGGTGCGGGAATTCCATCAGCACATCGGTCATCTCGTTGCCGCGCTCGCCGCAGCCGACGAACACGATTATCTCTGCGTCCGACCACTTGGCGAATTGGTGCTGGATGACCGTCTTGCCCGAACCGAACGGCCCGGGCACGCTGGCGGTGCCGCCCTTGGCGATGGTAAAGAAGGTGTCGATGATCCGCTGGCCTGTCACCAGCGGCATGTCGGGCTGGACCTTGCGCCGCACCGGCCGCGCCCGGCGCACCGGCCACCGCTGCATCAGCGTGACCGGGGTCTCGCCCTTCTCGCCTTTGATCACGGCCACCGGGTCGGTGACCAGGAACTCGCCGACTTCGATCTTGACAAGCTTGCCCGAAACGCCGGGCGGGACCATCACGCGGTGCCGGACCAGCACGGTCTCCTGCACCTCGCCGATGATGTCGCCCGGGCCGACCGCGTCGCCCGCCTTGCGCACCGGCTCGAACTTCCAACGCCGCTCGCGCGACAGGCCGGTCGCCTCGACCCCGCGGGTGATGAAGTCGCCCGCCTTCTTGCGAATGACGTCAAGCGGCCGCTGGATGCCGTCGTATATCGACTCGATGAGCCCTGGGCCGAGTTCGACCGAGAGCGGCTCGAAAGTAGGGAACACTGGTTCGCCCGGGCCGACACCGCCGGTTTCCTCGTACACCTGGATGGATGCGCGGTCGCCGCGCAGCTCGATTATCTCGCCGATGAGCCGCTGCTCGCTGACCTTGACGAGGTCGTACATCTTCGACCCGCCCATTCTCTCGGCGACCACCAGTGGCCCGGAGACCTTGACTATCCTTCCGGTCTGCTCAGTTGCCAAATCCGTGCTCCTCCTGCGGCCGACTCAGCGTGCGGCCGGCCTCACTTCTGGAATACGTCCGCGCCCACGGCGCGGCGGACAATGTCTTTCAGCCGTTCGACTCCCAGTCGCTGTGTGCCCACCGGCAGCGACACGAGCGACGGCACTGCCGAGCGCTGGTAACGCTCGATGATCGGCGCGAGGTACGGGAACAGGTCCTCGGTAAAAAAGACTACCCGGCACCCGCGGTCGATGAGCGCCTGAACCGCCGCGGCCGCGGCCGGGCCAGGCTCGACCGCCAGCGCAGACAAACCGGCGGCCCGGAACGGCGCGACGACCTCTGGTCGTCCGGCGACTGCGATGGTCGGAGCTTCTTCAGTCGACATACGCGACAAGCTCCTGAGTGGTTTCTATCCCGAGGCCGGACCGGTGCGCGGCGTTCAGCCCGCGCAGATTACGCAGCTCGTTGAGGCGATAGTAATGGAACGCGGCGAGCGGCTCGTGGCCGAAAACGGCGTAGCGCGCGCCGCGCAGGTAAGCCAGCTCCGCCTCGCGCCCCAGCCGCTCCCAGTGCAGGAGCGTACCGCTGTCGGCAAACCGGGCCGCGCCTTCCTCGACCACGCGCGCGGCGGCGGTGCCGGCAAAGGCGTACGTGAACGCGTCCCAGTCGCCGGCGATGGCGAGCCGCAGTTGCGCCCCGCCGACTTTGCCCCCGGACAACAGGAATCCGTCAATGGTCGACGCCGGCTCGCCCGCAACCTTGAGCCGGGCCGCGGTACGCGCGTTCTCGATATCCGCGTGCAGGCCGAAGAATCCGAGCAGGAACGGGCTGGGCTTTGCAATGGCAACGGACAAGTCGTGCTCCAGTCGGTCGAGCACCCCGTCGATTTGGACCGGGTCAAGCACTACCGGTTCCCCAAGCAGCGGCCGCAACGCGACTGCGACCGTCGGTTCGACCCCGGGTGACTTCTCGCCAACGACAAGAGCCGCCAGTTGCGCGGCGGACCACTCCCCGCCCTTGACCGGCTGCGGCCCCGTGACGCCGATGCGCGACTGCTTGACGGCAGACTTCAGGTTCTCAATGTCTGAGGGAAGCCGAAAGAGGCGCGCGAGCCACGGGTCCAAAGCGTACTGCTCGAAGAACGCGGTGTAGTCGGCCAGCGCCGAGTTGAGTGCTGCTTCCACACTGCCCGCGGCCGGGGTTCCGTCGAAGAACCGGCTGTACCCGGCATCGCCGAGCGCGGAGGCAAATTCGTCAACCCCGCCCACGCGCACCAGCCGGTCATACTGGGCGCGGCCGAGCAACGCCCCTTCGAGCGCTCGGACGCGTCCGATGGCAAACCCGTATGCGGGATTCTCGCTCAGTTCAGCCATAGTTTATCGTGCAGCCGCACACTATAATCGCTGGCAGTTTGGCAGTCAAATAGGGCAGGCCGGCTCCGACTGCACGCCGCCGGCCGGTCACCACCCGAAGGTACCGCACGACCGCCGGTCGAAACCGGCAATCCAAAACGATAGGGTAGTGCCGAAGATAGTCACCGCTTTTGGGTAGATATTACGTCACTCCGACAACAGCACTGGGTTGTCTGACTGAGAATCTGCTGTTGTTGTTGGGATGTTGGTGTTGTGTGCAATGCTTGAAGTACCTCACCGGAGTGGAGTTGGTGACGTTACTGATGTGGATGGATGACGGCGGGACCGGTGGATGGGTTACTACCGCGGGCGGTATCCGGAACGTGCGCCCGGTTCTTTCAACGGCTTATCCCCCGCGCCAGTTTCTCGAGCTTTGCCGAGTAACCCACGTCGCGGACCCGGAGTTCGTTGACCTTATTCACGGCGTGCAGGACCGTAGTGTGGTCCTTGCCGCCGAACAGGAAGCCGATTTCCTTCAGCGACAGGTTCATTGTAGTGCGCATCAGGTACATTGCGGTCTGGCGGGCCAGGGCCAACTGCTTGGTGCGGCGCGTGCCGCGGATTTCGGCCTGGGTCACGCCGAACCCTTCGGCGCAGGCGGCGATGATCCGGTTGTGGTCGGGCGGTTCGTCCTGCGGCAACAGGTCGGCCAGCGCGTCGGCCGCGCTGTCGACAGAGAGCGGCCGCCCGCCGAGTGAGGCCAGCGCCATCAACCGGATGAGCGCGCCCTCAAGTTCACGCACGCTGGTTTTGACGCGGTGAGCCACGAAGCAGGCGACATCGTCGGGCATCGGGACGTGCTCGGCTGCCGCCTTCTGCTTGAGGATGGCGATGCGCGTCTCCAGTTCCGGCTTCTGGATGTCGGCCACGAGGCCCGAACCGAGGCGCGAGGCCAACCGGTTCTCCAAGGTGGGAATCTCGCGGGGCGGCCGGTCGCTGGTGAACACGATTTGGCTGCCGACCTCGTGCAAGGCATTGAAAATGTGGAAGATCTCCTCCTGGAGCCGCTCCTTGCCCACGAGGTAGTGGATGTCGTCCAACAAGAGCAGGTCGAGCGCTCGATACTTGCTCTTGAAATCCAGCCGCGTGTTGCGTTCGATGGACTGGATGAGCTCCAAAAAGAGCGCCTCGGCCGGCGTGTAGAGAACCTTGAGTGCCGGCCGCAGGGTGAGCGCGTGGTTACCGATGGCTTGCAGCAGGTGGGTCTTGCCCAGGCCGACGCCGCCGTACACGAACAAGGGGTTGTAGTTGCGGCCCGGGTTTTCGGCCACGCTGCGGGCCGCGGCGCAGGCGAAGCGGTTGGACTCGCCGACGATGAAACTGGCGAACGTGTGTCGGGACTGGAGGCGGCGGCTGTCGAGGCGGGGCCGGTCCACTGCCTCCACCCGGGCAGGTTGCGCGGCCGGGATGTCGCCGGCCTGGAACAGGACCACGACTTCGCGACCGGCCACCGCTCGCAGGGTCGAGCGGATGTCGGCGCCGTAGTGTTCGGTCAGCCAGTCGGCGAAGAACGCGTTGGGCACGGTCACCTCGATGCAGCCGTTGACCAGCGCGGCACCCCGCGTGGGTTTGAGCCAGGTCTCGAAACCCTCCGGGTTCACCCGCAGGCGCAGGTGGTTCAGCGCGTCACTCCACAATTCGGCAGCGGTCCGGGCAATCTCGTTTCTGGTGTCGGCAGCGCTCTCGGCCAAGCCCATAACGGTGTCCTTTCTCTCTAGCCGCAACTGCAATACTCAACAGCAACCAAGCCGCTTATCCACCGAGTTATCCACACAAACGCACGACTAACTAATTGGCGCAAAAAGAGATACGCCACCTCCGGCGCGCTTTCCACACAAAACTCGGAACCGATTGTACGAGGCTCTAGTTGCCTGCGGGCATCATAGACCAGCGCGGGCCGGTGTCAAGCCTGCGCCGTCAACCCGGACTCACTCTGGCAGCGCGTTTGCCGCTATGGCTTGGCCGACCGACACGCCACCGTCGTTGGGCGGGACAGCCTCGTTGCGATAGACTGCCAGGCCGGCTCGCTCAAGCCGCAGCTCCAACCCACGGCGCAGCAATGAGTTGACCATAGAGCCGCCGGATAGCGCGACCTTGCCCACGCGGTGGCGACGCGCCAGTTTCAGCACGATGGCCGACAAGGCGTTCACGACGGTGCTGTGGAAGCGAGCCGCCAACTCGCTCGCGCCTGCGCCTCCAGCCGCAGAGCGAGCGAGTTGCGCGATGCAGTACCGCGGATCCCAAGCGAGGCCCGACCCGTCCGGCGCGTCCGACAGGTCAGCCGGCCGATACCAGCCGCGCGCCAGCCTGCCCCCTGCCGCCGCCTCCAGCGCGATTGCCGCCTCACCTTCAAAAGTCACCTGCCGGCACACACCGGTAATCGCCGCGGCCGCATCGAACAGCCGGCCGAGCGAAGAACTCCTCAGGCGTCCGGGCCGCTCGACCGGCCCGGCACCCCCAAACAGCCTCCGCGCCAGGCTGCTCTCCCCTGCCTGCGCCAGGTAACCGGTGGCGACGCGCACCGGGTCGGCGAGCTCGTCCCCGCCGTCCACGGCGTCCAACCACCCGAGGTGACCGACGCGCCGCCAACCCCTGCCCGGCCGCACCAGGATACCCTCACAGCCCCAAACGTTGCCGTCCGCACCATACCCGGTGCCGTCGGCCACAAGGCCCAGAACGGGGGCGGTAAGGCCGTGCTCAGCCATCACGCTCAGGATATGGGCCAAATGGTGCTGGACCCGCACCATCCGCGTGCCGAACCGCTCGGCCAGCCGCTCGGCCAGCCGGGTCGAATGGTAATCCGGGTGCAGGTCGCAGGCGATTGTCCGCGGCCGGGCGCGGTGCCAGCCCAAGTAGCGCTCGAGCGCGGACTCGAAGAATGTCTCGACCGCTGATGAGCCCATATCGCCAAGGTACGGGCCCGGAATCAGCCGGTCGCCGATTGCCAGCGCGAACGTGTTGCGACCGTCAGCCCCGACGGCCAGCACCGGGTGTTTCACGTGAAACATCGGCGCCAGCGCAATCGGCTCGGGCGTGTAGCCTCGGGCGCGGCGCAGCAGCACCGGCCGCTCGTCGGCCAGCACCACCGAGTCGTCGCACCGGTTCGCTATCGGCCGGTCGTGCGACAGGGCAAGGTCGAAAGGGACCCGGCTGGTGTGAACCCGGTTGTCGACCAGTTCCCTGTCGGTCAGCGCGATGGGCTCGCCGCGCCGGTTGGCCGAGGTCATCACCAGCGCCGGGCAGTCGGCCAGTTCCGCAAAGAGCAACCGGTGCAGAGGCGTGTAGGGCAGCATCACGCCCAGGCGGTTGGTCCCGGGCGCGACCAGGTCGGAAACCGGGGCACCAGGCTGGCGCGGCAGGAGCACGACCGGCGCGCGGTCGGATTCAAGCAGAGCCCTCGCGGCCGGGGAGATACGGGCTAGGCGGCGTGCCGCGGCCACCGAAGCGCACATCAGGGCCAGCGGCTTGGTCGGCCGGTCCTTGAGCCGGCGCAGGCGCGCCACGGTGCTGTCCCGGTCGGCGCGACAGGCGATCTGGAATCCGCCGATGCTCTTGATGGCGACCAACTTGCCGGCGCGAATCGCGCGGGCGGAGCGCGCCAGCACGGCCTGGTCGCCGCCTGCCGCCGGCCGCTGCGCACCGGACGGACCGAGCAGGTAGAGGTGCGGGCCGCAGGCCGGGCAGCAGACCGGCTGGGCGTGGAAGCGCCGGTCGGCCTGGTCCAGGTACTCGGCGCGACAGTTCGGGCAGAGTCGGAACCCGGCCATGGTCGTGCGCGGCCGGTCATAGGGGAGACCCGTCACGATGGAGTAGCGCGGCCCGCACTGCGTGCAGTTGGTGAACGGGTAGCCTCTGCGCCGGTTGGCCCTGTCGACCAACTCCTCTGCGCAGTCCGGGCAAACGGCTATGTCGGGGGTCACGTCCAGATGCGCCCGTTTGGTGCTGCTACTGGCTAAGATGGTGAAGCCTGTCAATCTGCGGTGACGGGTTTGGGTCACGGCCCAGTGGGTGATGCGTGCCAAGGGCGGCGGGTGGCTGCGCAGTTCGGCGAGGAAGCCGCGCGCGCTTCTTCCCTGCGCCATGATTCTCACGCCCTCGGTTGTATTCGCGACCCACCCGTCTACGCGCCGTGAGGCGGCCAGGCGGTGGACAAACGGCCTGAACCCGACACCTTGGACTCGGCCGCGTACCAAGGCGACAAGAGTCGGCACCAAGTGCCGACTCTTGAGGTTAAGTCCTTTTATTTCAGCTATTTATATCACCAAGCCGGTCTACTGATCCGGCTCGGTCACGGGCGGCTCCATCCCCTCGGGCTTGACTACGGGCTCGATGAGTTCTTCCTCGTCCTCGGGGATTTCGAGAACATTCTTGTCGTCCTTCTTGTGCGCCAGGACCGCGTATGTGAGCGTCATCCCCGAGAACCAGACCGTGAAGCCGTAGGCGAGGACCATCAGCGCCACGGCATAGAAGCAGAGCCCGACGAGCAGGGAGCCGATGTCGCCGGCCCAACTCACCGAGAGGTAATCGGCCGGGAAGAGCACCTGGGGCAGGCCGAGGAGTTCGAGTTCCCAGGCGAACCACTGCTGCAGGATTGCCGGCCACCAGTCAGGCAGTGCGATCTTGAAGTAGAACCCGGCGTTGGTGAAAGTGTCGACGAACCGCGTGCCGGCGAACGCGCCCAGCACCGCGTAACCGACGCGGCCGGCCAGGCTGGCCGCCAGGCCCAGCACGCTGCTGCCGAACTTGGCCAGCACTGCCACGGTCGCGGTGTACCAGACGAGGCGCGCCGGCTGCTCGTTGACGCAGGAGAAGACCTCGAACAGCGTGTCGAAAGTGTCGGCGCGGGTGGCACCGACCACGCTCGGGCTCATTGCCAGCGCCGCCGCGAACACCGCCAGCAGGTAGACGATGAACAGCGAGGCGAAGAAGGCGATGATGGCGAACAAGCCGACGACCAACTCACCCACAAAGGGTATCATCCCGAGCAGGCTGATGACCAGCCCGCCCGCCACCAGCAGCGCGACGAACGCGAGGATGAGGACCGGGCTGAAGATGGTGCCGGCGAGGTTGCGCAGGGCGAACCGGAATGCCTCGCGCGCCTCGAAAAACTCGTCGCCCCGCAGGCCCTCGTAAGCCACCTTCGACACGGCGGTGCCGGTGACGAGGAACGTCACGAGCAGGTTCAGCACGCCGAGCCCGTAAATCACCCAGGAGTACCACGGGAAGAAGTAGTAGTCGGGCAGGGGAAAGGGCAGCAGGCGGAAAGTCTGCCACACCAGGAGCAGGTCTGAACCCGAGGCGAGGTAGGCGACGTAGGTGAGCAGGGCGTACACGCCGAGCCCGACAAGGAGTCCGGCCGACATCATCCAGACCTTCTTGGCCGAGAACCCCAATCGCAGGGCCCGGAATATGTCCTTGTATGCGAAATGCAGTTTTGTCACGGCCTCACTCCTTTTTGTCTCATCACCCTGCCCGTTCGGTCAGCGCGCAAAGAAACCCCGGAACGCCAGGTAAATCACCGCCACCAACCCGGCCATCATCAACACGACGACCCAGCGCAGAAGCGGCGCGCGGTACTGGCGCTCCTGGAAAAAACGGCGCTGGAAGCGTATCACCGCTGTCCGCCGGCCGCGCCGATAACCGCACGATACAATTCCTGCACCGCTGAATGGTAATCCGCGCACCCGCGGTGTCAAGCCGACTGGCCGGCCTCCTCAGCGGTTGGCTCCGGTGACGAGGCACACCGCGGGGGTGCCGCACCGGTCGGCGAGCGCCGCGGCCAGCGCCAGCGCGCCGGCGCCCTCGGCCGCGACGCCCTGCGCGGCGAGCAGTTCGATCGCGGCCAGCACCTCCCGGTCCTCCACGACGCGTACCTCGTCGACCACCGATTGCAGCAACGGGAACACCGGTTCGGTAAGGAACGGCACCGCCACACCGTCGCAGACAGTCGTGCCGTGCTCGACCCACACCGGCTGTCCCGCGGCGCGGCTGGCGGGCAGCGCCGGGTAGGCGGCGGACTGCACCGCAACGACCCGCACGCCCGGCCGCAGGCTTTTCAGCGCGCTGCCTACCCCGCAGCACAGCGCCCCGCCGCCGACTGGTACATATATAGTCTCGAATATACCAGACTGCTCGACAAGTTCGAGCGCGATGGTCGCGTGGCCTGCGAGCATCGCCGGCTCGGTCCATGGGTGCAGGAACGACCAGGGCTCGCTTCGCCAGCCGGCGCGGAACAGCCAGTCGGCCATCTCCTTGAACGGTACCAGCACCGGCTCGACCCCGGCCGCTCGCAAGGCCGACACCTTCACCTCGGGTGCGTAGTCGGGAATCAAGCTGTGGCAGGTCGTGCCCAGCCGTCGCGCGCACCAACCGAGTGCAAGCGCCGTGTTGCCGGCGCTGAATGTCGAGAACCCGCGGCGGACTGCTGATTCGTCCAGTTGCGCGGCCCAGTTCCACGCCCCTCGCAGTTTGAACGAGCCGGTCGGCTGGGTTGTCTCCAGTTTCAGTAGGATGTTCGGCGCGGCGGCGCAGGGGAGAAGCGGGGATACGACCGTGACACCGGCGAGGCGCTCACTTGCCCGGCGGACTTCGTCAATTCCCGGCGCCGCGACCGGCGGGTCGCCCCAGCCGGTCGGTCGCGGGCCGGTCGCGTCGTTCACTCTGTCAGGATAGGCGGGCGCGGGGCGGTGTCAAAGCGCCGGACAGGGCGGACAGGACAGGGTCAGTGGCTCAGGTACCGGGCCGGGTCCCGGGCAAAGCTCGACTTGCAGGCCGCACTGCAGAAGTAATAGGTTTCACCCTCGTAGCTGGCGTTGGCGGCAGCGTCCGCCTTGGTCACGGTCATGCGGCAGACAGGGTCAACCGCCCAATCCTCCCAGTCGTCGGGTTGCGCCAACGCCGTCAGTCCTGCCAGCAGGGAAGTTGCCGTTACGCTATACTCGGTCTTGACTACATTACCGGTCGCCTGGATGAACACGACAACCGGCATCTCCTCTGCTCTCAACCACTCGCCCGCCTTCTTGCCCGGGTCGGCAAGCACGGTGTAGCCCAGCCTCCAGGACCGGGCCGCGCGTTTCGTCGCCCTCGGGTCGGCGTTGATGATGCCGACGAATCGGGCCGATTGGCCGCGGCCGGCCACGAACGCCTTCTGGATAGCGAGCGCGGCGGCCTTCGATGGTCGGTCGGTGCCGGCGAACAACAGTACCATCGGGTGCATGCCGACGAGCGCGCCGACGTCGACGGAGTCGCCGTCCACCGCAGCGAGCTTCAGGCTGACGGCCGGGCTGCTGGCGCAACTCGCGGCAGCGGGGCAGCCGCCGCACTGCGCCGCAGCCGGAGCTGCGGCAACGGCCAGCGCGGCCAGTACCGGCAAAAGCCTCAGCGCGTTCATCTACTTGAGCTCCAGGCCATAACCGACGACCTGCGGTTGGCCCGATTCGAGCACGACCTT